>VBCM01000084.1 GCA_005883675.1 Betaproteobacteria bacterium
CGATCCTCTTCAACATCCCGGGCGAGGCCTGGTCGGTCGCCACCACCTTCGACGGCTATCCGATGGCGCAGCAGGGGCGCGCGGCCGAGGCGCTGACGGCCGCGTTCACCTCGTCGTTCATCGGCTCGCTCGTCGCGGTGCTGCTCATCACCTTCCTCGCCCCCGGCATCGCGTCGTTTGCGCTGCGCTTCGGGCCGCCTGAATTCTTCGCCGTCTATTTACTTACCTTCTGCTCGTTCGTCGGCTTGGGCCGCGAGGAGAAGCACAAGACCATCATCTCCATGACGCTCGGGCTGCTGCTCGCCGGCGTCGGCATGGACACGGTCTCGGGCCAACTGCGCATGGTGTTCGGCTGGAGCGAGCTCTACCGGGGCATCAACTTCCTGGTCGCGGTGATCGGGCTTTTCGGCATCAGCGAAATCCTGCTCACCATGGAGGAGCGCCTCGCCCTGCGCGGGCACGCAGCCGCCATCAGCCTGCGCGTGGTGCTCAAAGTGTGGAAGGAGATGCCGCGCTATTGGGTGACGCTGCTGCGCTCTTCCGCCATCGGCTGCTGGCTCGGCATCACCCCGGGCGGCGCCATCGCCGCCTCGTTTATGGGCTACAACCTCGCCAAGCGCTTCTCCGACGACAAGGAATCGTTCGGCAAGGGCCGCATCGAGGGCGTGTTCGCACCGGAGACCGCCGCGCATGCTTCGGGCACCTCCGCACTTCTGCCCATGCTGGCGCTCGGCATCCCGGGCTCCGGCACCGCGGCGATCCTGCTCGGCGGGCTCATGGTCTGGGGCCTCAATCCCGGTCCGCTGCTCTTCGTCGAGCACAAGAACTTCGTCTGGGGCCTCATCGCGTCGATGTATCTCGGCAACGTCGTCGGCCTCGTCCTCGTGCTCACCACGGTGCCCGTCTTCGCCGCCGTGCTGCGCGTGCCGTTCGCGGCGATCGCGCCGATGATCGTGGTGTCGTGCGCGATCGGCGCCTATGCCATCCAGAACGCGATGTTCGACATCTGGCTGATGCTGCTCTTCGGGGTGGTCGGCTACGTGTTCAAGAAGATCGGCATTCCCCTTGCGCCGTTCACGCTCGCGCTCGTGCTCGGCAACCGCGCCGAGGACGCGTTTCGCCTCTCGATGATCGGCGCGGGCGGCGACCTGCGCGTCTTCTGGTCGAACGGGCTCGTCGGCTCGATCACGACGCTCGCGCTGGTGCTGCTCTTCTGGCCCGTTATTTCCGCGGCCTGGGAGCGCCTGCGAACGAAGGCTACTTAGTCCTCACCGGCCCCATCAGCGTGTCCGGCAGCCAGGTCGCGATTTCCGGGAATACGCAGAGGATGATGATCGCGAGGAACATGCAGAGCACGTACGGGATCGTGCCCCAGATCACTTTCATGAGCGGCACATCCGGGGCGATCGAATTGACAATGTAGATGTTCAGCCCGACCGGCGGGTGGATGAGACCGATCTCCATGTTGATCGTCACGATCACGCCGAACCACACAGGATCGAAGCCCGCGGCCCTAATGATAGGCAGCAGGATCGGGCTCGTCATCAGAATGATCGCTGCCGGTGGAATGAAAAACCCGCAGACGAGCAGAAACACATTGATGAGCGCCATCAGTACCCAGCGGTTGACGTGCATGTCGGCGATTGCCTGGGCGAGCGTCTGGGTGAGATAGAGCGACGTCAGCATGTAGCCGAAGAGCACCGCGGCCGCGATGATCATCAGGATCATCACCGACTCGCGGGTCGTGTCGCGCAGGATCTGCCACCAGTCGCGCGGCTGCCACATGCGGTAGATCAGTACCGCGAGGATCACGCAGAGCGCCGCGCCAACGCCGGCCGCTTCCGACGGCGTGGCGACGCCGCCGTACAGCACGTACATCACTCCGACGATGATGATGATGAACGGTGCCACCTTGGGAATCGAGTGGAACTTCTCCTTCCAGCTGTAGCGGAAGTCGATCGCGTGCGACCGGAAACCGCGCTGCCAGAGCGTGAACATGGTCCACGCCATGAAAAGCAAGGTGAGCAGCAAGCCAGGCATCACCCCGGCGAGGAACAGCCGCCCGATCGATGTCTCCGTGGCGATGCCATAGAGAATGAAGGTGATCGAAGGCGGGATGAGAATACCGAGCGTTCCGCCCGCGCAGATCGAGCCGGTGGCGATCTCGTCCGGGTAACCGCGGCGGCGCATCTCCGGGATCCCCATCTTGCCGATGGCTGCACAGCATGCCGGCGAAGAGCCCGTCAGCGCTGCGAACACCGCGCAGGCGCCGATGTTGGAAAGCGCCAGGCCTCCCGGAAGCCGGTAGAGCCAGCGATCGAGCGCTTCGTAGAGGTCCTTGCCCGCAGGCGACGATCCGATCGCTGCGCCCATCATCACGAACATCGGAATGGAGACCAGCGTGAAGTCGTTCAGCCCGGCGTAGAACGTCTCGGCGACCACCTGGAGCGAGTCGAAGCCTTGAAACAAGAGCAAAAAGACGATGGACAGCGCGCCCAGCCCGAACGCGACCGGCGCGCCGGAGAGCAACACCGCGAGCGTGGCGATGAGCACGATCGCGCCTTGGGTCGTCGGGCTCACGACTTGATCCCGAATGGTGGCGCGCGGCCGCTCACCAGCGCATACAGGTCGGCAATGTACTGGAGCACGAGGATGCCGAGGCCGATGGGCATCGAGCTATACGGAATCCACAGACGTGCACGCCACATCGTGTCCGACACCCAGCGCTGCTCCCATGCCTCGAGCCAGAAGCGCGACGTGAGCACTGCGAGCACGATGCAGAAGGCGAGCGACATGACGATCGAGGCGAGCGCGAGCCACCAGCGCGCCCGCGGGCGGAGATGCAACGGCAGCACATCGACGTTCACATGCCCGCGCGTCAGCAGCAGATAAGGGCTGCCGATGAACGTCGCCGCGACCAGGCTCCAAGTGACGAAGTCGGTCTGCCAGATGGTGTTCTGGTTGAGCACGTAGCGCACGAACACCATCTCGCACACCACGACCACACCAAGCGCGATCAGCGCGGCGGCGACGATGCCGCAGAGCTGCGACAGCCGCCGGACGGCGCGGACGTAGGCGTCCAGGGGACTACTTGACGCTCAGCGCTTCGTCGATCAGTTTCTTGCCGTTGGGCACTTCCTTGGCGAACTCGGCGTAGGAGCTTTTCTCCGCGACCTTGACCCACTGGTCGTACTCCTGCGGCGTCATGGTCACGACCTCGACGTTGTGGTCCTTGAACACCTTGACCATCTCGTCGTCGAGGCCCTTCGCCTTATCGGCGAAGAACTGCTGCGACTTCTTGCCCGCCTGCAGGAGCACGTCCTGCTGATTCTTGTTCAGCCGGTTGAAGGTCTTCTTGGACATCAGCACCGGCTCGTACATGAACCACAGGGCGTTGTCGCCCGGCGCGGTGAGGCACTTCACCTGCTCGTAGATGCGGAAGGAGACGAAGCTGCCCGAGCTCGTGTCGGTGGCATCGGCGACGCCCGTCTGCAGCGCGTTGTACACCTCGTTCGACGGGATCGAGACGATGGAGGCGCCGGCGGCCTGCCACATGGCGGCGAAGGTCGGCCCGGCCGAGCGCACCTTCTGCCCTTTGATGTCGTCGGGCTTGCGAATGCAGGTGCGCTTGGAGGCGATGGCGCCCGCGAGCCACGCGTCCGCGAGCACGACGACGCCCGCCTTGTCGATCTGCGTCTTGATGTCCTTCATGAACGGCGAGCTGTTGAGGCGCTGCGCGCGCTCGTGGCTGCGAACGAGCGCCGGCATGAGCGTCGCGCCAAAGGCGCGCTGCTTGCCGCTCGCGTAGTCGAGCGGGAAGGACGAGATGTCGAGCTGGCCGTTGACGAGCGCGTTCCATTGCTCGTTCGGCTTGAAGAGCGACGCGCCCGGATAAACCTGTATTTCCAGGTCGACGTTGGCCGCCTTGGCTTCGCGCGCCACGATCTGCACCATCTCGTCGCGCACGTCGCCGCGGCCGCCGGGAAACTGGTGCGAAGCGCGCAGCGTGGTGGGCGCGGCGTAAGCGCTCGTGGCGATGGCGAGCGCGCTCGCCAGCAAAGCCTGCTCAATGCGGGTCATGGTCCTCCTCCTGTCAAATATCCTATATCACCTTGGCGGCGCGCAGGCGCGCGATTTCGGTATCGCTCTTGCCGAGCAGCCCGCGCAAGACTTCTTCGGTGTGCTCGCCCAGGAGCGGCGGTGCCAGCCGGTATTCGAGCGGCGTTTCGGAAAAACGCATCGGGCTCGCCACGAGCGGCAGCAGCGCGCCCGCGCTGTGCTCGAGCTCGATGCGCACGCGGCGCACCTTGACCTGCGGCTCTTCGAAAACCTGCGCCACGTCGTTGATCGGGCCGTTCGGCACGCCAGCCGCCTCCAGCAGCTCGAGCCATTCACGCTTCGTGCGCTTGCGAAAGACGGCGGCGAGGAGCCGCGTGAGCTCCGCGCGGTTCTCGACGCGCTTGCCGTTGGTCGCGAAGCGCGGATCGCGGGCGAGCTCCGGGCAACCGGCGGCGTCGCAGAATTTGCGGTACAGGTTGTCATTGCCGCAAGCGAGGATCACGTCGCCGTCGGCGGCACGGAACGGCTGATAGGGCACGATGTTCGGATGCAGGTTGCCGATTCGCTTGGGCGGCAGGCCCGTCGAGAAGTAGTTGGTGTTCTGATAGGCGAGGAGCGCGATCTGCGAATCGAGCAGTGCCAGATCGAGGTGCTGTCCTTTGCCGGTGCGCTCGCGATTGGCGAGCGCGGCGCAAATGGCGATCGAGGCGTACATCCCTGTGATGATGTCGGCGATCGGCACGCCGGCGCGCTGCGGCCCGCCGCCGGGCGCGTCGTCGGGCTCGCCGGTGACGCTCATCATCCCGCCCATGCCCTGGATCATGAAGTCATAGCCCGGCCGTTCGCGATAGGGGCCGGTGTGGCCGAAGCCGGTGACCGAGCAGTAGATGAGCCGCGCGTTGAGCTCGCGTAACTGCTCATACCCGAGCCCATAGCGCGCGAGGTCGCCGTACTTGTAGTTCTCGATGAGGACGTCGGCGCTCTTGGCGATTTCGCGCGCGATCGCCTGGCCTTCCGGCACCGCGATGTTGAGCGTCACCGACTTCTTGCCGCGGTTGGCGGAGGTGTAATAAGCCGAGTCCTTGGTCTCGCGGCCGGCGCCATCCTTGACCCACGGCGGGCCGAATGCGCGCGAGTCGTCGCCTGTTCCCGGGCGCTCGATCTTGATCACCTCGGCGCCGAGGTCGGCCATGTTCTGGCTCGCCCACGGGCCTGCGAGCACGCGCGAGAGATCGAGAACCCGGATGTGTGAAAGGGGGCCGGCCACGGCTTGCGCGAGCGCTGAAAGGGCGGAGTTTAGCGCCGTAGTGAGGCAATCGCCGGACGGAGCTGTGAATCACCAGAGGCCGAAGAGCATGCGCACCGCGAAGCCGTAGAGCAAGAGCGCAAACAGCGTGCGCAACTGCTTTATCGGCAGCCGATGGGCGAGACGCGCGCCGAGGGGCGCAGCGAGCATGCTGGTGACGACCACGACGGCGAGCGCCGGCAGGTAAACGTAGCCGATGCTGGGCGCCGGCAGGCCGGGGACCCGCATGCCGTGCAGCATGTAGCCCACTGTGCCGGCAACGGCGATCGGAAACCCGTTCGCTGCGGCCGTGCCGATCGCGCGCCGCAACGGCACCTTGCACCATGCGAGAAACGGAATGGTGAGGAACGCGCCGCCTGCCGCGAGCAGGCTCGAAACGGCGCCAATCACCGCGCCGGCAGCAAAGATGCCGCCGGTGCCCGGCAACTCGCGCGTCGACGACGGCTTGAGATCGAGCAGGATCTGCGTCGCCGCGTAGAAGACGAACGCCGTGAACAGCAGCGCGAGCGGCCGGGTGGGAATGAGCCCGGCGACGAGCGCCGCAGCGAAGGAGCCGGCGAGAATCCCGGGCGACATGGCGCGCGCAATGCGCCAATCGACGGCGCCATGTGCGTGGTGCGCCCGCATGCTTGCCACGGAGGTGAACACCATCGCCGCCATCGCCGTGCCGAGCGCCACGTGAAGCACATGGTCCGGCGGCAGCCCCTGCGCGGTGAAAACGAGCACCAGAAGCGGCACCATGACGACGCCGCCGCCGATGCCGAGCAGCCCGGCGGCGAAGCCGACGAGCGCGCCAATGCCGAGATACGCGGCCCACGGCATCATGCGGCGAGCAGGTGCGCGACCAGCTCCGCAAACCCGGCGCCTGAGCTCGCCACGGTGATGTATTTCGGCGCCGTGGCAAGCAGCGCGCCGAAGCGGCGCACGTTGGCCACGCCCACCGAGCGCGGAAAGAACTCGAACATCGGCGCGTCGTTCGGCGAGTCGCCGACGTAGAGCACGGCGGCGCGCTCGCGCTCGAGAACGATGCCGAATTCCTGCTGGAAAAGGCGCCGGGTCATGGCGAGCTTGTCATAGTCGCCGAACCAGCCGTTGACATGGATCGAGCTCACCTTGGCGTGCAGCCCCGCCGAGCGCATCAGGGCGGCGATGCGCTCGGCCTCGCCGAGCGGCAAGGGCGCGACGTCCTCGCAATAGTCGATGGCGAGGTCCGTCTCCCGGTACGCCTGATCCGCGGCGATCGCGCATCCGGGGACGGCGGCGATGATCTGCCTTGCGATTTGCGCGAGGCGCTCGCGGTGGCGCGCTCGTCGCTCGGGCGCTTCCTGGTACTCGCGCCGTAGGCGGCCGCCGGCATGGCGGAAATAGAACGCGCCGTTCTCGCCGACGACGGCGTCCACCGGCCACATGCGCGCGACATGGTCGCACCAGCCCGCGGGCCGGCCGGTCACCGCGACGGTGCGCGTGCCAGCCGCGTGCAGGCGCTCGAGCGCGCCATAGGCCTGCGCCGTGATCCGGCCCGCGGTGCTCAGTGTGTCGTCGAGGTCGAAGAGCAGCGCCCGTACGCCACGCGCATCGAGCTCGGCCAGCGGCTTCACCGGCCGATCACCTCGGCGACGCGACGGCGCTGCGCGTCGTTCATGTGCAGGCCACACTTCGTGCGCCGCCACAGCACATCATCGGCCGAGCGCGCCCATTCGTGCTCGAGGAAGTAGCCGAGCTCGCGCTCCGTCAGGCCGCCGCCATAGTCCTCGCCCAGGCGCCCGTCACCGAGCACGCCAGGAGTCTCGGAACCATGACGGCGAAACACGGCGCGTACCAGCGGCTCAGGCAGCGTGTGGTAGCGCGCGAAAATCTCCTGCTGCGCGGCGGCGCGGCTCGCGAACTCGCTGCCCGGCAGCGCCGCGGCGGCTGTCCAGGGCCGTTTCATCTGCGGAAAGTAAGGCGCCAACTTTTTCAGCGCTTGCTCAGCCAGCCGGCGGTACGTGGTGATCTTGCCGCCGAAGACGGAAAGCACCGGTGGCGCGCCCTGCGCGTGGTCCAGGCGCAGCGTGTAGTCGCGAGTGATCGACGACGGGTCGGCGCTGCCGTCGTCGTAGAGTGGCCGGACGCCGGCGTAGCGCCAGCAAACTTGAGACGGATCGATTGCGCGCGCCAGGTAGCGGCTGGCAGCAGCGCAGAGATAATGCATCTCTTCGTCGGTTGGCTCGGCCGCCTGCTCGTCGTTCACCGGCACGTCGGTGGTGCCGACGAGGGTGAAGCGATCTTCGAAGGGGATGATGAAGACGACGCGCCGGTCGTCGTTCTGCACGATGAAGGCGTGCTCGCCCTCGTAGAGCCGGGGCAGCACGATGTGGCTGCCTTTCACGAGCCGCACCGCATCGCGGCTCGGCTGCCCCAAGCGCTCGTTCAGCACGTGCTTTACCCACGGCCCGGCGGCGTTGACCACAGCGCGGGCGCTGATCTCCTCGCCATTGGAAAGGCGCGCGCGCCAAAGCGCGCCGTCGCGCCGCGCGCCCATGCATTCGGTACGCACCATGACCCGGGCGCCGCGCCGTCGCGCGTCGAGCGCATTGGCCACCACCAGGCGCGCGTCGTCGACGCGGCAGTCGGAATAGACGAAACCGTATTTCAGGCGGGACTGCAAGCCTGCGGCATAGGGTGGCGCGTCGAGCCGCACCACTTGCGATGCCGGCAGCACCGAGCGGCGCGCGAGGTGATCGTAGAGAAAAAGACCGATGCGGATCATCCAGCGCGGACGCAGCTCCGGCACGTGCGGCATCACGAAGTGCAGCGGCCAGGCAAGGTGGGCGGCAATGCGCAGCAGGATCTCGCGCTCCGCCAGCGCTTCGGCCACCAGGCGAAACTCGAGCTGCTCGAGGTAGCGCAGGCCGCCGTGGATCAGCTTGGAAGAGGCCGACGAAGTCGCGCCGGCAAGGTCGCCGCGCTCGACCAGCAGCGTCGCCAAGCCGCGGCCGGCGGCGTCGCGCGCGATGCCGGCGCCGTTGATGCCGCCGCCAATGACGAGGAGATCGTAGATCACCGCGCGGCGCACTATAACTGAAGGGCGCCGGCGGAACGGGAGACTGCTAGACGGTGTTGCTCGCCTTCTTGAGCTGATCGAGCTTCAGGACCTTGACCTGGACTTCGGGCTGCGCCTTGCTCTCGCGGTCTTTCACCTGCTGCTCTTTCGCCAGCTGCTGCTGGCGACGGATCCTCTCAAACGTCTTCTTCACGTCCGTATCGAAGCTCGGACGGTAACGGAAGTCGGAATCGAGAATATGTTTCATGCAGTCTCCTGCGTGCGGTCTGGCGATTGTTTCAAAGCCGGGGCGGCGGCCTTGCAGACCGAGCATGGTCTTGGCGGACTATCGGGCCATGACGACGCGGAACTACGCCGTCGGCGTTCCTACGACAGGCGTCGCCGCGGGCGCGACGGCGCAGTCCTTCAGGCCTTCTTGCGCAGCTTACGGATCGCGGCGAGCTGCGCCGCGAGCATCGCGAGCTCGCCTTCGACGGTCGCGATCTCCTGCTTGTCCTTCGCCTGGCGGCGCGCTTCCTCCGCGCGCTTGAGCGCTTCGTTGGCTTTGGCCTCGTCGAGATCCGCGCCGCGGATCGCCGTGTCCGCGAGCACGGTAATGAGCTTGGGCTGCACCTCGAGGATGCCGCCGGCGACGAAGATGAGCTGCTCCTCGCCGCCGCCCGCCGGGGTGATGCGCACCGCGCCCGGCTTGATGCGCGTGATGAGCGGCGTATGGCGCGGGTAGACGCCGAGCTCGCCCGCTTCGCCGGGCAGCACGACGAACTCCGCTTCGCCGGAGTAGATCGACTCCTCGGCGCTCACCACATCGACATGAATGGTGGCGTTCGCCATCAGAGCTTCTTCGCCTTCTCGAATGCTTCCTCGATCGGCCCGACCATGTAGAACGCCTGCTCCGGCAGCTGGTCGCACTCGCCGTTGACGATCATCTTGAAGCCCTTGATCGTGTCCTTGAGCGCGACGTATTTGCCTTCCTGCCCGGTGAAGTTCTTCGCCACGGTGAACGGCTGCGAGAGGAAGCGCTGAATCTTGCGTGCCCGCGCCACGGCAAGCTTGTCCTCGGGCGAGAGCTCGTCCATGCCGAGAATCGCGATGATGTCGCGCAGCTCCTTATAGCGCTGCAGCACTACCTGCACGCCCCGCGTGGTGCTGTAGTGCTCCTCGCCGATGACATTGGGGTCGACCTGCCGCGACGTGGAGTCGAGCGGATCCACGGCCGGGTAGATGCCCAGGGAGGCGATGTCGCGCGAGAGCACCACGGTCGCGTCGAGGTGCGCGAACGTGGTCGCCGGTGACGGGTCCGTGAGGTCGTCGGCGGGCACGTAGATCGCCTGCACCGACGTGATGGACCCCACCTTGGTGGACACGATGCGCTCCTGCAGCCTGCCCATCTCCTCGGCAAGCGTCGGCTGGTAGCCGACCGCCGAAGGCATGCGTCCCAGCAGCGCCGAGACTTCCACGCCGGCGAGCGTGTAGCGGTAGATGTTGTCGACGAAAAACAGGATGTCGCGTCCCTCGTCGCGGAATTTCTCCGCCATGGTGAGACCCGTGAGCCCGACGCGCAGCCGGTTGCCGGGAGGTTCGTTCATCTGGCCGAACACCATCGCGACCTTCGACTCCTCGAGGCTGTCGAGCCTCACCACTTCCGCGGCGATCATCTCGTGGTAAAAGTCGTTGCCTTCGCGGGTGCGCTCGCCGACGCCGGCGAACACCGAAAGGCCGGAGTGCTTGGTGGCGATGTTGTTGATGAGCTCGAGCATGTTCACCGTCTTGCCCACGCCGGCGCCGCCGAAGAGCCCGATCTTGCCGCCCTTGGCGAACGGGCAGATCAAGTCGATCACCTTGATGCCCGTTTCGAGCAGTTCCACGGAAGGCGAGAGCTCGTCGAACTTCGGCGCGATCTGGTGGATCGAGCGGCGCTCGTCGGACTTGACGGGGCCCTTTTCGTCGATGGGGCGGCCGAGCACATCCATGATGCGACCCAGCGTGCCTTTGCCGACCGGAACCGAGATCGCCGCGCCGGTACCGCGCACCTTCATGCCGCGGCGCAGGCCGTCGGAGGAGCCGAGCGCGATGCAACGCACGACACCGTCGCCCAGCTGCTGCTCGACCTCGAAGGTGAGCCCCTTCTCAACCAGCGGGTTGTCGCCCGCTTCCTCGAGAACGAGCGCGTCGTAGATGTTGGGCATGTGCTCGCGCGGAAACTCGATGTCGATCACCGCGCCGATCGACTGGACGATGGTGCCCTCTTGTGTTTGTGTCGGTGCCATAGCCCTTCCTATACGGCGGCCGCGCCGCCGACGATTTCCGAAAGTTCCTTGGTGATGCCCGCCTGCCGGTTCTTGTTGTAGACGAGCGTGAGCTCATCGATCAGGGTCTCGGCGTTGTCCGAGGCGGCTTTCATCGCCACCATGCGCGCCGACTGCTCGGAGGCCATGTTCTCGGTCACCGCCTGGTAGATGAGCGCCTCGATGTAGCGCGTCATCACCTGGTCGAGCACGGCCCGCGCCTCGGGCTCGTAGAGGTAATCCCAGACGGTTTCCGGCGCGCCCATCCGTTCGCCGGAGAGCGGCAGGAGCTGCTCGATCACCGGCTCCTGCTTCATCGTGTTGATGAAGCGCGTGTAGGCGAGCATCAGCCGGTCGAAGCGATCCGATGTATAGCCATCGAGCATCACCTTCACCGCGCCGATGAGCTTGTCCATCTGCGGGCGATCGCCAAGCTGCACCACATGCGAGCTGATCTTGGCTGCGAGGCGCTGCATAAAGCCGAAGCCCTTGTTGCCGATGGCACAGACCTCGATCTCCTCGCCTTGCGCCTGCCACTCCTTGTACTGGTTGAGTACCAGCCGGAGCAGGTTGGTGTTGAGCGCGCCACATAGGCCCTTGTCGGTGGTGATCACGATGATGCCGACGCGCTTGACCGAGTCCCGGTCGACGAGGAACGGATGGCGGTACTCGGGGTTGGCGTGCGAGATGTGCGCCGCGACGTTGCGGATCTTCTCGCCGTAGGGGCGCGAATGGCGCATGCGCTCCTGCGCCTTGCGCATTTTCGACGCAGCGACCATCTCCATCGCCTTGGTGATCTTCCGGGTGTTCTGCACACTCCGGATCTTCACCCGGATTTCCTTGGTACCGGGCATCAGAAGCTGCCGTTCTTCTTCCAGTCCTTGATGGCGTCGTGCAGCGCCTTTTCGTCCTCGGCGGAGAGATCCTTCTTCTCCTCCATGCGAGTGACGAGCGCGCCGTACTTGCCCTTGATGTAATCGCGCATCGACTTCTCGGCGGCGAGCGCCTTCTTCACCTCGATGTCGTCGAAGTAGCCGTTGTTCACGGCGAAGAGCGTGAGCGCCATCTCCCAGACCTGCAGCGGCTGGTACTGAGGCTGCTTCATCAGCTCGGTCACCATGCGGCCGCGCTCGAGCTGCTTGCGCGTCGCTTCGTCGAGATCGCTCGCGAACTGCGCGAACGCGGCGAGCTCGCGGTACTGCGCGAGCGCCAGGCGCACGCCGCCGCCGGTGTCGCGGCGCTTCATGATCTTGGTCTGCGCCGCGCCGCCGACGCGCGACACGGAGATGCCGGCGTTGATGGCGGGTCGGATGCCCGCGTTGAAGAGGTCCGTCTCCAAAAAGATCTGCCCATCGGTAATCGAGATCACGTTGGTCGGCACGAACGCCGTGACGTCGCCCGCCTGGGTCTCGATCACCGGCAGCGCGGTGAGCGAGCCGGTCTTGCCCTTGACCGCGCCCTTAGTGGACTTCTCGATGTATTCGGGATTGACGCGCGCGGCGCGCTCAAGCAGACGCGAGTGCAGGTAGAACACGTCACCGGGATAGGCTTCGCGGCCCGGCGGGCGGCGCAAGAGCAGCGAGACCTGGCGATAGGCCCAGGCCTGCTTGGTCAGGTCGTCGTAAATGATCAGCGCATCCTGCCCGCGGTCGCGGAAGTACTCGCCCATGGTGCAGCCCGCGTAAGGCGCGATGTACTGCATGGCCGCCGATTCGGAGGCCGAGGCCGCCACGATGATCGTATACGCCATGGCACCGTGCTCTTCGAGCTTGCGCAGCACGCTGGCGATGGTGGAGGCTTTCTGCCCGATCGCGACGTAGACGCAGAAGAGGTCCTTGCCCTTCTGATTGATGATGGTGTCGACCGCCACCGCTGTCTTGCCGGTCTGGCGATCGCCGATGATGAGCTCGCGCTGGCCGCGGCCGATCGGCACCATGGAGTCGATCGCCTTCAAGCCCGTCTGCACGGGCTGCGACACGCCCTGGCGCGCGATCACCCCGGGCGCCACCTTCTCGATGACGTCGGTGAGCTTGGCGTTGATCGGGCCCTTGCCGTCGATCGGCTGGCCGAGCGAATTCACCACCCGGCCGAGGAGCTCGGGGCCGATCGGCACCGACAGGATCTTGCCGGTGCTCTTTACCGTGTCGCCCTCGGTGATGTGCGTGTACTCGCCGAGAATCACCGCGCCGACCGAGTCGCGCTCGAGGTTGAGCGCGAGGCCGAAAGTGTTGCGCGGGAATTCCAGCATCTCGCCCTGCATGACGTCGGAAAGCCCGTGGAGGCGGCAGATGCCGTCGGTGACCGACACCACGGTGCCTTGCGTGCGCATGCGCGCGCCGGCATCGAGGTTCTGGATGCGACTCTTGATGAGCTCGGAGATTTCCGAAGGGTTGAGTTGCATGAACGCTCCTTAAGCTTTGAGGGCGGCTTCGAGCGCCGCGAGCTGCGCGCGCGCGGAGCCATCGATCACCTTGTCGCCGAGCACGATCTTGACGCCGCCGATCAGCTCGCGATCGACCGAAACATGCGGACGCACCTTGCGGCCGGTTTTTTGCTCCAGACGCGCAACGATGTCCTTGAGCTGGGCGCCGGTGAGCTCGAAGGCCGAGTGCACGCTCGCCTCGACCACGCCCTCGCGCTCGTTCTTCAGCACCTCGAACTGCTCGCGAATTTCGGCGAGCAGCTCCAACCGGTCGTTGCGCGCCAGCACGCGCAGGAGATTTTCCGCCTCGCCGGTGAGCCGGCCACCGAGAATGCCGATGAAAACCCCGGCGCGCTGCGCGTCCGAGAGCCGCGGGTCAGCTGCCGCCAGGCGCACGCGCGCATCCGCGGCAACCGCGGCGAGCGCGGCGAGCATCTCCGACCAGCGGGGGAGCGCCCCGGCTTCGTCGGCGAGATTGAAAGCCGCTTCGGCGTACGGCCGGGCGACGGTGCTCGGCTCGGCCATCAGAGCTGGCGCTTAATCGATTCGAGCAGGTCGGCGTGCGCGCGGGCGTCGACTTCGCGGCGCAGGATCTTCTCTGCGCCCGCCACGGCCAACGAGGCGACGCGATCGCGCAATTCCTCGCGCGCGCGCGTGACTGCCTGCTCGATTTCCGCCTTGGCGGCGGCGAGCTCGCGGCCGCCTTCCTCCTTGGCCGTCTGCCGCGCTTCCTCAATGACCTGGGCGGAGCGCTTCTCGGCCTGCGCCAGGATCTCAGCCGCGCGCGCGCGTGCCTCCTTGATCGCTTCGTCCGCTTGGCGTGTCGAGAGCTCAAGCGTGCGGCGTCCCTGCTCGGCGGCGGCGAGGCCGTCGGCGATGGTCTTCTGGCGCGTTTCAATCGCGCGCAGCATGTATGGCCATATGAATTTCACCGTCAACCAGATGAAGACCGCAAATGTGACGGCCTGGGCGATCAGGGTGAGGTTGAGATTCATTGCTTAGCGGAATGCGGTAGCGAGCGGATTGGCGAACGCGAAGAACATAGCGATGCCAAGGCCGATGATGAAAGACGCGTCGATCAGACCGAGCAACAGGAAGACCTTACCTTGCAGTGAATTCGTGAGCTCTGGCTGACGCGCGGCCGCTTCCAGGAAGCGGCTGCACATGATTCCCACGCCGATGCAGGCGCCCGCGGCACCGAGGCCAATCATGAGGCCCACGCCGATGCCGGTATAGGCCTGCACCATAGCGAGCAATTGAAGCTTGTCCATCGATGGTCTCCCTGGTTAGCGAATGACGAAATCAGTGGTGCTCGTGCGCCATCGAGATGTACACGATGGTCAGCATCATGAAGATGTACGCCTGCAGCAGCACGATCAAGACGTGAAAGATCGCCCAGCCGAGCGCAAGCACAGAACCGGCGATCGCGCCTGCCATGCCGGTCGCTGCGAGCATCCAGAGCAGCAAAAACAAAATCTCGCCCGCGTACATGTTCCCAAAGAGTCGCAGCGAATGGGAAAGTGTCTTCGAGATGTATTCGACCATCTGGAAAAGGAAGTTCGCCGGTATCAGTAGCGGATGCGTGCCGAAGGGGGCGAAGAACAGTTCATGTAGCCAGCCGCCGAAGCCTTTTACGGCGATAGCGAAGTAAATGCTTAACACCAACACCGAAATGGACAGCGCGAATGTGGTGTTCACATCAGCGGTCGGCACGTAGCGAAACCCATGTTCCGAGACGTGGTGTGTCAGTAGCCCAACGATATCGGCCGGCAAGAAATCCATTGCGTTCATCAGCAGCACCCATAGACCGACGGTAAGCGCAAGCGGTGCAATAAAGCGGTGCCGATCGCCGTGCTGAAAGACCCCTTTTGCTTGGTTGTCGACGAACTCGATGAGTACTTCAACGAACGCCTGACGTCTGTTTGGCACGCCCGAGGTCGCTCCGCGCACGACCCACCAGATGAAGCCAACGCCGATGATGCCGAGCAGGATGGATACGATCAGCGAATCGACGTTCAAGGTCCAAAACGGTCCATCGCCGATTGGCTTGGTGAAGAACGCCAGGTGATGCTCGATGTACTGCGAAGGAGTAAGTTCGCTGCCGGCTGCCATTTATCGGAACATCAGTATTCGCGGACGAAAAACGCCATTGCAAAGATAATCAGCGTGACGATGAAGCTCGCGATGAGCGCGCCGACGACCGCTTGAGCGTAGTTCGCGAGCACCAGCCAGAGCAGCAGCACGGCAACGCCGAGCTTCACCGCTTCGGCATGCAGTGCGCCCATCACCAGAGCACCTGCCGAGCGAGCGCGGCCGAGCGACGCCACCAGCGCTGCGCTCAATCCCGCCATGATGCTGATGGCGCCGCCCGCCACCGCGGAGAGGGCGCCATGCCAGCCGGCAACGAGGCCAGAGAGCAGCGCAAGCGCCGTGATCGCTAGGAGTTGCCATTTCAGGACGGTGAGGACAGGTCTGCGCAGGTGGCGAAGCATGACGCGGTGGTCTTCGCCCCTCGCAAAGGGGCGAAAGTATAACGCAAGCTTCATCACTTGAGCCGCTTCAGCAGCTGGTCGAGATGGTCGAGGCTCGAGTAATGCAGCAGGAGCTTGCCGCGTCCCTTGCGCGAGGGACGGATCTCAACGGTGGTACCGAGACGCTCGGAAAGCTCCTCCGCCAGGCGCTCCAGATCGCGGTCGGTGCGCTTGCGGCGCCGCTGCGCCGGCGCGCGCAGCAGCCGCTGCACCAGCGCCTCGGTCTCGCGTACCGAGAGCTCGCGCGCGGCAATGCGCGAGGCGAGCTCGATCTGGCGCGCGCCGTCGAGCGCGAGCAGCGCCCGGGCATGGCCCATCTCGAGCGCCCCACGCATCACCATCTCCTGCACCGGCTTTGCGAGCTTCAGCAGCCGCAGCAGGTTGCTCGTCGCGCTGCGCGAGCGGCCGACGGCATCGGCCGCTTGCTCGTGGGTCATCCTGAACTCGTCGATGAGCCGCTGGACGGCCGCTGCCTCCTCCATCGGATTCAAATCCTCGCGCTGCACGTTCTCGATGAGCGCCATCACCAGGGCTGCCTCGTCGGGCACTTCTCGCACGACGGCAGGGATCTGCTCGAGCCCCGCCATCTGCGCGGCGCGCCAGCGCCGCTCGCCGGCGACAAGTTCATAGCCGCCATCGACCGGCCGCACCACGACCGGCTGCAGCAATCCCTGCGAGCGAATGGACTGGGCCAGCTCGGCGAGCGAGCGCTCATCCATGCGGGTTCGCGGCTGGTAGCGCCCGGGCCGGATGGCCCCGGTACCGACCGTGGCGAGCGCATCGCGCGGCGGCTCATCGCTCCCCAGCAGCGCATCGAGTCCCCGGCCGAGGCCCTTCGCCTTCATGCCGCAGCGCCCAGGATTTCGCTCGCGAGCGCGAGATACGCTTGCGCGCCCTTGGAGCTCGCGTCCCACAACACGGCCGGCACGCCGTAGCTCGGCGCCTCGGCAAGGCGTACATTGCGCGGCACGAGCGTGCGATAAACCTTGTCGCCGAAATGCGCCTCGAGCTGCTGCGACACCTGCTGCGACAGCGCGTTTCGCGGGTCATACATCGTGCGTAGCAGTCCTGCAATTTCGAGCTGCGGATTCAAATGCGCGCGCACCCGCTTGATGGTCGCCACGAGGTCCGATAGCCCTTCGAGCGCGTAGTACTCGCATTGCATCGGAATGAGTACTCGTTGCGCGGTGGTGAGCGCATTCACCGTGAGCAAGCTGAGCGACGGCGGGCAGTCGATCAGCACGAAATCGTATTCGCCGAGCACGCGCTCGAGCGCGGCTTTCAGCCGCGACTCGCGTCCGGGCAGCTCCACCAGCTCAACTTCCGCGCCGGCGAGCTCGCGATTGGCCGGCACCAGATCATAGCCACCCTGCTCGCTTCGCATGCGAGCGGCCGTGAGCTCACAGAGCCCGAGCAGCACCTGATAGACGGTGCGCGGCGCCGCGCGCTTGTCCACGCCGCTGCCCATGGTCGCGTTGCCCTGCGGATCGAGATCGATTAGCAGCACGCGACGGCTCGCCTGGGCGAGCGCAGCGGCGAGGTTCACGCTCGTGGTGGTCTTGCCAACTCCACCTTTCTGATTCACCACGGCGAGGACTCGCGTCGTGCTCATTGGCCTAGCTCGCACAGCACGAGATGCCTCTCGGCTTTGACGAACGGTACATTCAGTGCGATCACCGCTTTGCAGCGCACGTCAGCGGGCAGGTCGCCGAGTTCCGCCCGCGGATGTTTGCCTTTCATCGCAGCGAGCAAGCCGCGCGGCGCGACGAGATGGCGGCATGTCGCAACGAATTCGGCAAGGCTCGTAAAGGCGCGCGAGACGACAAGTGCGAAGGCCTCCGCCGGCCGCCACGCTTCGGCGCGGCCTTCATGCACCTCGACGTTGCGCAGCTCGAGCTCAATGCTCGCTTGCCGTAGAAATGCGGCCTTCTTCTGGTTCGCTTCGATCAGCGCTACTCGCCATTGTGGTCTCGCCAAGGCGAGCGGTATCCCCGGCAAGCCGGCGCCGGAGCCGGCGTCAGCGACGCGCGCTCCGGCCGGCAACGACAGATGGGGCAGCACGGCAAGCGAATCGAGCAGGTGATGGCTCACCATGCCGAGCGGGTCACGAATTGCAGTCAAGTTGTAAACGCGGTTCCACTTGACGAGCAGCGCCTGGTACTGCAGCAGTTGCTCGCGGGCACTCGCCGGAAGGTCGAGCGCGAATTGTTCTAAGCCGCGCTCGAGCGCGGTGTGCGGCGTCATGCCGTTTTCTTGGACGGCCCAAAGCCTCTCTTCAAATGCACCAGCAGCAG
>VBCM01000120.1 GCA_005883675.1 Betaproteobacteria bacterium
CGAGGACGGCGAGATTGTCGAGAAGGTGACGCGCTATGAGACGACCGTCGGCCGGGCGCTGCTCTCCGAGATCCTGCCGGTGGGGCTCTCCTTCGAGCTGCTGAACAAGCCGCTCAAGAAAAAGGAGATCACGCGCGTCATCAACGCCGCGTTCCGCCGCTGCGGGCTGCGCGAGACGGTGATCTTCGCCGACAAGCTGATGCAGGCCGGCTTCACCATCGCCACGCGCGCGGGCATCTCGTTCGGCGTGCACGACATGCGCATTCCGGAGCAGAAGCCGGAGCTCATCAAGGCCGCCGAGACCGAAGTGAAGGAGATCGAGATCCAGTACACCTCGGGCCTCGTCACGGCAGGCGAGCGCTACAACAAGGTGGTCGACATCTGGTCGCGCTGCGGCGAGCAGGTCGGCAAGGTGATGATGGACCAGCTCGGCTCGGAAGAGGTCGAGAACCGCCACGGCAAGAAGGTGAAGCAGGAGGCCTTCAACTCGATCTACATGATGGCCGACTCCGGCGCGCGCGGCTCCGCGGCGCAGATCCGCCAGCTCGCCGGCATGCGCGGCCTGATGGCGAAGCCCGATGGCTCGATCATCGAGACGCCGATCACGGCGAACTTCCGCGAAGGCCTGAACGTGCTGCAGTACTTCATCTCGACGCACGGCGCGAGGAAGGGCCTCGCCGACACCGCGCTGAAGACGGCCAATTCCGGCTATCTCACGCGGCGCCTGGTCGACGTCACGCAGGATCTGGTGGTCACCGAGGACGATTGCGGCACGCAGAACGGCTTCGCCATGAAGGCGCTCGTCGAAGGCGGCGAGGTGGTGGAGGCGCTGAAGGAGCGCATCCTCGGCCGCGTGCTGACGAACGACCTGCTGCACCCGGAAACGCAGGATGTGCTGTATCCGGCAGGCGCGCTGCTCGACGAGGAGTCGGTCGAGATGATCGACAACGTCGGCATCGACGAGGTGAAGGTGCGCACCGCGCTGACCTGTGAAACCCGATGGGGCGTGTGCGCCAAGTGCTACGGGCGCGACCTCGGCCGCGGGTCGCTGGTCAACGTCGGCGAGGCGATCGGCGTGATCGCCGCGCAGTCGATCGGCGAGCCCGGCACGCAGCTCACCATGCGCACGTTCCACATCGGCGGCGCTGCCTCGCGGACCGCGGTGCAGAGCCACGTCGAGGCAAAATCGGCTGGCACGGTGCGCTTCACCGCGACCATGCGCTATTTGTCGAACGCGAAGGCCGAGAAGATCGTCATCTCGCGCTCGGGCGAGGTGATCATCACCGACGACAACGGCCGCGAGCGTGAGCGCCACAAGGTGCCGTACGGCGCGCTCCTCTCGGTCGCCGACGGCGATGCGGTCCGCGCGGGCAAGACGCTCGCCAACTGGGATCCCCACCACCGGCCCATCATCACCGAGTACGCCGGCACCGTGAAGTTCGAGCACGTCGAGGAGGGCGCGACCGTCGCCAAGCAGATCGACGACGTCACGGGCCTCTCGACCCTCGTCGTCATCGACGCCAAGCGGCGCACGACGGCGGCGAGCAAGGGCCAGCGGCCGTCCGTGAAGCTCATCAACGAGGCGGGCGAGGAAGTACGCATCGCCGGCACCGACCACGCCGTGAACATCAGCTTCCCGGTGGGCGCGGTGATCGCCGTGCGCGACGGCCAGCAGGTGCAGGTGGGCGACGTGCTGGCGCGGATCCCGCAGGAGGTGTCGAAGACGCGGGACATCACCGGCGGTCTGCCGCGCGTGGCCGAGCTCTTCGAGGCGCGTGCGCCGAAGGACGCGGGCATCCTCGCGGAGGTCACGGGCACGGTCTCGTTCGGCAAGGACACGAAGGGCAAGCAGCGCCTGGTGATCACCGACCTCGACAAGCAGGAGCATGAGTACCTGATCGCCAAGGACAAGCATCTGCTGGTGCACGACGGCCAGGTGGTGAACAAGGGCGAGATGATCGTCGACGGCCCGGTGGATCCGCACGACCTGCTGCGCCTCTTGGGCATCGAGGAGCTCGCCCGCTACATCATCGACGAGGTGCAGGACGTCTACCGCCTGCAGGGTGTGAAGATCAACGACAAGCACATCGAGGTGATCGTGCGCCAGATGCTCCGGCGCGTGGAGATCGAGGAGCCGGGCGACACGCCGTTCATCCCGGGCGAGCAGGTGGAGCGCGCCGAAGTGCTCGAGGAAAACGAGAAAGCACAGAAAGACGGCAAGAAGCCCGGGGCCTATCGCAACATGCTCCTTGGCATCACCAAGGCGTCGCTGTCGACCGATTCGTTCATCTCCGCCGCTTCCTTCCAGGAGACGACACGCGTGCTGACGGAAGCCGCGATCATGGGCAAGCGCGACGAGCTGCGCGGCCTCAAGGAGAACGTGATCGTCGGCCGCCTGATCCCGGCGGGAACCGGCCTCGCGTATCACAACATCCGCAAGGCGCAGGCCGCGGAGCCGGTGCTCGCCGAAGTGCCGGCAGCCGCGCCGGAGGCCTCGCCTGCCGAAACGGTGACCACCACGGCCGCCGCCGCCGGCGGCGGCAGCTAGGCTTCGCTGTGCAGATTGAAAAGGCGCCTTTGGGCGCCTTTTTTTTGTGTTGACACGGCGCTGATGCGGCAATAGCCTGATTTCCTCCTCTCGGGGGAGGGGACAACGCCGTGGGCACGTTGCACCGCATGTGCATGGGATAGCGCACGCGAGCGCAGCGCGTCACACTTCAATGAGCAGTTCTTTTCAGGGAGGAGAGAACAATGCTTCCGCTGCAAATGAAGAGCAGTTCGCTGATGAGCCGCCTGCTGGCGGTCTTGTGCGCGCTCGTGCTTCTCGTGCCCGCATGGGCCGGCGCGGACGAGCGAGAAAGCGGCTTTCGTCCGTTCGACCAGATCGTCGTCTTCGGCACGAGCCTGTCGGATCCCGGCAATGCTTTCGCGCTGACCGGGATCAGCGTTTCAGCACCGACCTACGGCATGAGCACGACCGATGGCTTCCCGCCTTCGGCGTTGACCCTCATTCCGAACGATCCCTACGCGATCGGCGGTAACCGCTTCAGCAACGGCCCGACGTGGGTAGAGCAACTTGCCAGGCCACTCGGCCTTGCGTGGAGCGTGAAGCCGGCGTACGTGCAATCGATCGACGGATCATCCAATTACGCGGTGGGCGGTGCGAGGGCGCGCGACGGCGTGGCGGGCGAGGTTTCACTCTCGCAGCAGGTCAACAACTTCCTGCGCGACGCTCGCGGGCAGGCGTCGCCGCGCGCGCTCTACGTCATAGAGATGGGTGGCAACGACGTGCGTGATGCGCTAGGGGGCGACCCGACTGTGGTGATCCCGCAGGCGCTCGCCGCCGTCGCGCAAGCGATCGGTACGCTGCATTACTACGGCGCAAGGAAGTTCTTGATCTGGAACGTCCCCGATCTCGGTCTCGCACCGGCCATAGTGCGCATTGACCAGTTCTATCAGGCGACGTACGGCACGCCACCTCACTACGTGACCGGCAACGCTACAGCTGCGGCGGCAGGCTACAACGCCGCGCTGACACAGATTCTGGATGGGCTGTCGGCTGCGCTGCCCGGCATCGACATCGCTCGGTTCGATGCGTTTACTACGCTTCAAACAATCGCGGGCCATCCACTCAGATACGCACTACGGAACGCGACCGATGCCTGCATCGCGCCGTTTACGCCACTGCCGTCCCGCTGCGCCACTCCCGACCGCTATTTCTTCTGGGACGGCATCCATCCGACGCGAGCGGGGCACGCCATCATCGCGATCGAAAACGGCAAAGCGCTGATCGGCAATTTGCTCGTGGCGCACTAGTAAGCTCCAAATCGAACCCCGGGGCGCCTGCGGGCGCCCTTTTTTCGCCTAGTGCACCACGCGCGTGACGAGCAACCACGCCATGGCGAGCGCGATCGCGAGCGAGGCGATGGCGATGATCCAGCCCGCCGCGCGCGGATGGGCCTCGACGTGCGGCTCGAGCGGCGTGAGCATGCGCTCCTGCGCCGCCACCAGGCGCCGGCTCGAGTACCAGCGGTTCAGCCGCTCTTCGAGCGACGTGAGCCGCTGTGGCCAGAACAGCATCAGCGCGCCGACGAGAAGAGCGAATGCGCCGCCGACGATGAAGATCGCCATGGTCGCGTCCAGCACGATCGCGAGGCCGAGCGCGCGCTTCGCGTCGACGAGGCGCGCGATCTGCAGCCGGGTAAGCAGAAAGTAGATGGTCAGCGCGCCGCCGCCGACAAACAACCCTCCCAGCAGCCGCCGATAGGGGCTATCGGGGGCCGGGTCGAACTGGCGGGGCACTTCCAATGGCCTCAGTGCCGCTTCGGTCGAGACCCAGCGGTTCATGCGCGCGATGAACTGCAGGGTCGGTCCGCTGCGCAGGGCAAGCGCGAAGCCGAAGACGATGCCGGCCAAGCTGCCCGCGAGGAGGCACAGCAGCACGGTCGGGACGACGATGCGTTCGACGAAGCTCCACCAGGTCATGAGATCCCCTTCGTTGTTCTTAGAAGACACTCTAGTGGAAATGCCGCTGTAGTGGAAATCCCCACAGGGGGCTGTGAGCAATAAAGGCACGGCGATTGCTGCCTTTGTCACATCACGCCTATGGAGGCTCGCATGGACCAATGGCAGCAGTGGCGGCGCGGTCAGGAAGGCAAGCTCGGGTACATCCTGCTCTGGCTGCTCGGAGTGCCGATCCCGGTGCTGTTCGTCATCTTCCTGCTGCGCGGCTGCAGTTGAGCCGCGAGCCCTGTCAACCCTTTTACACGGAGGTGCACATGTTGAAGTCTTTGATTGCGCTTTGTGCGGTTGCTGGCATGCTCGGTCTCTCTGCGTGCTCAGGCATGGGCCGCGGTGAGACCGTCGGCACGGTCGGCGGCGCGGCGGCGGGCGGCGCGGTCGGCTCTGCCGTGACCGGCGGCAGCACCCTCGGCACGCTGGGCGGTGCG
>VBCM01000121.1 GCA_005883675.1 Betaproteobacteria bacterium
TGCGCGGATGCGCAACAGCCCGATTATTGCGCGCTTCCTAAAATTTCCTGCAGATTAGGTGGCGGGCACACAGCGGTCTTCGCGGCAACTCGATCGATCCGGCGCATCGCGGGCTAGCGGTGCGAGATTAGGGAGGCGGTCCGGTTGCCGCCTTTTTTTACCGGCGTCAGACGCGCATGAAGCCATCCTGCTGGACGGGTCAACACCGGAAATC
Source organism: Betaproteobacteria bacterium (assembly GCA_005883675.1). Lineage (GTDB taxonomy): Bacteria > Pseudomonadota > Gammaproteobacteria > Burkholderiales > SG8-39 > SCGC-AG-212-J23. The sequence continues at coordinate 215 of VBCM01000121.1, forward strand.
GGGGTCAGAGCCCAATTAAAAATAGGGCTCTGACCCCGATTTGGTTTTGAGGCTAGAAGAGCCGCCGCGGATCGAAAGCGAGCTGGCCCTGCTCGAGTGCGCGGCGGATGCGGATCTGCGGCTCGACGGCAAGGTCGATGACCTGGCGCGAGCGTGCGAGCTTGCCGGCTCGGTCGAGAAGCACCCGCATCTTGGGCTTCAGGCGCTGCGAGACGTGCTCGCCAACGACCACGCCGTAGTCACCCGAAGTGAGCTCCACCGCGCTGCCCACGGGAAAAGCGCCCATGCAGCGGATGAACTGCTCGAGGAGCGGACCGTGGAATCTCGCCATATGGCGGCGGCGCGAGCAGCGCGTCGTAGGCATCGCAGATCGCGGCGCTCGAGCCGTGCAGGCCGATCTGATAGCCGCGCAGCCCCCGCGGATAGCCGCTGCCGTCCTGGCGCTCGTGGTGAAGCAGTGCCAGTTTCCCGAGTTTCGCCGGCAGGCCGGCGGTGATGTCGAGGATGTGCGCGGAGAGCTCGACGTGCCGCTTCAGCGTCTCGCTCTCCTCCGCCGTTAGCTTGCCGTGCTTTTGCAGCAGCGGCGCGGGCAAGCGTGCTTTACCGACGTCCTGCAGGAGGCCGAGCAAGCCGAGCAGCCGGATATCGTCGGGCTCGCGCTGCAGGAAGCGGCCGAACACCATCATGTACACGCAAACCTGGAGCGCGCGAGCATGCGCAGGCGCCCCCGCCTCGCGCAGCTTCGAGAGCAAGAGCAGCGCGTCCGGGTTGCGGATCACGCTGTCGGCAAGCGCGTTGACGAGCCGCTGCACCTCGCGGCCATCGAGGCTCGCGGCGCCGCCTTTCTCGAGCGGCTGCACCAGCTCCTCGAGCGCCTTGCAGGTTTGCGAGTAGAGCGCGCCCGCCGCTTCGATCTCGTGCGCGAGCTCGGTCTGCGGCGTGTAGCCGGCATTGCCGTGGATGGCGAAGGCGGGAGTGGCCGAGGGCGTCGCCGCCGGGGCGATGATCGAGCGCACGTCGCTCCTCCCGACGTCGACGAACACCTGCCGGCAGAACTCGCGCAGCGCCTGGAGCTGCCGCTCGCTCTGCAGGAAGAATCCCTGAAACACGAACGGCGTTTCGGTCCACGGTCGGTCGAGCTCGGCGATGTACATGCCGAACTGCAGGTCGGCCACCGCTATGGATTTCTTATACATGCCGCGACACTACCGATGCCACTGGGCCGCCGGCTATTGCGAACTGGCGGCGGCTTACACGTTTTAACCGGCTCGCACCTCGACGAGCATCGGCCTGCAAACGAATTTTGCCGAGCGGGTTGATTTTTCGGACGACCGCGGCATCTCTTAAGTTGTAGAGTGGCGCACGTGCCCCGATCCACCGACCAGCGCCTGCGCTTGCTGCAAGATGCCGCCAAGCTGCTAGGGCACCAAGAGCTCGCCACGCGGCTTAACGTCCCGCAATCGCTCGTTGACGATTGGATGCGCGGCGTGGGAACGATATCGGACAGTGGGCTGCTGAAGCTGTCTGAAATCCTGCAAGAGTGGGCCAAAGGGCCCAAAAGAAATTAGTTTGCCCGCAGTGCTCACGGCTTGAGCCGTCGACCGGCGCTCCGCTTCGCAAGCTTCCTTCTACGCCGTGGCTGATACGGCTAGGCACTACGCCGAGGCACTGCGCAAGCTCGGCGTCCGTTCGGCACTCGAGCGCGGATTTCGCGGCGTCGAGGTATTCATTGATGCTCATGGCCACAACAACGCGCGCCACGTAGCCGGGCGTGAAACTCTTTTCTGTTTTTTCGAGAGGCGCTACGTCTGCGCGGACGCCAACAGTCCTACCGTTTCCAGTAGTCGCGTAGCCGTTACCGGCTTCTTGAGATGCGCCTGAGCACCGAGCTTTCGCGCGTGCTCCTCCACGTCGTCGTCAGTGGTCAGGAACACGATGGGGATAACGTCGGATTCTCTTCGAGCACGAGATCAAGCTCCCGCATCCGCGTCGGTACCATGCTCATGAGCGCGAGGGCACCGTATCGTCGTCGTCGCCGGGTTGCGCGGGGCGCTTGCCCGGCGCCTCACAGCCGGAAATCGGGATTTCCGCCCGTAGATAACGGGCCAGCGCGATGATCATCCGCAACCGCTGCTTTGCGAGGCTGGGAAATTCCGCCAGCGTGGACTGCGCTTGCTCCTCGATTTGCGCGAGCTTCTTCAAAACGTTTTCTTGATCCAACCACGTCCCCTGTTTTTCGGCGTTGAACAGTACCAAGAAAAGGTTGAACGATCCTGTCGAAGAAACGTGATCCGGTTGTCGTTGATCTACGACACCCATAGGCGAGCTGCAGAATGCATTGTCAATCTCGGTCAGCTAGGATTTCGCGCGTGTCACAGTTGCCATTGCAGTTCCCGCCGACCCGTGATGATGATCGTGACACGGTCGCTTTCTTGGCCCGGCGCTATAAACGACTCACGACCACTATCGAATCGCTTTGCGACCAGGGGTCGACGCAGAAAAATGCAGTGGATCTCTAAGATTCTGCAGTTCCCGGTAATAGTAGAGCGGCGTTGGCCGCTTTCCCTTGAAGCTCAACCGTTGTAAAAATTCGATTTCGTCCTTACTCAGATTGCCGCAAAGAGAAGCATCCTTAAGGAATGCGTTGAGCCCGGGCTCGTCCCCGAAAGGTCGGTCGGACTCCACGAAATCCAATCGCTTCGAATGCCCGGGGGCGAATCTTCGGTTAAGCACAACATTCATGCTAAACGTCGCGAGGTCGATATCCCACGAGTCGATAAGCGGATCCAGGAAGGAAACGCAGTTCTCTAATGACACATGGAAGACGTCTGTGTCCAGAAACTCGAGGATCATGACTCGCATCTGCTTATAGCTTCGTCCACTGACTCGAGCCACCGAGCCAAGCCACTTTTCGTTTTTCAATTCCTCTCGGGCGATCCGCTTAAGCACGTCCAGGAGCTTTTGTGTGACGAGGCGCTCGAGTTCGCCAAAGGGCTGCCTTTCGAAGATCGCCCGTATCTCTCGTTGCTTTTCCGGTGTGCACTTGCGGAGAACCAACTCTCGAACTTCCTCGAGCAAAGGTGTCGGCGGGTCCTCGAAACCTTTCTTCAACTCTGCCCTGCGCTGTAGTTCAGCCAGTTTCGCAAGCTTGCCGCTCGACAGCTTCAGAAACTCGCCCATCTTCTCGTAGATGTCCGTTCGATCGGGCGCGGGGGGCAATTTCTTCCGGGTCAGCAGCTGGGAGATGTAGGACTCGGTGACTTCGGCGGCGGCCGCCAGATCCTTCTGCTCCAGCCCCAGTCGTGCCAGCCGTTCCCGGATAACTAGGCACACATCCACGGGGTAACCTCCTTTAATTAACTCGAATTGGTTAATTATCGCCAACATTATAAACGACCACTTGACAAACTTGGTTCAGTGACTCATCCTTGCAACGGACCGGGGGAGTCTTCTGGTCACTTAGACTTAGGTTAACGGTCATCTGAAATGCCCCCTTGGCCATCACAACCAAGGAGAAGGACATGTATGCACGCCGCGTATCCCTGCAACTGAAACCCAACAGCGCCGCGGAGTTTGCCCGGCAGCTGGAAAAGCAAATCATCCCCGTGCTTCGAAAACAAAAGGGGTTTCAGGATGAAATCACGTTCGTTGCCCCGACCGGAACCGAAGCTTTCGGCGTGAGTTTATGGGACAACAAGGAAAGCGCCGACGCCTATAGCCGCGGGCCTTACGCAGAAGTGACCAAGATCCTGGAGACCCTGGTTGTCGGAACTCCGCGGGTTGACACCTATGAGGTTTCCAACTCCACTTTCCACAAGATCGGCGCTGCTGCATGAGCCTAAAGCAGTAGTTATTTGCTCGGCGGAAGGGCGGGCAAATCCGCCCTTCCTGCATTCGCCGCCGAGTGGTTTGAATTTTCTTAGGAGAACAAAATGCTAAACATCACACGCTTCAATACGCTCGACAACGCATTCGAGAACCTCTTCCGCGGCATTCCCGTGTGGCAGCAAAACGCCGAGCGGCAAGCTGCCGAGCCGACGCGGTTCCCCATGGACGTGAGCGAGAACGACAGGGAGTATCAGATCCTGGCCGAATTGCCCGGCGTCAAGAAGGAAGAGATCAGCATCATCATCAACGGCAACGAAGTGGCAGTATCCGCAGAGGTCAAGCACGAAAAAATCGTCAAGGACGGCGACACCGTCCTTCGCGCCGAGCGCTATTACGGCAAGATTCAGCGCGCGTTCACGCTCGGACACGAGGTCGACCAAGCGACCGCGCAAGCCAAGTACAACGACGGCGTGCTGGAGCTTACGTTGCCGAAGAAAACCGGAGCGGCATCGAAAAGGCTCGCGGTGCATTGAGCTGTCTGAGAAGTTCGAATATTCCGCCACAGCAGTTGAGTCGGAAATACACAGACCCCGCTTCGGCGGGGTTTTTGTTGGTGGCTGTGCACGGATGTCCGCCTGCGATCCAAAGCAGACACCGCACGCGGCCGGAAATTCGCGGACATGCCCTGCGTTCAAAAGATCGTTTTCGTGGCGAAGGTTGTGGCATGCGTGGCCACGTTCGGCTTCGCCTTTCGCAACGTCCAGAACGACTAAGCCGTTAACAAAAAAATCGGGGTCTGGCCCCGATTTTTATCTTCAACGGCCGGCGCGGCGAGCTTACATGCCCATCCCGCCCATGCCCGGCATGCCGCCCTCGTGGGCGCTGCCTTTGTCCTCGTCGCTGCGCTCCGCGACCATCGCGGCGGTGGTTAGCACCAGGCCCGCAACCGAAGCGGCGTTCTGAAGGGCGAAGCGCACCACCTTGGTGGGGTCGATGACCCCCATCTGCACCAGATCGCCGAATTCCGCGGTCTGCGCGTTGTAGCCGAAGCTGTCCTTCCCTTCCACAACCTTGTTGAGCACCACCGAAGGCTCGGCACCGCTGTTGGCCACGATCTGGCGCAGCGGCTCTTCCAACGCCCTTAGCACGATGCTGATGCCCGCGTCCTGGTCGTGGTTCGCGCCTTTGACGTCCTTGAGCCTCGAGCGCGCGCGCAGGTAAGCGACACCGCCGCCCGCGACCACGCCTTCCTCCACCGCCGCGCGGGTCGCATGCAGTGCGTCCTCGACGCGGGCCTTCTTCTCCTTCATCTCGACTTCGGTCGCTGCGCCCACCTTGATCAGCGCCACGCCGCCGGCGAGCTTCGCCAGGCGCTCCTGCAGCTTTTCCTTGTCGTAGTCGCTGGTCGCCTCCTCGATCTGCGTGCGGATCTGCTTGACCCGCGCCTCGATCGCTTTCTTGTCGCCGGCGCCGTCGATGAGGGTGCTGTTCTCCTTGGTGGCCTCGACCTTCTTGACGCGGCCGAGGTCGTTCAGCGTCACTTTTTCGAGCAGGAGGCCGAGCTCCTCCGAGACCACCGTGGCGCCGGTGAGCACCGCGATATCGTCCAGCATGGCCTTGCGGCGATCGCCGAAGCCCGGCGCCTTGACCGCGACGGTCTTGAGAATGCCGCGGATG
>VBCM01000122.1 GCA_005883675.1 Betaproteobacteria bacterium
CGCTCTACTTCGTCGTCTTCGGCGCGGCGATGGGCACGCGCATCGCACAGGTCGAGGGCGTCCAGTACGGCGCGTTTATCGTCCCGGGACTGATCATGCTGACGCTGCTCACGCAAAGCGTGACCAACGCCGCTTTCGGCATTTACTTTCCAAAGTTCATCGGCACGATCTACGAGCTCCTGTCGGCGCCGATTTCGGCTTTGGAGATCGTGATCGGCTTCGTCGGCGCCGCGGCGACGAAGTCGGTGATCCTCGGCTTGGTGATTCTTGTCACCGCGTTCTTCTTCGTCCCGCTGCGCATCGATCACCCGCTGTGGATGGTCGCGTTCCTCGTGCTCACCGCGCTGACCTTCAGCCTGCTCGGCTTCATCATCGGCGTCTGGGCGGGCGGCTTCGAGCAGCTGCAATTCGTGCCGATGCTCATCATCACGCCGCTCACCTTCCTCGGCGGCACGTTCTATTCGATCGACGTGCTGCCGCGCGCCTGGCAGACCGTGACACTCTTCAATCCGGTGGTCTACCTCGTAAGCGGCTTTCGCTGGAGCTTCTTCGAGATCGCAGATGTGCATGTCGGCGTGAGTCTCGCCATGACCGCGCTGTTCCTGCTCGCTTGCTTGGCCGCGATCTGGTGGATCTTCAAGACCGGCTACCGCCTGAAGACGTAGACTTCCCTTATGCGTTGGCTCGCGTTGCTCTCCTTATTTGCGTCGCAAGCGGCGCTCGCCGATACGCTCTCCGGGACGGTGGTGAAGGTGCTCGATGGCGACACGCTGGTGATCGCCGATGCGGCGAAGAAGCGCCATACCGTGCGGCTTGCCGGGATCGATGCACCGGAGAGAAACCAGCCGTTCTGGCTTGAAGCGAGGCGCTCGCTCGCAGCGCTATGCCACCGCAAAAGCGCGACGGTCGAGTGGTCCGAGCGCGACCGACGGCGGCGGTACATCGGCTATGTCAGCTGCGATGGGAAAGACGCGAACGCCGAACAGCTCAGGCGCGGCATGGCCTGGGCGTCGCCGCAGTCGACGAAGCCCACTTCCGCGTTCTACGAGCTCGAGACGTATGCGCGCCTGCGCCGCATTGGCCTATGGGCCGACGAAAAAGCGGTGCCGCCGTGGGAATTCGCGGCGACTAGCGCCGGTGGATCGCGGCGTGGTGGAACGAAATGAATGGCCGCGATGAGAAGCGCACCGGCCGCGCGACCGTGACCACGGCGAAAGGATAGGCGTAGCCGTACGGGTAATAGGGCGGCGGCGGGTACATGCCCGGGTAGTACGGAGCGCCGTAGTAGCCAGCCGGCATCGGCGGCGGCGCGGCGGGATAGGACGTCGGAGCGATCGGATAAGGCGCCGGAGCGGACGCGACCTGCGCCGCCTGCACCTGGCGCTCTAGCCGCGCAATGCGCTCTTCGAGCTCGCGATTGTTCTTGACCGGTGCCGCGGGATCTTCCTTCATCACCGCGTGCACGTTGCGCGCGCCAGTCTCGGGGACTTGGTTGCCGAACACGACGTGTTCCTGCTCGTCGGTCCACTGGTAGATGGTCGCGGAAGCGGCGAGCGGAATGACGAAGAGCAGGGCCGCGAAGAGCCTCACGCGCGCCATCTTACTGCGATAATCGCGCGCCATGCCACCGGATATCTCTCGTAGCTTTCACGGGCTGCGCTCGGCCGTGCCGTTCTGGTCGCTGCGTCTGCATCACGAGACGCGCGAAGTTCTCGCCATGCGCCAGGACACGCTCGAGCCGCCACGGCTCTCGATCGACCGCGGCGCCATGCTCACGGCCGTCACCGAAGGGGGCTATGGCTATTGCGCCACGAGCGACCTCTCCGCGTCGGGACTGCAGCAGGCGCTCGACCGCGCGACGCGCTGGGCGGAGGCGACGAAGGGCAAGAGCGTGGTGCGCTACGAGCCCGCGCGCATGGGCGCGCCGCGCGGGGAGTACGAGGGCCCGGCGCGCGAAAAGGCGCCGGGCCGCGGCGCCCTGCATGACTTGCTCGCTGCGGAATGCAAGCGCGCGAAGCTCGACAGCCGCATCGTCGAGCGCCAGGCGATGATCGAGCTCGTCGACGAGGAGCGCGTCTATCTCACCAACACCGGCGGCGAGCTGCGGCAGCACTTTCACTTCGTCGTGCCGCACATGCGCGTGACGGCGAACCAGGCGAGCGACACGCAGACGCGCAGCCTCGATCACGCGCAGCAGGGCGGCTACGAGCAGGTCGAGCGCGCGGGCTTCGTCGGCAGCGGCGCACGCCTCGCGGAAGAGGCGCTGCAGCTCCTCGCGGCGCCGAACTGCCCCTCGGGGAAGATGGATCTCTTGCTCTTGCCCGACCAGATGATGCTGCAAGTGCACGAGTCGATCGGACATCCGCTGGAGCTCGATCGCATCTTGGGCGACGAGCGCAACTACGCGGGGACGAGCTTCGTCACGCCGGATATGTTTGGAGCCTATCGCTATGGGTCTGAATTGCTCAACGTGACGTACGATCCCACGCGGCGCGAAGAGCTGGCGTCGTTCGCCTACGACGACGAGGGCACGCCGGCGAGCAAAGTTTTCCTCATCAAGAACGGCACCCTGGTAGCGCCACTCGGCGGGCGGCTCTCGCAAGCGCGCGCGGGACTCACCGGCACCGCCAACTCGCGCGCCTGCGCGTGGAACCGGCCGCCGATCGATCGCATGGCGAACATCAACATCGAGCCGGGGACGAGCACGCTCGAGGCGATGATCGGCTCGATCCGGCGCGGCGTGCTGATGCGCACCAACGTCTCCTGGTCGATCGACGATTCGCGCAACAAATTCCAGTTCGGCTGCGAGTGGGGCGAGCTCATCGAGGAAGGCCGGCGCGCGCGCGTGGTCAAGAACGCGAACTACCGCGGCGTCTCGGCGACCTTCTGGCGCAGCCTCCGCGCGGTCGGCGATGCCAGCACATTCGAAGTGCATGGCACGCAGTACTGCGGCAAGGGAGAGCCGAACCAGGTGATCCATTGCGGACACGCGACGCCGGCGTGCGTCTTCACCGGCGTCGATGTCTTCGGGGGTGCGGAATGATGGGCACGGCGCCTGCTCGGTGCGCTCTATCCCCTGGAGAACGGAGCAATGCGCCTGCATTTCGCGGAGCAAGACGTGCAGAACGTACCGGAGGCCCCTGGCATTTTTTGCCTGTGGGACAACCGGCGCCTGGTCTATGTCGGCCGCACCGCGCCGCGCTCGAACCTGCGCGCGGAGCTGCACCATGCGCTCACCATGGCGATGGCCGAGGACCTGTGCGCCACGCATTTCACCTACGAAGTGACCAACGCCCCGAAGACCCGCGCCGCCGAGCAGTTGCGCGAGCACTTCGGGCGCTGGGGCGCGCTCCCGCGCTACAACGAGTCGCCGCGGGGGCGCGATGAAGTCGCAGTTCTACGAGCTCGCGGCGCGGCTTGAGCGCGAGCTAGCGCCGACAGAGACGCTGCTCTGCAATCTTTCGGCCGAGCGCTCGGACTTCGTGCGCTTCAACCAGGCGCGCGTGCGCCAGGCGGGAAGCGTCGAGCAGCGCTACCTGAATCTGCGCCTGGTGCGCGCGCGGCGCCAAGCCTCCGCCACCGTCACGCTGGCGGGCGACGGCGACGATGCGGCGCTTGCGCGGCACACGCTCGGGCGGCTGCGCGAGGCGCTCGGCGAGCTGCCCGAGGACCCGTGGCTGCTCTTCAACGAGACGCCGCAATCGAGCGAAGTCGAGCGTCGCGGCGCGCTCGCGCCGGCGCCGGCGGTGCTCGAGCAGGCGATGAGCGCGGCGGCCGGCCGCGACCTCGTCGGCTTCTACGCCGGCGGCACGATCTACCGCGGCTTCGCCAATTCTCGCGGCCAGCGCAACTGGCACGAGGTCGACAGCTTCAACTTCGACTGGAGCCTCTACCGCCAGGGCGACCAGGCGGTGAAGACGAGCTACGCCGGCTTCGACTGAGAAGCGCGCGACTTCGCCGACAAGATGGCGCAAGCGGGCGAGCAGCTCGAAAAGCTGGCGCTGCCGCGCCGCACGCTCGAGCCCGGTGAGTACCGCGCCTATCTCGCGCCGCACGCGCTTGCCGAAGTCGCCGGCCTCCTCTGCTGGGGCGGCTTCTCCGCCCGCGCGCGCCAGACGAAGCAGAGCCCGCTCATGCGCATGGAGGAAGGCCGCACGCTCGCGCCGAGGATCACGCTCCTCGAAAACATCGCCGGCGGCGTCGCGCCCGCGTTTCAGGCCGAGGGCTTCGTCAAACCAGCGGTCGTACCGCTCATCACGGCGGGCAAGCTGGCTGATCCGCTGGTGTCGCCGCGCTCGGCGAAAGAATATGGGCTCGCCACGAACGCGGCGAACGGCGGCGAGGCACCCGAGTCGCTCGACCTGGCGGCGGGCGGCCTCGCGGAGCGCGATGTGCTGCAGGCGCTGGACACCGGCCTCTATATCTCCAACCTGTGGTATCTCAACTTCTCCGACCGGCCCGCCGGGCGCATCACCGGCATGACGCGCTTCGCGACGTTCTGGGTGGAAGGCGGCCGCGTCGTCGCGCCGGTGACGCCGATGCGCTTCGACGAGTCGATCTATCGGCTGCTGGGCGAGACGCTGATTGATCTCACGCGCGAGCGGGAGCTCCTGCCCGATTCGTCGACCTACGGCGAGCGCCAGACTTCCAGCGCGCGCTTGCCGGGCGCGCTGGTCAGCGCGTTGCGATTCACCTTGTAGGAATTCCGATCCAGGGTCGCAATTCTTTTGGCCGGCTGCCGTGTTGGGTGGCGGGCCGCCACAATAATTGCGACCCTGGATCGGAATTAGCGGTAGAAGACGTGCCGGCCGATGCGCGCGATGCGCCGCTTTTCTTTCGCCCACTCCGGCCTGATGTAGGTGGCGTGGAAGTAGAGCGCGCCCTGGAGCTGTGGCTGGTAGCGGTTGTAGTACACCGCCCGCGCCACCTGTTGGGCGCGCTGCCATTCCTCGCCGCGCGGCTCCGGCATCGTGCCGAACTCGGTCCACGAGAACGCAGCGACCTGGCGCTTGCGGATCGGATCCCAGGTCTTCTGGTAGACCACCTCGCAGATGGTGCGCGGGAAAAGCCGCGAGGCTTTGCGGTTCATGGTGACTTCGGCCACCGCGAACTGGCCGGTGATAGGCTCGCCGCGGGCTTCGAAATAGATATTGCGGGCGAGGCAGGCGAGGCTCGCCTCCTGCATGACGCGGTCGCGATCGCGCCGCTCGTCCTGGTAGGCGAACACCGCCTGCAGCGCGAGCGCGAGGCTCGCCAGGACGCCGACGGTGAACGCGACGAACACCAACGCCCCCTTGTCGGTCCGGTACCAGTAGATGCGCAGGCTGCGGCGCAGATCGGCGTACGCGGAAATCATGCGCGCCCACTGTGCCGAGCGCGGGTCGCCTGCCAAAGGTAACAATACGCACATGGAAAAGACCGAACTCAGCGTGCGTGACATCCTTGCCGGGCGCGCGCCGCGCGAAGCGCAAATTACCGTCAAGGGCTGGGTGCGCACGCGGCGCGATTCCAGGTCGTCGCGCCGAGCACGCTGGCGAATTACGCGGACGAGGTGTTGAAGGTCACCAGCGGCTGCGCCATCGCGGCGACGGGGACCATCGTGCCCTCGCCTGCGAAAGGGCAGCCGTTCGAGATGCAGGCCTCCGCCGTGCGCATCATCGGCTGGGTCGAGGATCCGGACCACTACCCGATACAGCCGAAGCCGCATTCGCTCGAGTTCCTGCGTGAGGTCGCGCACCTGCGGCCGCGCACCAACGTCATCGCCGCCACGACGCGCGTGCGCCATACGCTCGCGCAGGCGATCCATCGCTTCTTCAGCGAGCAAGGCTTCTTTTGGGTGAACACGCCCATCATCACCGCTGCGGACGCCGAAGGCGCGGGCGCGCTGTTCCGCGTTTCCACGCTGGACCTGGCGAATATCCCCAGAAAGGACGGCGCGGTCGATTTCGCGCAGGATTTCTTCGGCCGCGAGACCTTTCTCACCGTGTCCGGCCAGCTCAACGTCGAGGCCTACTGCCTCGCGCTGAGCAAGGTCTACACGTTCGGGCCGACGTTTCGCGCGGAGAACTCGAACACCAGCCGCCACCTGGCCGAGTTCTGGATGATCGAGCCCG
>VBCM01000123.1 GCA_005883675.1 Betaproteobacteria bacterium
GCCGGATCGCGCTTCACGAAGACGCGCTTCTTGCGCACCTCGACCTGCACGGTGCGGTACTTGCCGCTCGCGTCGGTCTTGCGGATCTCGCTCGTCTGCTTGCGCGTAAGCGTGATCTTGTTCTTCGCCTCGACGGAGCCGTGCGTCTTGCGCAGGTATTCCAGCAGGCGCGACTTGTCGCCGTCGGTAAGGGAATCCTCCGGCACGCGCTTATCGACGCCCGCGGCGCGCAGCTGCTCGAGCAGCACCGACGGCGGGACTTTCAGCTCGCTCGCGAACTGGGCAACGCTCGTCTGGGCCATCGTTACGCGGCCTCCTTCTTGTGCTCATCGCCGAACCAATGGGCGCGGGCGGCCATGATCAGCTTTTTCGCCCTCTCGGCATCCATGCCGGTCATCTCGGAGAGCTCGTCCACCGCGAGATCGGCGAGGTCGTCGCGCATGCGCACGCCCTGCTCGACGAGCTTCGCCGCGAGCTGCGTGTCCATGCCCTCGAGCTTGAGCAGCTCCGGGTCGACGCCTTCCATCTTCTCTTCGTTGGCGATCGCTGCGACGAGCAGCGCGTTGCGCGCCCGGTTGCGCAGCTCGTTCACCGTGTCTTCATCGAGCGTTTGGATCTCGAGCAGCTCGTTGATCGGCACGTAGGCGATCTCTTCGAGCGTGGAGAAACCTTCCTCGATCAGGATGTTCGCCACCTCCTCATCGACGTCGAGCTTCTCCATGAAATGCGCCTTGATGCGGCCGCTTTCCTCCTGCTGCTTCTTGGTCGACTCCTCTTCCGTCATCAGGTTGATCTGCCAGCCGGTGAGCTCGGAAGCAAGCCGCACGTTCTGGCCACTGCGGCCGATCGCCACGGCGAGGTTCTCCTCGTCGACGACGACGTCCATCGCATGCTTCTCCTCGTCCACCACGATGGAGGAGACCTCCGCCGGCGCGAGCGCGCCGATCACGAACTGCGCGGGATCGGGCGCCCAGAGCACGATATCCACGCGCTCGCCGGCGAGCTCCTGCGTGACGGCCTGCACGCGCGAGCCGCGCATGCCGACGCAGGTGCCGATCGGGTCGATGCGCTTGTCGTTGGTGTGCACGCCGATCTTCGCCCGGATGCCCGGGTCGCGGGCCGCGGACTTGATTTCCAGCAGCCCCTCCTCGATCTCGGGCACCTCCAGCTCAAAAAGTTTCATGATGAACTGGGGCGCAGTGCGCGACAGGATCAGTTGCGGGCCGCGCGCCTGGCGGTCGATCTTCATCACCCAGGCGCGCACGCGGTCGCCGACGCGCAGGTTCTCTTTCGGGATCATGTGCTCGCGCGGAAGCAGCGCCTCGAGCCGCCCAGACTCGATGATCGCGCTGCCCCGCTCCATGCGCTTCACCGTGCCGGTGACGAGCTCGTCGCCGCGTGCGAGGAAGTCGTTCAGGATCTGCTCGCGCTCGGCGTCGCGGATGCGCTGCAGGATCACCTGCTTCGCGGTCTGCGCGCCGATGCGGCCGAACTCCACGTTCGCGATCGGCTGCTCGATGACGTCGTCCACCTTGGCGTCGGACTTGCCGCGGTCCTGCGCTTCCTCGACCGAGAGCATCTGCGCGGTGTTCCACTCCGGCGTGTCGTCGGGCAGCACCTTCCAGCGCCGGAAGGTCTCGTAGGCGCCGGTGTTGCGATCGACGTGCACGCGCACGTCGATGTCCTCGGCGTACTTCTTCTTCGTCGCCGAGGCGAGCGCCATCTCGAGCGCGCCGAACACGATGTCGCGCGGAACGTTCTTCTCCCGCGCGAGCACGTCGACGAGCATCACCAGTTCACGATTTCCAGCCTGCACTGCTGCCTTAGCGACCACGTTCCCTCACAATTCCGGGACCAGGCGCGCGCGCTCGACATCGCCGAGCTCGAGCTCCACGGTCCTGCCCTCCAGTTCAATGTTCACGCGGCTGCCTTCGGCGCCGCGCAGCACGCCGACGAACCGGCGCCGGCCGGTCGCATCGGGCGTGCGCATCCTCACGTCCGCCTTGTGGCCCGCGAAGCGCACGAAATCCGCGCGCTGTCGCAGCGGCCGGTCGAGCCCCGGGGAGGAAACCTCGAGCCGCTCGTAGTGCACGCCTTCGACCTGCAGCACGCGCGAGAGCTGCCGGCTTACCGCCGCGCAGTCCTCGACGTCGATGCCGCCCGGCTTGTCGATGAAGAGGCGCAACATCCGCCCTCCATTCGCCGCCTGCAGGTCGACGAGCTCGTACCCCATGCCGGCCACCACCGGCCCGACCATCGCTTCCAATGCCACCATAGAATCGCCGCGCCGGCGCTGAAACAAAAAATGGGCCGAAGCCCATCATTTCCCAGCGCCATCAAAGCTTTTGAAGTTTAACAGGATTTGGTATCTCGCGCCACTGCCCCGGCCGAAGATCGCGCGGCAACGCCACCGGCCCGTAGCGCACGCGCAGCAGCCGGCTCACGCGCGCGCCAACCGCCTCGAACATGCGCCTCACCTCGCGCTTGCGGCCTTCCTTGAGGGTCACCCGGTACCAGCGGTTTGCGCTCTGGTGCTCGCGCGGATCCACCGGCTCGATGCGCTCGAAGGCCGCGCGTCCATCGTCCAGCTCCACGCCACGACTGAGCTCGCCCAGTTGCGCCGGTCCAAGTGCGCCGTGCACCCGCACGGCGTACTCGCGCTCGACACCGAAGCGCGGATGCATCAGCCGATTAGCAAGCTCGCCGTCGTCGGTGAATAGCAGGAGTCCCGCGCTATTGATGTCGAGCCGGCCGACTGCAATCCAGCGGCCCGGCGGGAGGCGGCGAAACACGGTCGGCCGCCCCTCCGGGTCGTGCCGCGTGACGAGCTCGCCTTCCGGCTTGTTGTAGATGAGCACGCGACCAGCGGTTTTTGGGCCGAGCGCGATCGTCCGCCCATCGACCGCGATTTCTTCGCCCGGCAGGGCGCGCTCGCCTAATTGCGCGAGGCGGCCGCCGATCGTGACGCGGCCGGCTTCGATCCACGATTCGATTTCGCGCCGCGAGCCGAGGCCGGCAGCGGCGAGGAGCTTCTGTAGGCGCTCAGCCTTCGGTGCCGGTGGCGGCGCGGGGCTCGGCGTCGGCTTCGGCCGCGAGTTCCGAGTTCGCGGGCCGGGTGCCCGCTTCGGCGGTGGGGACGGGTTCAAGCGAGAGCGTCTGCGCGATCTCCTCGAGCGGCGGCAGCTCCTCGAGTGAGCGCAGGCCGAGGTCGTCGAGGAACTTGCGCGTCGTGGCGTAGAGTGCCGGCCGGCCGGGCGTCTCGCGGTGGCCGACGACGTCGATCCAGCCGCGCGCCTCCAGCGTCTGGATGATCTGGGTGGAGACGGTCACGCCGCGAACGTCTTCGATGTCGCCCCGGGTCACCGGTTGCCGGTAGGCGATGATGGCCAGCGTCTCCATCACCGCGCGGGAGTAGCGGGGTGGCTTCTCCGGCGCCAGACGCTCAATGTACGGATGGAACTCGGCAGCGGTCTGGAAGCGCCAACCGCTCGCCACGTGCACCAACTCCACCGCCCGCCCCTTCCATTCTTCGGCCAGCTCGGCGAGCAGGTTGCGCAGCGTGTCGGTAGCGATTTCGCCGTCGAAGAGCTTCTTGAGCTCAGGCAGGCCCAGAGGCTCCGGCGAGGCAAGGAGCGCAGCTTCGAGGATTCTTTTTACTTCAGCTGGACTGCGCATACGCTAATTTAACGTAAATCGGCGCGAAGCACTCGGACTGCGTGATCTCGACCAGCATTTCGCGGGCGAGCTCGAGCAGCGCGAGGAAGCTCACCACCAGCACCGCCACGCCGCGCTCGGGGTCGAAAAGCTCCGCAAACTCAAGCAGCCGCCGCTCGCGCAGGCGGCGCAGGATGGCGCTCATGTGCTCGCGCACGGAAAGCTCCTCGCGCGAGATGTGGTGGTGGCGCGACATGCGCGCCCGGTGGAGCAGCGTGCGCCACGCCTCTGCGAGGTCGCGCGCCTGCACTTGGGGCAGCCGCTCGGCGATCGTGCGCTCGATCCACACCGAGATGGCGATGACGTCGCGCCCGGCTTGGGGCAGCTCGTCGAGCGCATGCGCGGCCTTCTTGATCTGCTCGTACTCCAGCAGCCGCCACACGAGCTCGGCGCGGGGGTCCTCCTCGAGCGCCTGCGCCGAAGGCGGCCGCGGCAGGAGGAGCCGCGACTTGATCTCCATCAGCATGGCGGCCATGACCAGGTACTCGGCGGCGAGCTCCAGGTTCTTGGCGCGCATGATTTCGACGTACTCGAGGTACTGGCGCGTGAGCGGCGCCATGGCAATGTCGAGGACGTTTAGATTTTCCTTGCGGATCAGGTATAAAAGGAGATCCAGCGGACCCTCGAACGCCTCCAGCACAACTTCCAGCGCATCGGGCGGGATGTAGAGGTCTGTGGGCAGCTCGATGACCGGTTCGCCGTAGAGCCGCGCGATCATGCGTAGGCAATCCCCATCGCTTCGCGCACTTCGCGCATCGTTTCCCCGGCGAGCCGCCGCGCCTTCTCGCAGCCATCCGCGATGATGTTCTTGACGAGCGTCGGATCGTCGAGATAGGCCTGCGCGCGCTCGCGGATCGGAGCGAGCTCGGCCTGGATCGCCTCGATCACCGGCTGCTTGCACTCGAGACAGCCGATGCCAGCCGTGGTGCAGCCCTTCTGCACCCACTGCTTGCGCTCGGCGTCGGAGTAAACCAGGTGCAGCGCCCACACCGGACATTTCTCGGGCGTGCCCGGGTCGCTGCGTTTCACGCGCGCCGGGTCTGTCGGCATGGTGCGGATCTTCTTTGCCACCGATTCCGGGTCCTCACGCAGCGCAATGGTATTCCCATATGACTTGGACATCTTCTGGCCATCGAGTCCGGGCATGCGCGGCGCCTCGGTAAGCAGCGCTTCCGGTTCCACCAGGATCTTCTTGCCGCCGCCCTCGAGCCAACCGTAGAGCCGCTCGCGGTCCCCGCGCGAGAGATTCTGCTGCTCGTCGAGGAGCGCCTGCGCCCGTGCGAGCGACTCGGCGTCGCCCTGCTCCAGGAACTTGGTGCGCAGCTCATTGAGCAGGCGAGCCTTCTTCGTCCCCATCTTGCGCACCGCAGCCTTTGCCTTGTCCTCGTAGCCGGGCTCCCGGCCATACAGGTGGTTGAAGCGGCGCGCGAGCTCGCGCGTGAACTCGACATGCGGCACTTGGTCCTCGCCCACCGGCACGTACTTCGCGCGATAAATCAGGATGTCCGCCGATTGCAGGAGCGGGTAGCCGAGGAAGCCGTAAGTGGCGAGATCGCGCTCGGCGAGCTTCTCGATCTGGTC
>VBCM01000085.1 GCA_005883675.1 Betaproteobacteria bacterium
ACGCGTACGCTCGATTACGCGATCATCATGTCGGGCGAGATCGACATGCTGCTCGACGAGGGCGAGGTGCATCTCAAGGCGGGCGACGTCGTCGTGCAGCAGGCGACCAACCACGCGTGTGTGAACCGCGGGCGCGAGCCCTGCCGCATCGCCTTCATCCTGCTCGATTCCCAAGAACCGTAATTCCGATCCAGGGTCGTAATTAATTGCGACCCTGGATCGGAATTCAGGGCCGGAGATCGAATTCGCGCGCGACGCGCGCGGTCTGCTCGTAGGTCTCGCGCAGGATGTGCCCAAGCTCCTCGGGCGTGGAAGCTAGCGCGACGGAGCCCGCCTTCTCGATCAGCTCGCGATACTCGGGGGAGCGCACGATCGCGCCGATGTCGCGATTGAGTAGCGCGATCGCCGCCGGCGGCGTGCCTGCGCCGGCGCACACGCCGAGCCAGCCGTAGCGCACGAATGGCAGTCCCTTCTCCAGCAGGGTCGGGATGTCCGGTGCCGCCGCCAGCCGCTCGGAGCTGGTGACGGCGACGAGACGCAGCCGCCCCGCCTTGTAGTGCGGCAGCACGCCGAGCGTCGGCGAGACGTAGAAGTGCAGGCGCCCGGGGATGAGATCGTTCATCACGTCGGCACCGCCCTTGTAGGCAATGCCGGTCATCTGGATGCCGGTGAGCTTGCCGAGCTCGAGCGCGAGGATTTCCTGCGCCGAGCCGCGCCCGGTCATGCCGTAGTTGAGCTTTCCGGGATTCGCCTTCGCATAGGCGAGGAATTCCTCCCAGCTCGCCACCGGCACCGTGTTGGCGACGGCGGCGGCGTAGTAGTAGCGCGAGACCTGCGTGATGGGCGCGATATCCGCGAGCGTGTACGCCGCGTTCTTGTAGATCGCGAGATTGATGCCCTCGAAATGCGTGCAGAGCAGCAGGTTGTGGCCGTCGCGCGGTTTGCCGAGCACGTCCTGCGTCGCGATCTGGCCGCCGGCGCCCGTGCGGTTCTCGACGATGACGCGCTGGCCGAGCGCGGCGCCGAGCCGCTCGGCGATGTAACGCGCCGGGAGATCGGTCGGCCCGCCCGCGCTGAAGCCGACGACGAGTCGGATCGGCTTGTCCGGATATTGCGCATGCGTTTGCGTGGCGATGAACAGCGCGGCGGCGAAGAAAGCTTTCAACATAATTACGGACCCGTCCCCGAATCGAGAGGCGTCGTGACCTTCATCACCACGCCCGAGCCGTCCTCGCGGTCGAGCGCGTGCGCCGTGCCGCCGTGGAACTCGGCGATGAGCCGCACGATGTAGAGCCCGAGGCCGAGATGCGGTTCGGCGCCGGCCTTGCCGCCGCGCACGGAGACCATCGACTCGAAGAGCTTCCCTGCCATTGCCTGCGGCAGGCGCGTGCCGCGGTTGGAAACCGTGAGCACGGCCGCGCCGCCGCGCGGCTCGAGGCGGATGCGGATGGGTTCATCACCGATGGTGAAGTCCACCGCATTGGCGACGAGCTTGTCGAGCATCTGCGCGTAGAGCTCGGGCGCGCCGCGCAGCAACACCGGCGCGGCGGGCACCTCGATTTCAAACGTTTTACCCGGGTGGGCAAGCGCCGCGCCGCGCACCACCTCGCGCGCGTCGAAGCGCTCGCGCGGATGCTCGCGCACCAGGCTCTCGAGCCGCGTCGCCTCGCTCATGCGCGTGAGGATCGTATCGAGGCGCTTGAGGCCATCGTTGGCGCGCGCGAGATAAACGCCGGCTTCGGCGGGCAAAAGCTCCAGGCGCAAGTTCTCCAGCGATGAGCGCACCACCGCGATTGGCGTGCGCAGCTCGTGCGAGAGCCGCCCGGCCATCGCTTCCAAATAGCGGTTGTACTCGCCCAGGCGGCCGAGAACCGTCGAGAAGCTGCGCGAGAGATCGCCGATCTCGTCGCGCGAGCTCGAGCCCGCGAGCAGGTTCTTCACCCGGCCCTGCGAATCGATCGCCGCTTCCGCCTCGTCGCGAAGCCGCACGAGCCGCGACGAGATGCGCGATGCAAAGGCGAGGAGGGCGAGCGCTCCGGCCAGGAAGGCGATCAGCGTGAGCCCGATGACCTGCTCCATCGCGCGGTTGTAGGCCGAGCGCGTCGCATTGGTCGTCTCCTCGGCCACCACCGCGGCGACCACCTCGTCGCCCGCCCACACCGGGTGAGAAGCGGAGAGGATCACCGCGCGCGAGTCGGGCGACTGGTGCCAGCGCCGCGCCGGCACGCCGGCGAGCGCGCTCGCCGCCACCGGCCCGGCTGCGATCTCCGATTCGGGCAGCGAGTCGTCGAAGTCCTCGCTCGGCCGGTCGAGCACCAGCGCGGCGACCGGATGTACGAAGCGCGTGAGCAGATCGGGCGGTTCATCGGCGCCGCCGCGCTTCTTGAGATCGCCGGCGAGGGCGAGGAGCCGCTGGTCGCGATCGACGATCCAGATGCGCGAGTCGGCGCGCGCGAGGCTCCGCAGGATGAGCGCCATTTCGCCGGAGGCGGGCTCGCCCGCGCGCAGCTCGAGGAGTTGCGGGCGATCGTGCAGCGCGGTGGCGATCGCGCGCGCGGTGGCGAGCAGCGCCTGCTCCTGGCCTTCGCGCAGGAGGCGCTCGATCTGCTTCACGTGCACGTAGCCCACCAGCGGGATCACGGCGAGGACGAGCGCCACGAGCACCACCTGCGCCCGCAGCGTGAGACGCATGGTCAGCCGTTCCAGCTGCTTTTCAACGCGGCCTCACGCGTTCCACCGATAGCCCAGGCCGTAGACCGAATCGATGGCGCTGAAAGCGCCGTCCACCGCCTGGAATTTGCGCCGGATGCGCTTCACGTGCGAGGTGATGGTCGAGTCGTCGACCACGATGTGGGCGTCGCGCATCAGGCTGTCGCGGTCCTTGACGTGCCCGGGATAGCGCGCGAGCGAGTGCACGAGCCAGAACTCGGTGAGCGTGAGATCGACCGCGGCGCCGCGCCAGCTCGCGTGGAAGCGCTTCATGTCGAGCCTGAGCAGCCCGCGCTCGAGCACTTCCTCCGCCGCGGGCGGCTCGCGCAAGAGGTCCGCGCGCCGGAAGAGCGCGGCTACGCGCGCGAGGAGCTGCGGCATGCTGGCGTCCTTGGTGAGGTAGTCGTCCGCGCCCATCCGCAGACCGGAAACCAGGTCGAAGTCGCTGTCGCGCGCGGTGAGGAAGATGATCGGCAGCGCCGCCGACATCGCGCGCAGCTCGCGGCAGAGCGTGAAGCCGCCATCGGGCTCCTCGCCAAGGGCGATGTCGAGGAGCGCGAGGTCGGGCAGCCGCGTGCGAAAGCCCGCCGTCGCGGCCTTGCGATCGCCGTACGCGCTTACCTGGTAGCCGTGCTTCTTCAGGATGTCGGCGTAGTTCGCGCGGATCGCCGCGTCGTCTTCCACGATCGCCACGGTGCGGGCCATGGGCGCCAATATACGAACAATGCGGCGCTTGCGCCCGGCAAAGCGTCCGGCCGCCCGCGCTTTGCCACTATTGATCCGCGCCGCGCCAGCATCCGCGCCTCGCGCCGCCGCCAGCGGCTGCTGCAATGGCGGCCATGCACCTCACCGCGAAACAATTCCTGAAGGACCTCGCCTTCACGCTCGCTGCGGCGGTTGCCACCGGCGCGGTCGTGGGCGGCGTGTCCTTCATGGTCGTGCGCTTTTTCGCAGCGTAAAACCGTAGCGGCGCTGCGGGCTGGTGGCTGGGGCTTTGCCTGGTTCCTCCCCACCTCGACCGGGCGGGCGTCCTCCCCGCCCGCCGGTCCCCAGCCCCTAGCCCCCAGCGCCGCAATCGGGGTCAGAGCCCTATTTTAAATAGGGCTCTGACCCCGATTTCTAGAAGGAGAAGATCGCCTTGATGGTCCAGCGGTCCGACGCGTCGGTGAGCCCGCGGCCGATGCCGAAGTTGACGCGCTCGGTGTCGATGACGGCGTAGAGGATGTGCGACTGCTCGGCGCGCGGCGCGAAATGCGAGAGCCGGCCGAGCTCCGCGTAGTACTCGGCGCCGAGCGCCGTGCCGCGAGAGAAGGCGCGCGAAATCTTCGCCGCCGGCGCGAACATCAGCACGCCCTTGTCCTCGCCGGCGAGATCGGCGGTGATGATCGGGTTGAAGGAGAAGAGCCAGGCCTCGCCGCGATAGCCGACGATCGGGCGGATCTCGGTCGTGGGCCGGCCCTGCTCGAAGCGCTGCTGGACGAAGGACAGCTCCGCGTTCACGCCGGCGAACGCGCCGCTTGTGCCTTCCACCGGCTTGAGCGGCAGCCACTTGAGGCGAAAGCGCGGGCCGGCGAAGAAATCGGCGCCCTCGGCGCTGCGCACGAACGGCAGGTAAAGCCCCGCGTCCCAGTTACGTGCGAGGCCCCATGAGATCTCCGGCGTGATGCGCAGCCCATGATGAGGCACCACCTCGCCTGGATAGTCGGGCGTGGCACGGCCGCTCGGCGTGGTGTTGACGTGGAGCTCGATGCCGCGCTCGCCGGGACGCTCGAGGTCGTCGGTGTAGACCTGGATCTCGTCCGGCAGCGTGCACCATGCCGTGCGTGCGACGAGAGCGAGCGCGGCCCCGGCGAGCGCCGCGCGGCTGCCTATTGCCGCACCAGGTCGTTGAGAGTGGTGCCGCTCACGCGCACGACGCGCCCGTCGTTCGTAAGGTCGACCGCCTCGCCGGTCATGAAGGTGCCGTTGTCGATGTCCACGGTCTGAAAGCCGCCGGCGTTCATGCGCAAGGACAGCCGATAGAGGTTCGGGTCCCTGGCGCCCGCCTTGTTGGCGCGCGGCAGCACGCTCACTGCTTCGATCACGCCCGGGCCGGCCTTGAAGTTGCCGGGCGCGACGATGATGGCCTCGGCCTGGCGTGAGTCCTGGTAATAGCTGCAGCCGGCGACGAAAAGAAGACTTGCGAGCAGGATACGGACTTGCATGCCGCATAGTATGCCGCCCGCCGCCGAGCTGGAGACCGTGCTGCGCTATCACGAGCGAACCAAGCACCATTTCCATCGCTACGCCGCAGGCCCGCGCGCGCTCGACTGGGCGAACCAGCCCGATCCCTTTCGCCGCTACGCAGGCGCGCCGCTCGTGCGACTGCCGCGCCTCGCGCCGCACGACGAGCCGCGCTCGCCGCCGTATGAAACGATCTACCGCGCGGGCGGCGTGCCGCCGGTGGCGCCGACGCTGCGCGTGCTTTCGCGGCTGCTCGAATACGCGCTTTCGCTCACCGCCTGGAAGCAGGCGGGCGGCGTGCGCTGGGCGCTGCGCGCCAATCCCTCGAGCGGAAACCTCCATCCGACCGAAGGCTATGTGCTCATCGCGCTGCCTGAGCTCGGCGCGCCGGGCCTTTTCCATTACGCGCCGCGCGAGCACGCGCTCGAGCGCCGGGCCGAATGGGCGCCGGAGAGGTATCAACACCTGATGCGCAGCCTCCCTGCCCAGGCATTTCTGGTGGGACTCTCTTCGGTGCATTGGCGCGAAGCGTGGAAATACGGCGAGCGCGCCTTCCGCTACTGCCAGCACGACATCGGGCACGCCATCGGCGCGCTGCGCATCGCGGCGGCGACGCTCGGCTGGTCGGCGCTCGTGCTCGATGACACGCCGGACGCGACCATCGCGCGGCTTCTCGGCCTCGATCGCGACGCTGACTACGCCGGCGTGGAGCGCGAGAACGCGGAAGCCATGCTCGCCATCTGGCCGGGCGAAGCCGAGCGGGCGCTGTCGCTCGCGCTCGACGAGGCGCCCGCGGCCGAGCGCTGGCACGGAGCCGCGAATCGCTTGAGCCGCGATGAGCCGGTTCCCTGGGACATCATCGACGTCGTCGCGCAGGCGACGCTGAAGTCTGGGAATTCGGGGACGGAGCCCGAACTCCCCCCACGCGCCGCCGATCTTAGTTCGGGCTCCGTCCCCGAACTGCTGGCCGGGCAGATCATTCATCAGCGGCGCAGCCTCCTCGCGTGCGACGGCAAGACATCCATCAGCGCGGCGACGTTTTACCGGATGCTCGCCCGTACGAGCTGGATGGACGCGCTGCCGTGGCGGCCGGTGATCCACTTCGCGCTCTTCGTACATCGCGTGACGGGCATCGAGAGCGGCCTTTACGTGCTCGCGCGCGATGCGGCGAAGCTCGAGCTCCTGCGCGACAGCATGCATCGCGAGTTCGCGTGGACGCGGCCGCCCGGCTGCCCGGAGACGCTGGCCCTCTATCTGCTGCAGGCGGGCGATGCGCGCGAGCTCGCGTCGCAAGTGAGCTGCCAGCAGGACATCGCCGGCGACGGCGCGTTCTCGCTCGGCATGATCGCCGAATACCGCGAGCGGCTCGTCGAGGCGGGCCCCTGGTTCTACCGCCGCCTTTACTGGGAAGCGGGCGCCATCGGCCAGGTGCTCTATCTGGAGGCGGAGGCCGCCGGCGTGCGCGCCACGGGCATCGGCTGCTTCTACGACGACCCGGTGCACGAGGTGTTCGGCTTCAGGGACCTGACGTTCCAGTCGATCTATCACTTCACGGTCGGCGGCTATATCGACGATCCGCGCCTCACGACGCTGCCGCCGTATGAATAATAGGGGCATGCGCTCACTCGTCGCCGCTCTCTTGCTTGTGCTCGCCGCTGCGGCGAGCGCCGCCTATCCGGAAAAGCCGATCCGCTTCATCATTCCGTCGGCGCCCGGCGGCTCGCCCGACGTGCTGATGCGCATCCTCACGCAGCAGCTCTCGCTGCAGTTGAACGTGCCGCTCGTCGTGGAGAACAAGCCCGGCGGCTCGTACGTTCTCGGCACCATGGACATCGTGAAGGCGCCGCCCGACGGCTACACGCTCGGCTACGGCAACATCGTCTCGCTCGCCATCAACCGCTCGCTGCTGCCGTCGCTGCCCTACGAGGTGGAACGCGATCTCACGCTGATCTCGAACGTTACGCACGTCTTCAACCTGCTCGTGGTGAACAACGATCTGCCGGTGCGCAGCGTGCGCGAGCTCATCGACTATGCGAAGAAGAACCCGGGCAAGCTGACCAACGGCTCCTCCGGCAACGGCACGACCGGGCATCTGGGCGGCGAGCTCTTCAAGAGCATGACGGGCGTCGACATCGTGCATGTGCCCTACAAGGGCAGCGCGCAGGCGATCAACGATCTCATCGGCGGCCAGATCCAGGTGATGTTCGACAACGTGCCCTCCATCGGGCCGCAGGTGAAGGCGGGGCGCGTGCGCGGGCTCGGGGTGTCGGCGCCCAAGCGAGCGGCATCGTTTCCAGATATCCCGACCATCGCGGAAGCAGGCGTGCCCGGCTATGAGACCAACTCCTGGGGCGGCGTCATCGGCCCGGCGCGGCTGCCGCGGGAGGTGGTGCAAAAGCTGACCACCGAAATCCGCGCAGCGCTTGCGGTGCCATCTGTGGCGCAGCGCTACCGGCAGCTCGACAGCGAGATCGACGGCAGCACGCCGGAGGAATTCCTCGCGCTCGTGCGCCGCGAGACGCCGAAGTGGGCGGAGGTCGTGCGCCGCTCGGGCGCGAAGATCGACTAGCTCGGCTGCGCTCGCAGCATCCGCAGCCAGAGCACGGCGGCGACGACGTCGAAGACCACGGCGCCGACGCCGAACATCGCGCGGCCGAGAAGCTCGCCGGGCCGCGCGCCGATGCCCAGGCCGCCGAGCGAGATGCCGCCGCTGAAATGCCGCTCGCCCGGCCCGAAGGCGATCCAGTCGAACGTCACCGCGAAGCTCGTGAGGAGCAGCGCGCCGAAGAGCTGCACCAGGCGCTTGCGCTCCGGCGGCAGCGCGAGCAGCCCGCCGGCGAAGACGAAGGCGAGAGCTGCCGGCGCGTACATGAAATCGTCGGCCGCCGGCGCGTGGCGTGCAGTGAGCGCCGCATGCGTACCGATGGCGAGAGTGAGCAACCCCATGGCGGCGCAGGCGGCGCCGACGTAGAGCTTGGCGCGTGGGGAAAGCGGCCGCGTCGCGGCGTCGGCAGGTCCGCGCGCCGCGAGCAAGCGCGCGAGCATCAGCAGGATGATGCACGCCGCTGCGGCGCCGGCGATGAATGCGGCGTTGGTAGCCATGCGCGAGCCCGAGTTCGGCACGCTCGGCGATGCAAACACGGCGTGTCCCGGCTGTGCGGGGTCGTAGCGCACGTCGAGCCGTCCGCCGCGGTGATGCTGCTCGAGCCACGCCCGCATCGCGGCGAGCTCGCTAGCACTGCTCGTACTGCGGGAAGAGAGCGACGCGGCGCGCTCCTGCCAGTCCGCGTCGTAGCGCACGCGATAGCGTAGCGTCCAGGTCGCGCCGCCGTTGCTTTCCGCGCGCTCGGCGAGTTCGGCGCGCTCGATCCGTGCGGACACGAGCGGCCATTGCGCCTGCGCGCGCTCCGCGCGCCATTCGAACAGCGTGACGACAAGCGCGAAGATGGCGCAGAGGCCTGCGAAGAGGCCGAAGAGCCCTACCGCGCCGGCGAGCGTCGTGTGCCGCGGCGCGGTGGCGCGGACCGAAGTGACGGAGTCGCTCACCGCCGGCGAGCTTAGTACGAAGCTCGCCGGCGCGCCGCCGAGTATTTCCTTACTTCAGCTGCACGACGTAGAGCTGGACCGTCGTCTTGCCGACGTTCTTCGTACTGTACGCGGGGCCTTGTAGATGCGCTGCAGCTGCCCGCCTTGCATGGCGCGCACCACGCGCGTGGTCGACGCGGCGACGGCGTTGTTGCCCTGGCCCGGCTTGTAGGTCACCTCGTAGACCTTCACCTTGTCGTTCTCGGTGATGTCCTTGCGCGACATCGTCACCTTTGACGCGTCGGCTTTCTTTTCCATCTTGCCCTTGTCCTGCGCGAGCGCGCCGCTGGCCGCCAGGGCGAGCGCAGCCGCACCGAGTACTGCAGTAGCGAAACTTCTCATGTGGTCTCCCCTTGGCCCGCCGAGAATGGCGGGTGCGCGATTCTAGGCGCGCCGTGTCGAAATGGGACAGTATCGAACGTCATTGTCGTAGCGGGCGAATGTTCCCCGCGACAACCGACAAGGAGATGCGATATGGAATACGTGCTGCTCATTTATGGAAACGAGTCGGCTATGCTGAACGCCCCGAAGGACGCCACGGCCCAGACGATCGCCGCCTACCGCGCCTACACCGAGGCCCTGAAGAAGGCGGGCGTGCATCGCGCGAGCAACCGCTTGCGGCCAACGAGCGACGCCACCACCGTGCGGGCCCCCGGCGGCAAGCAAAGCGTGCTCAACGGGCCGTTCGCGGAAACGAAGGAGCAGCTCGCCGGTTTCTATCTGATCGACGTGCCGGATCTCGATGCCGCGCTCACCTGGGCAAAGCGCTGCCCCGGCGCAGCGCACGGCTCAATCGAAGTGCGGCCAGTGTGGACGGCATAGCCATGCAAGTCCTGCTCTTGATGTACCAGGACGAGAAGGCGATCCAGAAGCTGCCGCGCGAGGAGTTCGGCAGGATCCATGGCGCGTTCGTGGCATACGTCGATGCGCTGAAGAAGGCGGGCGTGCTGCTCGCCAACCAGGGCCTGGGGCCGACCGCGAAGGCGCGCACCGTGCGCGAGGCCACCGTGCTCGACGGCCCGTTCGCCGAGACGAAGGAGCAGCTCGCCGGCTACTTCCTGCTCGACGTGCCGGACATGGAAGCGGCGCTCGCCTGGGCGAAGCGCCATCCCACCCTCGCGCACGGTGCGGTCGAGGTGCGTCCCGTCTGGACGTAAAGCAGACCGCGGAGGCGGTAGCGCGTGCGAGCTACGGCAAGCTCGTCGCCTTTCTCGCCGCGCGCACACGCGATGTCGCCGCGGCCGAGGACGCGCTCGCGGAGGCCTTCGCCAGCGCGCTCGCCGAGTGGCCAGCGCGCGGCATCCCGCGCACGCCCGAGGCTTGGCTGCTGACCGTGGCGCGCCGCAAGCTCATCGATGTGGCGCGACGCCGCCAGACGGGCGAGGAGGCGGCGCCGACGCTCGCGCTGCTCAATGACGAGCTCATCGATGCGGCCGGGGGCGAGACGCCCATCCCGGACGAGCGCCTGCGGCTCATGTTCGCGTGCGCGCATCCGGCGATCGACGAGGGGGTGCGCGCGCCGCTCATCCTGCAGACGGTGCTCGGCTTCGATGCCGCGACGATCGCCTCGGCGTTCCTCGTCGCACCCGCGGCGATGGGACAGCGGCTCGTGCGCGCGAAGAACCGTATCCGCCAGGCAGGCATTCCCTTCCGCGTGCCGGAGCGCGAGGAGCTCGCTGAGCGCCTCGATGCGGTGCTGGAGGCCATCTACGCCGTGTTCACCGAAGGCTGGGCCGATCCCGCGGGCACGCAGGCGCGCACGCGCGATCTCGCGGAGGAGGGCATCTGGCTCGGGCGGCTCGCCGCATCGCTCCTGCCCAACGAACCTGAGGCGCTGGGGCTGCTCGCGCTCATGCTGCACGCCGATGCGCGCCGCGAAGCGCGCCGCGGCGCGCACGGCGAGTTCGTGCCGCTCGCGACGCAGGACCCGGCGCGCTGGAACGCGGCGCTCATCGACGAGGCCGAGGAGCTGCTCCTCTCAGCGAGCCGCATGGCGCGGCCGGGCCGGTTCCAGCTCGAGGCCGCGGTGCAATCGGCGCACGCCGCACGGCGCACGAGCGGACGCACCGACTGGGCGGCGATCGTGCAGCTCTACGACGCGCTGCTTGGCATGACCGGCTCGGTGGTCGTCGCCATCAACCGCGCGGTGGCGCTCGCCGAGCTGCGCGGGCCTGGCGAGGGTTTGGCGGCGCTCGACCGGCTGCAGGATGATGCGCGCCTCGCGCAGTACCAGCCCTACTGGGCGGCACGCGCAGCGCTGCTGGCGCGCGCCGGTGACGCGGCCGGCGCGGCTGAGGCCTACCAGCGCGCGATCGGGCTCGAATCGGACCCGGCGGTGCGCGCCTTTCTGCAGAATGAGCTATTGCACCTGGCCTGAAGCTACCCGGCGGCGACATTCCCGGTATATCGTTCGTCGTCGCAGTGAGGGGGATCCATGAAGCACGTCAGTGCCGCAGTCGTTCTTTGGCTCGCCGCTGGCCTTTGCGCGGCGCAGACGCCGCCCGAATGGGCATATCCGGTGAACCCACCGGGATTCAAGCCGCGACCGGATGACGGCACGCCGCGCCACGTGCCGGACAGCAGCGCCAGCTACTCGCTCACACAACTGCGCGATCGCTTCATTTCGCCGGTGTGGCATCCCGCGGAACATCCGCCCCAGCCGGAAGTCGTGGCGCACGGCCGCAAGCCGGACGTATTCGCGTGCGGCTTCTGTCACCGCGCGGACGGGCCCGGCGGCCCGGAGAACGCAAACCTCATGGGCCTCTCGGCGAAATACATCGTGCAGCAGATGGCCGACTTCAAGAGTGGCGCGCGGCGTACCGCGGTGCCGGGACGCAATACCGACCTCATGATCTCGCTCGCCAAGGCCGCCACCGATGCCGAGGTGCAGGCCGCCGCGGCGTACTTCTCGGCGATCAAGCCGCGCGCGGTGGTGCGCGTAGTCGAGACCGAAAGCGTGCCTCGCACTTACATCACCGGGTGGCATTTTGCGCTCATGGGCAACGGTGAACAGGAGGCGCTGGGCGCTCGCATCGTCGAGGTGCCTGAGATCTTCGAGCGGTTCGAAAGCCGCGATACGCATGCGCGCTTCGTCGCTTACGTGCCGCCTGGCAGCATCAAGACGGGCGAGGCGCTGGCTGCCACGGGTGGCGGCAAGACCGTCGCCTGCGCAGGCTGCCACGGCGCGGGCCTCACCGGCATGGGCGATATCCCCCGCCTCGCCGGACGTTCGCCCACGTATCTCGTGCGGCAGCTCTACGAGTTCAAGCACGGCTTTCGCGCCGGCGCCCAGAGCGCGCTCATGAAGCCGACGGTGGAAAACCTCGCGCTCGAGGACATGATCGCCGTTTCCGCCTATGCGGCATCGCTGCCGCCCGCGCATCAGGATACGCACTGATGGAATGCGAGCGCGCGATATATCGTTCACCCGGTATTCCCACCCAGAGGAGGCACCCATGAACCGGTTCGCCCGCATCACAATGGCAGGGATCTCGCTGATTTGGATCGCAACGGCGCAGGCGCAGCAGCATGACATGACGTTCTTCGTGACGAGCGCCGGCAAGGGCAACGGCGCCGATCTCGGCGGCATCGAAGGCGCGGACGCGCATTGCAACGCGCTCGCCAAGGCCGTGGGCTCGAAGCACACGGACTGGAAGGCGTACCTGAGCACGTGGCTGCCGGGCGGCGATACGGGGGTGAGCGCGCGCGAGCGCATCGGCAAAGGCCCCTGGTACAACGCGAAGGGCGCGATGATCGCGAAAAACCTGGAGGATCTGCATTCGGAGCACGCGAACATCAACAAGCAGACCGCGCTCACCGAGAAGGGCGAGGCGGTGCCGGGCCGCGGCGACCAGGTGAACATGCACGACATCCTGACCGGCTCCGATCCGCAGGGGCGCTTCTCCACCGCGGGCGGCGACACGACCTGCGGCAACTGGACGAAGAGCGGCGAGGGCTCGGCGATCGTCGGCCACCACGACCGCCAGGGCCTGAAGGACAGCTGGCACATGAAGTCGTGGAATTCCTCGCACGGCTCGCGCGGCTGCAGCCAGGACCAGCTCAAGGCTTCCGGCGGCGCCGGCCTGCTCTACTGCTTCGTGCCGAACTAGCTACATCTCGGAGAGCGGCAGGGCGCGCGCCGCGGCGACCTGCTTGCCCTTCATGAGCGCGATGACGTGCGCGAGCTCGGCGTGCAGCGCCACGAGCCGCGCCGCCGGCAGTTCCGAGAGCGCCTGCTGCAGCACGCCGATCAGCGGCCGCGGCGCCGCTTTGAGGAGCCCGAAGCCCTTCTTGCTCGGGTAGAGCTGCACGTGGCGCAGGTCCCGCCCGCGGCGCTCGCGCGACACTAAGCCGCGCGCTTCCAGCTCGCGCACCAGGTTGCTCGCCGTGGACTGGTGCACGGCGAGCGCGCGCGCCAGCTCGCCGACCTGCTCCCCGGGCTGCTCGGCGATCTGCGCGAGCGCCCAGAGCTGGGCGCCCGTCACCCCGGCGCGCCGCTCGACGTCCTGGTAGTGCCGGCGGATGGATTTCACGATCACCCGGAACTGCTCGAGCACTTCCAGCATGCGGCGCCGCTCGCTCCCGCGCCTGCGCCGTGCAAGCTTGTTCATATTTGCGCAAATATAATTTGGAGCATAATTAATCGTCGCATAACTACCGGGAGAAGAAGCATGAAGACGAGTCTCGCAGCGTTGATGATCGGCCTCCTTGCCGGCTGCGCCACCCAATCGAGCCAGGAATCCTCGCCCGCGCCGGCGCCGAGCGCGATGAGCACCGCGCCGGGCGCGCGTTCCGCGCCGGGCACGAGCGTCACCGGCGTGCGCACGAGCGGCAAATCGATGCCCCAGGCGCACAGCGTCTACTACGACTACGACAGGTCGGAGATCAAGTCGGAAGACGTGAAGCTGATCGAGGCGCACGCGCAGTACCTGCGCGAGCACACGGACCTGAAGGTGAAGGTCGAGGGCAATGCGGACGAGCGCGGCAGCGCGGAGTACAACCTCGCGCTCGGCCAGCGGCGCGCCGATGCGGTGCAGAAGAGAATGACGATCCTCGGCATCCCGTCCGATCGCATCGAGACGGTGAGCTTCGGCAAGGAAAAGCCGAAGGTGCGCGGCCACGACGAGTCGTCCTGGTCGGAGAACCGCAGGAGCGACATCGTCTACCGCTAGGCAGCGTGCGGAAACTCCGCGGCGCGCGCGCTGCCTAACGCGCACGGCGCCGCTCGCCGGAGGAGGAAGAAGTGGGAAACTGGTCCGCGCGCGAGGACGACCGGCCGTACATCCGGCCGGCGCGCAGCTTCAATCCCTGGCTCGCGGTCGCGGCGATCGGCGCCTTGGCGTGGGCGCTTGCTCTCTATTTCCGCACGTGGTCCGAGCCCCCGCCGCCGGCGCCGCCGCCCGCGGCCGCCCCGGAGGCTGCGGTGAGCGCTCCCGCGCCCGAGCCGGCGATCCGCCATCCGCTTGTCCAAGGCAGCGACGAGCCGGGGGCCCTGCCGTCGCTCGAGACGAGCGACTCGATGATGCGCGACTCGGTGTCGCGCCTGATCGGCGGCAAGGCGTTCGCCGACATGGTGGTGCCCTACCAGCTCGTCCGGCGCATTGTCGCCACGGTAGACAACCTGCCGCGGCGCACCGCGCCCACGCGCGCCATGCCGCTCAACGCGGTGCCCGGCGCATTGGCGGCGGTGGCGAGCGGCGAGGAGACGGTGATCGACCGCGGGAACTACAAGCGCTACGTGCCGTACGTGAACGTCGCCGAGGCGGTCGATGCACCGGCGCTGGTGCGCGGGTACGTGCGGCTCTATCCCCTCTTTCAGCGCGCCTACGAAGAGCTCGGCTTCCCCGGCAAGTACTTCAACGACCGGCTGATGGAAGCGATCGACGATCTTCTCGCCACGCCCGAGCTCGACGCGCCGGCGAAGCTGCTGCGGCCGCGCGTGCTCTATGAATTCGCCGACCCCGACCTCGAGACGCGCTCGGCGGGGCAGAAGATCCTGCTCCGCATGGGCCCGGAGAACGCCGCGCGCTTGAAAGCGAAGCTCTGGGAGATCCGCCGCGAGCTCCTCGCGGCGAGCGGCCGCCGCTAGGAATTCGGGGACGGAGCCCGAACCGAATCGGGGACGCAGCCCGAAATAATTCGGGCTCCGTCCCCGAATTGTTTTACGTAAGCACCCGGGCCACCCACTCGGTCCAGCCGAGGAGCGTCATGTCGGCCTCGTGCGCGCCGACGAGCTGCACGGCGAGCGGCAGGCCGCGCGCGCCTTTGCCGTACGGGATGGTGACGCAGGGAACGCCGAGCAGCGTCCAGGCGCGGTTGAACACCGGGTCGCCGGTGCTCGCGAGCGACGCCGGCGCTTCGCTCGGCGCGCTCGGCGTGATGAGGAAATCGACCTCGCGCAGGCGCTCGGCGAGCTCGCGACGCAGCCGCCGCGCATGTTCGCGCATGGCGTCGTACTCGGCGCGCGGCACGCTCCATCCCTCTTCGAGGCGCGCGCGCAACGTGGCGCTCAGCTCGCTGCGGTGGTTCTGGTACTCCCAGCCGAGCGCGCGCGCCGTCTCGTAGCCCATGATCACCTTGTGCCGGTCGAAGAGCTCGGCGCTGCCTGTGGGCAGCTCGAAGTCGCGCATTACCGCACCTGCTCGTTCCCATGATCGGGCCGCTTGTTCAACGTTCGCTTGCGTTGCGGCGTCCGCCAGCGACCAGCGCGCCGTGCGGCACAAACCAATGCGCGGTGCGCCCGCCGGCGGACGAGTGTCGGCGCGGCCGGTCAGAACCTCCATGGCTAATGCCAAGTCGCCCGCGCAGCGCGCGAAGATGCCGATGGTGTCGAGCGACTCGGCGAGGAACTTGGTGCCCGCGCGGTTGATCGCGCCGAAGCTCGGCTTCATCGCATAAGCGCCGCAGTACGCGGCGGGCCGGATCACGGAGCCGCCGGTCTGCGTGCCGAGCGCGAGCGGCACCATGAAGTCGGCGACCGCGGCGGCCGAGCCGCTGGATGAGCCACCGGGCGTATGCGCACCGTTGTGCGGATTGCGCGTCTGCGACGGATGGTTGTTGGCGAATTCGGTGGTGACCGTCTTGCCGAGGATCACGCAGCCCGCCTGCTTGAGGAGCGTCACGCAGGCCGCATCGGCCTTCGGCCGATGGCCGCGGTAGATGGCGGAGTTGTATTCGGTGGGCAGGTCGGCCGTGTCGATGATGTCCTTGATGCCGAAGGGCACGCCGTGCAGCCGCGAGCGCCGCGGCGCGCGGTCGAGGCTGCGCGCCTGGGCGAGCGCCGCCGCGCGGTCGATGAAGGCCCACGCGCGCACCTGCTCGTCGCGCTCGGCAATGCGCTCGAGGCAGGCGGCGACGAGCGCTTCGGAGGTTGTTTCGCTGGCGGCGAGTCGTCGCGCCGCCTCGCTGCCGGTTATTTCACTAAGTCGCATGGGCGGCAAGGGTAGCATTCGCGCATGAACTATGACCTCTTGATCCGCAACGCTACCGTCGTCGACGGCACGCGCGCGCCGCGCTACGAGGCGGACATCGCGGTCAACAACGGGCGCATCGCCGCCATCGGCCGGCTCGAGGGGGCGCAGGCCGATGTCGAGCTCGATGCGAGCGGCCGCATCGTGGCGCCCGGATTCATCGACGCCCACACGCACGACGATCGCCTCATGCTCTCCGCGCCCGACATGGCGCCGAAGGTGAGCCAGGGCGTGACCACGGTCGTCGCGGGCAACTGCGGCTGCTCGCTCGCGCCGGCCCCCAAGGGCATGCGAGCGCCGGTGACGCCGCCGCTCGATCTGCTGGACGACGCGGGCGGCTGGTTTCGCTTCGCCACGTTCCGCGACTATGTCGAGGAGCTCGCCGCGCACCCGCCCGCGACCAATTGCGCGCTGCTCGTCGGGCACACGATGCTGCGCGTGCAGACGATGGAGCACCTCGGGCGGCCGGCGGCGAAAAGCGAAGTCGCGCGCATGCGCGAGCTGGCGGAGGAGGCGCTCGAGGCGGGCGCGCTAGGCGTGTCGACCGGCCTCTACTACGAGCCGGCGAACGCGGCGCCGACCGAGGAGGTGGTCGAGGTGTGCCGGCCGCTCGCCAAGCGCAACGGCCTCTACGTGACGCACATGCGCGACGAGGGCGACAACGTGCTCGCCTCGCTCGAGGAAACCTTCCGCATCGGCCGCGAGCTCGGCGTGCCGGTGGTGATCTCGCATCACAAGGTCGCCGGTAGCGCGAACCACGGGCGCTCGGAGGAGACGCTGCCCCTCATCGAGGCGCGCATGAAAAGCCAGCCGATCGCGCTCGACTGCTATCCGTACTGCGCCTCCTCGACCATTCTCTCGGCGGGCCGCGCCGCGGTGGCGACCAAGACTCTCGTCACCTGGTCGAGGCCCCATCCCGAAGTCGCCGGCATGGACCTCGAGGAGATCCGGCGCGACTTCAAGCTCGGCATCGACCAGCTCCTGCCGGCGGGCGCCATTTATTTCTCGATGAGCGAAGCCGACGTGCAGCGCATCCTCGCCTTCGAGCACACGATGATCGGGTCGGATGGCCTGCCGCACGACGCCGCACCGCATCCGCGCCTCTGGGGCACGTTCGCGCGCGTGCTCGGCCACTACGCGCGCGGGCTCGGCCTCTTTCCGCTCGAGACCGCGGTCTACAAGATGACCGGCCTCACCGCGCGCAATTTCGGCCTCGCCGATCGCGGCGTGCTGAAGCCCGGCATGGCCGCGGACATCACCATCTTCGACGCCGGCGAGATCGACGAGCGCTCGAGCTTCGCCGCGCCGATCCAGCCGGCGAAGGGCATCGAGATCGTGATCGTCAACGGCGCCATCGTCTGGCGCGACGGTAAACCGACCGGCGCGCGGCCGGGGCAGGTGCTCAAACGGAGCTGATGTGTAAGTAAGCGCGGCGATCTCCGACTGACGCGCATTCGGAGGAGGTCGCCATGCTCAAAGGTAGGACTGCGCTCGTCACCGGCTCGACGTCCGGCATCGGTCTAGGCATCGTCACGCGGCTCGCGGCGGGAGGCGCCAACATCGTGCTCAACGGCTTCGGCGACGCCGCCGAGATCGAGCGGCTGCGCCGCGAGCTGGCGGCAAAGCACCGCGTGAGCGTCGTCTACGACGGCGCGGATATGAGCCGCCCGGAATCCATTTCGAGCATGATGCAAAAGGCGCTCGCCGAATTCGGGGCGATCGACCTCCTCGTCAACAACGCCGGCATCCAGCATGTCGCGCCGGTCGACGATTTTCCCGTGGCGAAATGGGACGCGATCATCGCCATCAACCTGAGCGCTGCTTTCCACACGGTGCGCGCGGCGCTGCCGGCGATGAAGCAAAGGCGCTGGGGCCGCATCGTCAACGTCGCCTCGGCGCACGCGCTGGTGGCGAGCCCGTACAAGTCGGCCTACGTCGCGGCGAAGCACGGCATCGCCGGCTTCACCAAGACCGTGGCGCTGGAAGTCGCGGAGCAGGGCATCACGGTCAACGCAGTCTGCCCGGGCTATGTGCTCACGCCGCTCGTGCAGCAGCAGATTCCCGATACCGCGAAAGCGCGCGGCATCAGCGAGGAAGCCGTGGTGCGCGACGTGCTGCTCGCCGCGCAGCCCACCAAGAAGTTCGTGACCGTCGAGGAAGTGGCGGCGCTGACCGCGTTCCTCTGCTCCGACGAAGCCGCCTCGATCACCGGCGCCATCCTGCCGATCGAAGGCGGCTGGACCGCTCATTAACCACCCTCAGGAGATGATCATGAAAGCGTTGCAAATCGCGGCCGCGGTAGCGGCCATCTTTTCAGTGTCTGCGTTCGCCGGCGAGTGCCCGGCGGACAAGCGCGTGGCCGACGGCAAAGGCCAGCAGATGGTCACGCACGCCGCCAAGGGCGTGACCGATGTGGTGCGCGCCAGCACCGATCTCGCCAACGAGCCGGTGGCGCTGAAAGGGCGGGTCTTTCGCCTGCGCGAGCTCAACATCGAGCCCGGCGGCATCGTGCCTTGGCACAGCCACAACGAACGCCCGGCGATGATCTACATCGTCACGGGCGAGGTGGTGGAGTACGCGAGCAGCTGCGCGGTGCCGATCGTGCACAAGGCGGGCGACGTCGCGCCGGAGAAGAACGGCACCTCGCACTGGTGGCAGAACCACGGCACGGTGGCCTCGAAGCTCATCTCGGTCGACCTCTTCCCGGTCGCCGACAAGATGCATGAGAAGATGATGTGACCATGCACGTCGCCGCGCGCTCCGCGCTGATTGCGACGACCGCGTTCCTCACGCTCGTCGATCTCTTCGCGACGCAGGCGATCCTGCCCTCGCTCGCGGCGGCGTATCACGTACGCCCCGCGGCGATGGGCCTCGCGGTGAACGCGGCAACGCTCGGCATGGCGATCGGCAGCCTGGCCGTCGCCTTCTTCAGCCGGCGCATCGAGCGCCGCCGCGGCGTAATGGTGGCGCTCGCGGCGCTCGCGCTGCCGACGGTGCTCCTCGCGCACGCGCCTGGTCTGGGCGCCTTTGCTTTCCTGCGCGTGCTGCAGGGGCTGTTCATGTCCACCGCCTTCGCGCTCACGTTGTCGTACCTGGCTGAGCAATGCAGCGCCGCCGAGACGGCGGGCGCCTTCGCCGCGTACATCACCGGCAACGTGGCGAGCAATCTCATCGGCCGCCTGCTGGCCGCAGCCGCCGTGGACCATCTCGGGCTCGCCGGCAACTTCTATCTCTTCGCCGGGCTCAACCTCGCCGGCGCGGCGCTCGTCTATTTCGGCCTCGCACGCACGCCGCCAGCGTCCATGCCGGCCGCCTCGCCTTTCGCGCAGTGGGCGGAGCACCTGCGAAACGAGCGGCTGCGCGCGGCCTTCGCCATCGGGTTCCTCATCCTGTTCGCGTTCATCGGCACGTTCACTTATGTGAACTTCGTGCTGGTGCGGCCGCCGCTCGCGCTCGGCATGATGGCGCTGGGGTTGGTGTACCTGGTGTTCGCACCGTCCATCTTCACCACGCCCCTCGCCGGCCGCGCCGTGGCGCGCTGGGGCACGCGGCCGACGATGTGGGGTGCGCTGCTGCTGGCGATCGCCGGGTTGCCGCTGCTGCTGGCACCGGCGCTTGGCCCGGTGCTGCTCGGCCTCGCGCTCATCGGCGTGGGCACGTTCTTCGCGCAGGCGACCGCGACCGGCTTCGTCGGCCGCGCGGCGACGAGCGACCGCGGCTCCGCGAGTGGGCTTTATCTCGCCGCCTATTTTCTCGGCGGGCTGGCGGGCGCCGCGGCGCTCGGCGTGCTGTACGATCGTTACGGCTGGGGTGCTTGCGTCGCCGGGATTGGCGCGGCACTTATAGTGGCGGCGCTGCTCGCGGCGCGCCTGCAAGTGAGGGAGACGACGAATGAACGCACCGCACCGCTCTACGGACCCGCACGCTAAGGGACAGGTGGTTCTCGTGCTGCAGGGCGGCGGCGCGCTCGGCGCCTACCAGGCGGGCGTCTACGAAGCGCTGCACGAATCGGGCGTAGAGCCCGACTGGGTGATCGGCACATCGATCGGCGCGATCAACGGCGCGCTCATCGCCGGCAACACCGCCGAGGACCGCATTGGGCGCCTGCACGAGTTCTGGAAGCGCGTCGAGCAGACGGCGCCGTTCGCGGTGGCGTCGATCTTCATGCGCGGCATCCAGTCGTTCTTTTCGCCGCGCCCGTTCGTCTTCGGCGGCGTGCACGCGCAGGTCGGACTCGACGCCGCGTCGTACTACAGCACGGCGCCGCTGCGCGAGACGCTCGGCGAGCTCGTGAGCCTCGAGTGCCTGAACGCCACGCGCACGCGCCTCACGGTCGGTGCGGTGAACGTGCGTTCAGGCAGCATGCGCTACTTCGACAGCCGCGACGCGGCGCTCACGATCGATCACATCATGGCTTCGGGCGCGCTGCCGCCCGCGTTCCCGGCGATTCGCATCGACGGCGAGCCGTACTGGGACGGCGGCGTCTACTCGAATACGCCAATCGAGGCGGTGCTCGACGACAAGCCGCGGCGCGACTCGGTGATCTTCGGCGTCAACGTCTGGCAGCCAGTCGGGGCCGAGCCGCAGTCGATCTGGCAGGTGCTCGGGCGCCAGAAGGACATCCAGTACGCGAGCCGCGCCGACAGCCATATCGCCCGGCAGAAGCAGATCCACCACCTGCGGCATGTGATCAGCGAGCTCGCCGCGCTTCTGCCGCCCGAGGTGCGCGCCACCATGCGCTGCCGCGAGCTCGAATCGTGGGGTTGCCGCACGACCATGCACGTCGTGCGGCTGCTGGCGCCCACCCTCGACAGCGAGGATTACCTGAAGGACATCGACTTCACGCCGGCGGGGATCCGCGCACGCTGGCAGGCGGGGCTCGCCGACACCCGGCGCATGATCGAGCGCGCGCCATGGGGTGCCGAGGCCGATCCGATGGAAGGCGTCATCGTGCACGAGCTCTCGACGCGC
The DNA here is from genome assembly GCA_005883675.1 of Betaproteobacteria bacterium. Classification (GTDB taxonomy): domain Bacteria; phylum Pseudomonadota; class Gammaproteobacteria; order Burkholderiales; family SG8-39; genus SCGC-AG-212-J23. The sequence continues at coordinate 20,958 of VBCM01000085.1, forward strand.
ACGGGCATGGAGATCAAGGAGGCGGTCTAGCTAGTCGGCAAGGCGGCGCAGCGCCCGGCGCAGGAGCCGGAGCTGGCGGCTGAAGTTGGTGCAGGCGTCGCAGATCGCAAGGTGCAGGCGAAGGCGCACGCGCTGCCAGAGCGGCAGCCGCGCGTCCATCGACTGCGAGAGGAGCCGCGAGGCTTCCTTGCACGTGATCATCACCGGCCAAACCCTCCTTTTTCCAGGCACTCGCGCAGCGCCATGCGTGCCCGGTAGAGCAGCACCCAGCAATGGGTCGGCGTGATGCCGACTTCTTTACAGATATCGGCGGTCTCGAAGCCCAGGTGCTCGCGCATCAGGAACACCTGTCCGGTGCGCGCGGGAAGCATGGCGAGGCAGCGCTCGAGCGCCTGCAGGAACTGCTTGTCCTCTAGCGTCCGCTCGGGCCAGGCCTGCGGCGGCTCGCGCCAGTGGCCGCTCTCGTCGAAGCGCGCCTCCAGGTCTTCGACGCTCGCTTCCTCATCGGCGCTCTCGAAAGCCCGCTCGCGGCTCGAGCGCCGGATCGAGTCGACGATCTTGTGCTTGAGGATCCCGGTGAGCCAGGTACGGAGATTGGAGCGCCCGGCGAAGCTCGCCTCGGCCGCGAGCGCGGCGAGCAAGGTCTCCTGCACGGCGTCCTCGGCCGCCTCGCGGCTGCGAAGCTCCAGAGACGCGTAGCGCAGGAGGTAGGGTCGCAGGGCCTCGATCTCCGCACGGAAGTTCGCGGGCACGGCCGCGATTGTGCCCGGTTCCATCCGGCGGTGAATTCCGCACGTCCGCAGCGTGAACTGCGATGCGATTGCTGCACCGCTCCTCCCAGCGCACGCCGCCTTCCGTCCGGAGGTACGTAATGCACCGCCAAGAGCGGCATTCGTTCATCGCCTTGAGAGCCCCGCAAGAGGCAACTTCATAGGCACAAAGGGATGGGAGGTCCACATGGACATGCTTCACGACCAGATCCGCGATGTGATGCAGACGCTCTTCCGGCGCAATCCTGAGCTGTGCGGCTTCCTCGTGCAGGAAGACCTCTCCTGCTCGCACATCGCCTGCCATCCGGCGCTCGACCGCGAGGAGACGCGCGAGCTGCTGGACGAGATCTCCGCCACCCTGCACGAGCTCCTCGAGCAGGAGCCCGAGGCCGCCGAGCTGCTGCGCGGCCGCACGCTGGCACGAAGCTTCCATTGAAGAAATTGCTGATTGGGTTCCTTGCAGCCGGCGCCATCGGCGCCGCGGCTGCGCAGGACCTCGACCGGCCGCTGCTCCTGGTGGCCGTGCCGGAGCTGCAAGGTCCTTACAACCACACGGCGCTTCTCGTCATGCCGGCGGGCGAGGGAAAGCACTTCGGCTTCATCGTCAATCGGGCCACGGACGTGAAGCTCTCGACGCTCTTCCCCGAGCATGCGCCTTCGGCGAAGGTGGTCGACCCGGTGTACTTCGGCGGCCCGGAGAGAGTGGGCTCGATCTTCGCCGTTGTGCCGCGCGATCCTGGCAGGCCTTCCATGCGCCTGTTCGGCGAGCTGTATGTCACGTCGAACGCCGACGCGGTAGACCGCATCATCGAAAGCACGCCGAATGACGCGCGCTACTTTGCGGGCTTCGTCGGCTGGCAGCCGGGCGAGCTCGCGGCCGAGCTGGAGGCGGGCTACTGGTACGTGGCCGAGCCCGACGCGGCGCTCTTCTTCCGCCACGACCCCGGGACACTGTGGGACGACCTCATGCAGCGGCTCGAGGCGCGCCGCCGGGGCATCTGACGAACGAGTCTCCCCCGCGAAAGCCGGGGTCCAGCTTCTTCTTCGAAAGACGATTCGCCGCCTAGTAGCGCTGCTGGCCCTTGATCGACCAGGGGATGACGGGGCCGCTCTCGCCGTCGCCGCCGGGGCGGGCCGCGTCCTTCTTCGGACGGCCCGGCCGGTAGGTCACCGAGAAGATCTTGAGCGGCGGCACCTTGGGCGGCGCCTCGAGGAAGCGGCAATCGGACTCGGTCGGGGCAGAGAGCAGCGCCCCGAGCCGCTTGCCATTGAGGAGCACCGTGTAACGCAGCATGTGCATGGAGCCGGGGGCGGGCTGCGCCACGATGTCGTACTTACCGAGCTTGTACTGGCGTCTCTCGAGCATCCTGGCTTTCTGGCAAAACCAGCATTGTACCTTCAGGCGAAGCTAATTCCCTGCCCCGCGAGCGGCAGCGCGCGAACCGGCTGCCCGTTAAGGGCGAGGAGCGCGTTGGCGAGCGCCGGCGCGACCACCGGGGTGCCCGGCTCGCCGACCCCCGTGGGCTTGGCGCTGGAGGGCACGATGTGCACCTCGATGCGCGGCGCCTGGTTCATGCGCAGCACCGGATAGTCGTGGAAGTTCGACTGCTCGACCACGCCCTCCTTGAGCGTGATTGCGCCCGTGAGCGCGGCCGAAAGCCCGTAGCCGATGCCCGACTCCATTTGCATGGCCACGATGTGCGGGTTGACCGCCACGCCGCAGTCGACCGCGCAGACCACGCGATCGATGTGAAACGCGTCCTTGCGGCGCGAGATCTCCACCACCTGCGCCACCGCGGTGTTGAATGACTCGTGGACCGCGATGCCGCGCGCCCTGTCTTTCGGCAGTGGCTTCCCCCAGCCGGCTTGTTTCGCCGCCAGCTCGAGCGCGGCCAGGTGCCGCGGATGCTCGCGCAGGAGTGCGCGGCGCAACGCCAACGGATCCTTGCCAGCGGCGCGCGCGACCTCGTCGAGGAAGCACTCGGTGGCGAACGCCGTGTGGGTCGACCCCACTGAGCGCCACCATTGCACGGGCACGGCCAGCTTTGGCGAATGGAGCTCGAGCAGCCGGTTGGGAATCGCGTACGGCAGGTTGGCCGCGCCTTCGACCGAGGTCTCGTCGACGCCGTTCTTCACCAGCATCGACTCGAAGGCGGTGCCGGTGAGGATCGATTGCCCGACGATCGTGTGGCGCCAGGCGATGAGCCCGCCCTGCGAGTCGAGGCCCGCCTCGAGCGCGTGGTAGTACATCGGGCGGTAGTAGCCCGCGCGCATGTCGTCCTCGCGTCCCCAGACGAGCTTCACCGGGGCGCGGCCCTCGATCGCCTTGGCGATGGCCGCGGCTTCCAGGAGGTAATCCGAGTGCGGGTTGGCGCGCCGGCCGAAGCTGCCGCCGGCATAGAGCATGTTGAGCTTCACCTGCTCGGGACGCAGGTCGAGGAGCTGCCCGAGCACCATCTGGTCCACCGTCTGGAACTGCTCGCCGTTCCATACCTCGCAGCCTTGCGGCCCGAGCGCGACCACGCAGTTCATCGGCTCCATCGACGCGTGCGCGAGGAACGGGAACTCATACGCCGCCTCGAGCCGCTTCGCCGCGCCGCCAAGCGCTGCTTCGACGTCGCCCTGCTTGTGCGCCGCCGTGCCCGGCGTCACCGCAAGGCGCTTGTACTCGGCCATGATCTCCGCCGAGCCGAGGCGCAACGCCGCGGTCTCGTCCCACTCGGCGACGAGTGCGTCGCGGCCTCGCTTGGCCGTCCAGTAGTCCTTGGCGAGCACGGCGACGCCGTTCGTCGCCGGCGTGGAGAAGGCGACCACGTCGAGCACGCCGCGAATCTCTTTCGCCTTGGCTGCGTCGAAGCGCGCGAGCTTGGCGCCGAAGCGCGGCGGATGCAGCACCACCGCGGTCAGCATGCCGGGCAGTTTCACATCCTGGGTGAAGAGCGCGCTGCCCGTCGATTTCGCCTGCGCATCCATGCGCGTCGGCGCGGCCTTGCCGATATAGACGAAGTCCTTCGCATCCTTGAGCGGCACGTCGGCCGGCACGACCTGCGTCGCGGCGGCCGCCGCGAGCTCGCCAAACTTCGCGCGCTTCTTCGACTTGCGATGCTCGACCAGGCCCTTGGTTACCGTGATTTCGCTCGCCGGCACGCGCCAGCGCTCGGCCGCCGCGCCGACGAGCATCGCGCGCGCGGTGGCGCCGGCCTTACGGAGTTGCTCGTAGGAATTCGCGAGCGCGGTGCTGCCGCCCGTGCCCTGCGCTTCGCCCCAGAAGAGGTTGTTGTAGCGCTTCGCGTCCGCGGGCGCGCCTTCGACGCGCATCTGCGACCAGTCCGCATCCAGCTCTTCGGCAACCAGCGTCGGCAGCCCGGTGTACGTGCCCTGGCCCATCTCGAGGTGCTTGACGATGACGGTGACCGTGTTGTCCGTGCCGATGCGCACGAACGCATTGGGCTCGAGCGTGGCGCCGCCCTGCGCGCGCACCTCGGGCAGCGCCACGGCGAGCACCAGCGCGCCGCTCGCCTTGAAGAAGTCGCGCCGGCTGAGATTCGAGATCATGCCGAATTTCCTCCCATGGCCTTGGACGCCCGCTTGATCGCCGCGCGGATGCGCGGATACGTGGCGCAGCGGCAGATGTTGCCGGCCATCGCGGCGTCGATCTGCGCGTCGCTCGGCTCCTGGTTTGCGTTCAGGAGCGCGGTGGCGCTCATGATCTGTCCCGACTGGCAATAGCCGCACTGCGGCACGTTCTCCGCCACCCATGCTTGCTGCACCAGGCGGCCGGTCTTGTGGAGGCCGATGCCTTCGATCGTGGTGATGCGCCGGCCGGTGACCGCGGCGAGCGGCGTCACGCAGCTCCTTGTCGGCCGCCCATCGACGTGCACCGTGCAGGCGCCGCAGAGGGCCATGCCGCAGCCGAACTTCGTGCCGGTGAGCTCGAGAAAGTCGCGCAGCACCCAGAGGAGCGGCGTTTCAGGATCGGCATCGACCGTCATCGGCTTGCCGTTCACGCTAAGCGGCGTCATTGATGTCTCCCTTGCGGATGGCAATAGTAGACCAGCGGCGAGGCGCGATTCGCCATGGCCGGACACGCGTGGTCTTCTTGTCGACTTACGGTTCGGCGAACCGGACTGGCGGGTAGTCGCGGCTGTACTGCGGGCCGGCGATGAACGCCTTTGCGTCGTATTTCCAGAATTGGCTGACGTCCCGGTAGGTGGCGACCGTGACGTTCACGAGCTCGCCGTTCTTTTTCTCCACCCTGCGGATGTAGACGTTGAGGATAGGCTTGCCGTACTCGTCCAGGCGCAGCGGCCCCATCGGGCCGTGGTCGAGCTTCACCTCATGCAGCGCTTTGACGAACGCCGCCTTGTCCTCGAATTTGCCCTTCACCAACTTCATTGCCTCCTCGATCCACAGCCCCGACGTGTAGGTCGCCGCGGTGTAGAAGCCGGGCGTCACGTTGTATTCCTTGCGGATGGCGGCGACGAAGCGGCGGTTGTCGGGCGTGTCATGGTCCACTGCGTACCAGCTCGCGGTGTAGACGCCGAGCGCCTCCTCGCCCATGTTCTTGAGGATGCCTTCGTCGGCAAGCGTCGGGTTGCCGAACACGGTCGGCTTCAGGCCGTACTCGCGGTAGGCGCGCAGGAACCGCACTGGATTCGAGCCGGCGAACCCGGCATAGACGCCGTCGACGTTCGGCTTGAGCTGGCCGATGAACGACCCGTAGTCGGGCGCGTTGAGCGGCGGCCAGAGCTTCTGCACGACCTTGCCGCCCGCATCCTCGAACGCCTTGTGGAAGCCGGCCGCGCCCTCGTGCCCGTAGGTGAAGTCATCGGCGATCATCGCCAGGCGCCTGATGCCGAGCTTGGTCGCCGCGTAGTCGCCAAGCGGGTACATGGCCTGCGCGGCGGTGCCGTACGTGTGGATCACATAATCGCTTTGCTTCCTCTGCGCGAGGTCGTTCTGCGCCGCGGACATCGGTGGCAGCAGCGGCACCTTCGCCTGCAGCACGTAATCGTCAAGGGCGAGCGCTTCGAAGGTGGCGAGGGGGCCGACGAGAATGTGCACCTTCTCGCGCTCGACGAGCTCCTGCGCCTTGCTCTTCGCCTGTGCCGGCTGGCCCGCGGTGTCGCCGAAGAAGATCTGCACCTTGCGGCCGGCGAGCGTGTTGTTGCGCTCCTTCAGGAAGAGATTGATGCCTTCTTCCATCTGCCGGCCGCCGGCGGCGAGCGGCCCCGTGCGTACGGTGAGAAAGCCGATGCGCAGCGGCTCCTGTCCAAGCGCGGCGCAGGCGAACGTGATTGCGATGAGCGCGCCAAGCGCGCGGACGATGGCCGTCATGTGCCTCCTCTTTTGCCGAGCATAACAGGGCAGGCTTATGGCGAGGGCGGCTCGGCGGCCTTCAGCGCATGCGCGCCGAC
>VBCM01000124.1 GCA_005883675.1 Betaproteobacteria bacterium
CGGGAGCTGCTCCGCGGTAGTTTTGACGACGCATGGACCGCCGGCGCGAATATGGATCTGGCGGCCGCGGTCGACCTGGCTGTCATGAAATTGGGCGGCTAGCCGCAGAGGCGAGCGCGACCGACCGGTTGTGGGGCCGAAAGGGGACATTCGTGACCCAGTTAGCCCTGCACGCGGGAAACACCGGTCTGTGTTTTACGGCTCGAATAATTTTCTCGGATCGGCCACCGCGTAGACGCTCATGCGCTCGTTGCGCCCGCGCAGCTTCACGCGGTGCAGCGGCGCGCCGCGCGGATCGAGCCCGGCTTGCGCCAGCGTGTCGGCTGAGACCACCAGCACGCAGCCGTAGGCCTTGGTCATGCCCTCGAAGCGCGCGGCGATGTTGATGTTGTCGCCGATCGCGGAGTAGATCGGCGCCTCGCGCGGACCCATGGTGCCGACGATGGCGACGCCGGCGTGCGCGCCGATGCCGATGCGCAGCGGCTCGGCGAGCTCCGCCTGCAGGCTCTGCGAGAGCAACTGCACCCTGCGCTGCATCTCGGCCGCGCCGCGCATCGCATCGCGGCACGCCTGCGCGATGTCGCTCTCAAGGCCATAGAGCGCGAGCAGCCCGTCGCCGCGGAACTGCGCGTAGTAGCCGTGGGTGGCGGCGAGCGCCGCGTACATCTCGCTGAAGAACTGGTTCATGATGAAGACGACGTCGTAGGGCAGGCGGGACTCCGCGAGGCGCGTCGAGCCGCGCAGATCGACGAACATCGCGACCACCGCGCGCTCGCGTTCGCGCGCCGCGCCCGGCGAGCGCGCCGCCGCCGCATCCACCACCGGCGGCAGCAGGGGCACGATGGCGAGGTCGGCGCGCGGGCGCGTCTGGCAGGCAAGGCGCACATTCGGCGGCGCCTCGATGCGCGCGAGCGCCTGAGCCTCGGCGCGCTGGGCGGGCGGAAGCGCCGCGAGCCCCTCGGCGATGCGCACGCGGCAGGTGGTGCAGCGCGCGCGGCCGCCGCAGACCGAGGCGTGCGGCAGGCCCGCATCGCGCACCGCCTCAAGGATAGTCCGGCCGATCGGCGCCGTGATGACGCGGCCGCTCGCGTGGCGCAGCTGATAGGTCCCGCCGAGCCGTGTGCGCAGCCAGCGCGCGAGCAGCGTGGCCGCGAGCAGCGCCCAGAACGCGAGCTCGAGTCCTTGGCGCCACTCTAGGAGGCGCGCGCGCTCGTCGCTCGTCATGCTCCCTAGCTCCGGGTAGTAGACGAGCGTGCCGCCCGCGCCTTCGATGCGCGGCCAGATCTCGTTGCCCGCAGCGGCGAAGCCGGCGAGCGCGACACTGGGTATGAGGAGTGCGATGGCGAAGAGCACGGGCTGCACGCCAGCGTACCAGCGCTGGATGCGCAGCCAATAGTGGATGCCGAAGCACAGATGCGTCCACACGATGAGCAGCATCGCCGCCTGGCGCGCGGCGGCCCACGGGTCGGACCACAGCACGCCGACCACGCGCTCGTAGCCGATGTGGTGCCCGAGCAGGAGCCACGCCAAGCGCGTGCCCACGACGTGCGCGATGAGGAGCGGCGGCACCGCGAGCCCGAGCACGAGCTGCACCGCCTCCCACGCCGGCATGCGCAGCGTAGTGCGCCGATAGAGCGATATCAGCGCCAGGGCAAAGTGCGCGAGCAGCGAGCCGTAGAGAATCACCGTGCCCGGGGCGCTGCGCCACCACGCCGCGAGCAGCGCGCGCAGCCGGTCCATGGCGTCGATCGAGACGACGCCAAGCGAATGATTCAGGAAATGCGGAAGGACGTAGCAGGCGAGGCTTCCAGCCCGTAGACGCCCGCCTCGCGCCCGTGGCCCGACTGCTTGTAGCCGCCGAAGGGCGCATTCATGTTGAAGGCGCCGCCGTTGATGTCGATCTGCCCGGCGCGGATGCGCCGCGCCACGCGCTGCGCGCGCGCCTCGTCCTTCGACCACACCGCGCCCGCGAGCCCGTACACCGTGTCGTTCGCGATGCGCACCGCCTCGTCCTCGTCCTTGTACGGGATGATGGCGAGCACCGGGCCGAAGATCTCCTCCTGGGCGATGGTCATGTCGTTGCGCACTTTGCCGAAGACAGTCGGCCTCACGTAGTAGCCGCCGGCCGGCGCGGCTTCCGGCGGCTCGGCGCCGCCGGCGACCAACTCTGCACCCTCCTGCACGCCCTTGCGGATGTAGTTGCGCACGCGCTCGAGCTGGGCCTGCGAGCTGAGCGGCCCGAGCTTCGTTGTTTCCGCGAGCGGATCACCGACGGTGAAACCCTTCGCCACCTCGGCGGCGAGCTTCGCCGCTTCCTCATACTTCGACGCCGGCACGAGCATGCGCGTTAGCGCCGTGCAGGTCTGGCCCGAGTTGAGATAGCAACCATTCACGGTGCTCTTCACTGCCGTGGGCAGATCGGCGTCGTCCAGTACCACGGACGCGCTCTTGCCGCCGAGCTCGAGCGCGACGCGCTTCACGCCCTGCGCCGCGAGCTCGGAGATGCGCTTGCCGGCGCGCGTCGAGCCGGTGAACGAAATCATGTCCACCTGGGGATGCTTGACGAGTGCCTCGCCCACGGCCTGGCCATAGCCTGTCACCAGGTTGAACACGCCCTTCGGCAAGCCGACGGACTCCATCACCTCCGCCAGGATGAAGGCGTTGAATGGCGCGATCTCGGAGGGCTTGAGCACCACGGTACAGCCCGCGCCGAGCGCCGGTGCCACCTTGAGCGTGATCTGGTGCAGCGGATAGTTCCACGGCGTGATCGCCACCACCACGCCCACCGGCTCGCGCACGACGAGCGAGTTGCCGATGCGCTCTTCCCACTTGAAATCCCTTAGCAGTCTTGCGTAGTTCCCGAAATTGGCGATTGGCAACCCGACTTGGATGCGCCCCGCGAGCTTGAGCGGCATGCCCACTTCCTGGGCGATGGTGCGCGCGAGCTCGTCGGCGCGCGCCTTGAGCCCCTCGGCGATTTTCTGCAGGTAATCGGCGCGCGCCGCGGCGGCGAGGCCGGCCCAGCCCTCGAACGCCGCGCGTGCCGCGCGCACCGCGGCGTCGGCATCGCGCTCGCCGGCGGCCGGGATGCGGCCCATCACTTCGCCGTTGCCGGCGTTATGCACATCGATCGCCTCGCGGCCGGAAGGCGCGACCCATTGGCCGCCGATGAATAGCTTCTCTTTGCTCAACATGGGGAGTTTCTCCGGGAGGACGAATATTCTATCCAGCTATACTGCGCGCGATGCCACGCAAGGCGAAAGCGGTCCTCTGCCGCAGCCACAATAAGCCGGTCACCGTGGAAGAGATCAACGTCGATCCGCCAAAGCGCGGCGAGGTGAGCGTGCGCCTCGCGGCGTGCGGCGTGTGCCATTCCGACCTCTCGGCGATCACCGGGACGATCGCGCTGCCGCTGCCGCTCGTGCTCGGACACGAGGGCGCGGGCGTGGTGGAGGAGCTTGGCGAGGGCGTCACCGAGCTTGCCAAAGGTGACCGCGTCATCTTCTCGTTCATCTACATGTGCGGCAAATGCCGCTTCTGCGTATCGGGCCGACCGGTGCTCTGCCTCGAGCAGGGCAGAGCGCTCACCACGCCGCTTGAGGGCTCGCCGCGCGTGCACGACGCTAAAGGCGCGCCGCTCAACATCTTCTCCGGCTGCGGCGCGATGGCGGAATACGCCACCGTCTCGGCCGAGAATCTCATCCAGGTTGATGCGAAGATTCCCGCTGAATGCGCCGCGCTCGTCGGCTGCGGCGTCACCACCGGCGTTGGCGCGGTGTTCAACACCGCCAAGGTCGAGCCCGGCTCTAGCGTCGCGGTGTTCGGCTGCGGCGGCGTCGGCCTCTCGGTGATCCAGGGCGCGCGCATCGCCGGCGCCGAGCGCATCATCGCCATCGACACGCTGGAGGCGAAGCTCGCCATGGCGAAGCGCTTCGGCGCAACCGACGTGCTGCTCGCGGGCGAAGATCCGGTCAAGGCGCTGAAGAAGCTCACCGGCGGCGGCCCCGACTATGCGTTCGAATGCGTCGGCTCCGGCGAGCTGGCAGCCGCCGCCTATCGCGCCATCCGCCGCGGCGGGCTCGCCGTGGTCGTCGGCGTGGCGAAGCCAAGCGATGCCACTTCCATACGGACGATGACGCTGCCGTTCGAAGAAAAGACCCTCACGGGGAGCTATTTCGGCTCCTGCGTGCCGCGGGTCGATTTCCCGCGCATGCTCGCCTTGTACTTGAAGGGCGAGCTCAAGCTCGAGGAGCTCATCACCCGGCGCTACCGCATCGATGAGGCGCCGCAGGCCTTCGCCGATCTGGAAGCGGGCCGCAACGCCCGCGGCGTGATCCTCTTCTAGCGCATGACGGCGCGCATCCTGGTCGTCGACGACCAGCGCCCGAACGTCGAGATGATGGCGGGCGTGCTGAAAGCGCGCGGCTACACGGTCTTTACCGCTTACGACGGCCAGCAGGCGCTCGACCAGGTGCGCGATCTCCACCCCGATCTCGTCGTCTCCGACATCCTGATGCCGAACATGGACGGCTACGACCTCTGCCGCCGGCTGCGCGGCGCGCCCGACACCGCGCTGCTGCCGATCGTGCTCGTCACCTCGCTCGATGCGCAGGGCGAGCGCATCAAGGGGCTGGAGGCCGGTGCCGATGACTTTCTCTCCAAGCCGGTCAACTGGGAAGAGCTATTTGCGCGCGTGCGCTCGCTGCTGCGGATCAAGGCGCTGCAGGACGAGCTCAAGGAGCTGAACGCGAAGCTCGCCGAGCGCGTGCGCGAGCAGGTGTCGCAGCTCGAGCGGCTCTCGCGGCTGAAGCGCTTCTTCTCGCGGCCGGTCGCCGAGGCGATCGTCGCCGGCGGCGAGGAGCTCCTCGAGCCGCATCGGCGCGAGATCACGGCGGTGTTCCTCGACCTGCGCGGCTTCACCTCATTCACCGACCGCGCCGATCCGGACGAGGTGATGGAGCTCTTGCGCGCCTACCACGCGACGCTCGGCCGTACGGTCGACGAATTCGGCGGCACGCTCGAGCACTTCGCCGGCGACGGCATCATGATCTTCTTCAGCGATCCGCTGCCGATCGACCGGCCGGCGGAGCGCGCGGTGCGCATGGCGGTCGCGCTGCAGGATGCATTTACTCCCATCTCGCAGGCGTGGGCGAAGATCGGACACGACGTCGGCCTCGGGGTGGGCATCGCGCAGGGGGAGGCGACGCTCGGCGTGATCGGCTTCGAGGACCGCTGGGAGTACGCCGCGATCGGCAACGTGCCGAACCTCGCGGCGCGGCTATGCGGTCACGCGCACGCGGGCGAGATCATCCTCGACGCGCAGACCGAGACGGCGGTCGCCGAGCTCGTCGACACCGAGCAGATCGGCCCGCTCGAGCTGCGCGGCTTCCTGCAGCCGGTCGCGGCGTTCAGGCTGAAGACGATCCGCCGCTAGCGGCTCGCGGTCTCAGCCGAGGGCCGCGATGGTGGTGCACAAGAGAGCGAGCAGCACCAGAGAAGCTACCCGCTCGAAACTCTGCGCCTTCGCGAGCTGCATGATGAACACAAGCGTCTGAAGGACGGATTCCATGGGTGCAACGCTACGCGCGCGGCGCGGCGAGCCCCAACGGCGTGTGCTACTTGAGCGCTGTGACTAATTCACCCGCGAGGCGCTACCAGCGCGGCGGGGGCTTCCTGACGATGACGAACCGGCCGTCTTCCTTCATAACGTAGCCGCCCGCGGTGAGATCCGAGAAGATGCGGCTGATCATCTCGCGCGACGCGCCGACCCGCGAAGCGATGTCCCGGTGCGTGAGCGGCTCCTCGATCACCAAGCGCCCGTCGCGGCTCTCGGCGAGATCGAGGAGCAGCCGCGCGACGCGCCCGTAGACGTCCAGCAGGGCGAGGCTGCGCACGTTCTCGGTGAGATCGCGCACGCGGCTCGCGAGCTTGCGCATCATGTGCAGGGCGAAGGCCGGCTCCTTCTCGACGAGCGTGAGGAGCTCGCTCCGCTTGATCAGCGCGCAGCGGCAATCGTCGAGCGACATGACCGAGGCCGAGCGCGGCCCGCCGTCGAGCGTCACCTCGCCGAAGTACTCCCCCGGGCCGATCACGTTGAGCTGCACTTCGCGGCCCTGGGCGTTGGAGACGTAGACGCGGGCACGCCCGGACAGGATGACGTAGACCGAGTCGGTCTCGTCGCCCTCGTTGACGATGATGGCGTTCTTCGGAAACGCACGCACCGTCGCCCCCTTGGCGATCGCCTCCAGGAGCGGCGGCGGCAGGACCTCGGCCGAGCGGTCCTTCATGGGGGCGCATTTTGCACGGGCTTATCAAGTTCGGGTGAATTTGACACTCGCCGGCATCGCCCTAGTTCGCTGACCCGGGCGGCGAATACGCCTTAGCCTCTCGTCAAACTTCGTGGGAGGACGCCATGACCACAATCGATCGCCCCCGGACCTGCGGCCTGACGGAGCACCTGACATTTGCGGCGCTCCTCATCCCGACGTTCGTCGTCATCGCGGCCGCCGCCGTCTCGCTCGCCAGCCCGGATTCCTCAGTCGCCGTCCCGGCCCTGCAGACGGTGGCGGCCTGCGAACCCTGCGCCTGGGATGACGGCGAGCAGGGCCCCTAAGGGCTAGGGGCGCAGGCCGATTTCGCGGGCGATAGAGTCGGCGTCGATCTCGCCCTCGAAGCCGAGCGTCTCCTCGTCCCAGTCCTCGGCTTCGAAGCTGTCGTCGTCCTCGTAGTCGAAGTCGTCCTCGTACTGCTCTTCGGGGCTCATTCGTCTCCTCCCAGTGCGGGAATGACGAGGGCCATTTTGCCGAGCGGAGTATTACGCGAGCGGCGCTCGCGCGCTGCTCCGCCCTGCCTACGGATGGACGTCTTCGCTGAACCAGTCGTCCGGCAGCTCGGTGCCGACGCGCTCGGCACGCGCCCTTGCGAGCACGTACGCGCCGGCGGCGGCGAACTGCAGTCCGGTGCCGACGTTGTTCACGAAGCAGGTGATCTCGCGGTCGCTATCGCGTCCCGGCGCGCGCTCGGTGAGGACATCGGCGAGATCGGGGTAGCGGTCCACGCGCACGCTGCCATCGTTCCACCAGCCGCGCGCTGACTCCGCTTTGACATTCGGCGTGTCCTTCATCACGTTGTCGTAGTGCTTCGCCTGGCGGCGGTTGCTGAGCACCACGCGGTCGCAGCGCTGCAGCACTTCGGCGTCGACTTCCTGGGTCTTGATGCAGCTCACGTGCATGCCGGGCTTCAACCAGCGCGGCTCGATCACGCGCACCATGGAGGAGGTGGCGGCGGCGATGACGTCCGCGGCCTCGACGCACGCCTCGGCGGACTCCACCGCGCCGATCGTGGCACCGAGCTCGCCGCGCCATTCGGCGACGAACGCCTCGCGGCTCTCGCGCCGCGGGCTCCAGACGCGCACTTCGCGGAACTTGCGCACGGCGAGCGCCGCGCTGAGCTGCGTGCCCGCCTGCCAGCCGCTGCCGATGAGCGCGAGGCGCCGCGCATCCTCGCGCGCGAGGTGCCGCAGTCCGAGGCCGGAGGTCGCGCCGACGCGCAGGCGCTGCATCACGCCGTCCGGAAACATCGCGAGCAGCGCGCCCGTCTCGGTGCTGAAGAGGAGCACAAGCCCCACCCAGCGCCCGTTCGCCAGCGGCTGCTTCACCCGGCGCGGCTTGCCGGCCACGAGCGGGTGCGTCACCACGTCTGAGTTGATCCGCAGCGCCTGCACCTTCTCCCGCGGCCACGTGCCGCCCATGTGCTTGAAGGCGTAGTAGCCGTCCGGATGCGCATTTGGCGCGATGTTGTCCACGCGCGGCGAGAACAGCACGCGCTCCTCCGCCACATCGCGGTACATCGGCTCGAGCGCCGCCATGCACTCCTCGATCGTGAGGAGGCGCTCGATTTCTTCGTTGCTGAGGACGAGCATCTGCGCAATTCCGTACTAAGTACGAAATAACTATTACGTACTTAGTACGGAATTCAATTCACGACTTCAAAGAGTCCCGCCGCACCCATGCCGCCGCCGATGCACATGGTGACGACGACCAGCTTCGCGCGCCGGCGCCGCCCCTCGATGAGCGCATGGCCGACGAGGCGCGAGCCGCTCATGCCGTAAGGATGGCCGATGGCGATGGCGCCGCCGTTGACGTTCAGGCGCTCGTTCGGGATGCGCAGCCGGTCGCGGCAGTAGATCACCTGCACGGCGAACGCTTCGTTGAGTTCCCACAGATCGATGTCCTCGATGCGCTTGCCGGTTTGCTCCAGCAGCTTGGGGACGGCAAACACCGGGCCAATGCCCATCTCCTTCGGATCGCACCCCGCCACCGCAAAGCCGCGGTAGATGCCGAGCGGCTTCAAGCCGTGGCTCGCCGCTTCCTTGTCGCTCATCACGACGCACGCCGAGGCGCCGTCGGAGAACTGGCTCGCGTTGCCGGCCGCGATGCACCCGCCCTCGATCGCCGGCTTGATCTGCGACACGCCTTCGTAGGTCGTGTCCGCACGGATGCCCTCGTCCTCTGCCGCGATCACTTCGCGCATTGATTCGGCACCGCTGTTCTTGTCGACCATCTTCATCTTCGCGGTGATCGGCACGATCTCGTCCTTGGTCTTGCCCTCGGCTCGCGCCTTCGCAGCGCGCTGCTGGCTTTGCACGCCGTAGCGGTCCTGATCCTCGCGCGTGATCTCGTAGCGCCGCGCGACGTATTCGGCGGTCTGCAGCATCGGCCAGTAGATCTCGGGCTTGTGCCGGTGCAGCCACTCGTCCTGGAAGTGGTGCTTGTTCATCTCGTTCTGCACGAGCGAAATCGACTCGACGCCGCCCGCGACGTAGATGTCGCCTTCGCCGGCGATGATGCGCTGCGCGGCGAGCGCGATGGTCTGCAGCCCCGAGGAGCAGAAACGGTTCACCGTCATGCCCGGCACGCTGACCGGGCAGCCGGCGCGGAGCGCGATCTGGCGCGCGATGTTCCAGCCGGCGGCACCCTCGGGATTGGCGCAGCCCATGATGACGTCGTCGACTTCCTGGCAGTCGACCTTGGCGCGCTCGAGCGCCGCGTGCACCACGTGCCCGCCCATCTTCGCGCCGTGCGTCATGTTGAGCGCGCCTTTCCAGCTCTTGCAGAGCGGCGTGCGCGCCGTGGAGACGATAACTGCGTCAGTCATTGAACCTCCGTCCTTCCTTGGCGAGTTTGATTAGCAGCGGCGCGGGCTTCCACTGGTCGCCCTGGTAGCCTTTCTGGAACCTCTGGATCGCGGCAAGCACCTTGTCCAGCCCAACGGTGTCGGCGTAGAACATCGGCCCGCCGCGATACGGCGGGAAGCCGTAGCCCGTGAGATACACCATGTCGATGTCGGAGGCGCGCAGGGCGATGCCTTCCTCGAGGATGTGCGCGCCTTCATTCGCGAGCGCGTAGATGCAGCGCTCCACGATTTCCTCTTCGCTAATGGGCCGCGTCTTGTAGCCCATCTCCCGGCGGTAATCGGCGAGCATGCGCTCCACCTCGGCGTCAGGTATGGGCTTCCTGCTTCCCGGCTCGTAGCGATACCAGCCGCGCCCGCTCTTCTGGCCGTACCAACCTTTCTCGGCGATGCGGTCGGCGAACTTGCCGTAGACGAAGTCCGGCCGCTCCTTTGCGCGGCGCTTCCTGATCTCCCAGCCGATGTCGTTGCCCGCCATGTCGTACATGGTGAATGGCCCCATCGCCATGCCCCATTTGGCGAGCGCGCCGTCGATCTGCTGGGGGGTCGCTCCCTCGTCCAGCAGGAAGAGGCTCTGCTGCACGTACTTCTCCAGCATGCGATTGCCGATGAAGCCGTCGCAGACCCCGCTCACCACGGGGACCTTTTTCAGCGTCTTGCCGAGCTTCATCGTCGTCGCGAGCACGTCCTTCGCCGTCTTCTCGCCGCGCACGACTTCCAATAGGCGCATGACGTTCGCCGGCGAGAAGAAGTGCGTGCCGACCACGTCCTGCGGCCGTTTGGTCGCGCTGGCAATCTGGTTGACGTCGAGCGTCGATGTATTGGTGGCGAGGATCGCGCCAGGCTTGGCGATGCCATCGAGCTTGCGGAAGAGCTCCTGCTTCACATCCATGCGCTCGAACACCGCCTCGACGACGATGTCGGCGTCGCGCACCTCGCCCAGATCGGTGCTCGGCGAAATCAGCGCCATGCGCTTGTTCATCTCCTCCTGCTTGAGGCGGCCTTTCTGCACGGTGCCCGCGTAGTTCTCGCGGATGCGCTGCAGCCCGCGCTCGAGCGCCTCGCGCGTCGCATCCGTGATGGTCACCGGGATGCCGGCGTTGGCGAAGCTCATGGCGATGCCGCCGCCCATGGTGCCGGCGCCGATCACTGCCGCTTTCCTCACCGTGCGCGTGGGCGTGTCCTCGGGCACGTCCGGAATCTTGGTCGTTTGCCGCTCGGCGAAGAACGCGTGACGCAGCGCCGCCGATTCCGGCGTCTGTACAAGATGCGCGAAGCGCTCGCGCTCGAACTTGCGCCCTT
>VBCM01000086.1 GCA_005883675.1 Betaproteobacteria bacterium
GGGCAACATCGGCCTCGAGGCCGCGGCGAAGGCTGGCCCGGACGGCTACACGCTCTTCCTCGGCAACGTCGGCACGATCTCGGTCAATCCGGCGATCTTCCCGAAGCTCGGCATCAATCCGATGAACGACTTCGTCGCCGTCAGCCAGGTCGTCGATGTGCCGAGCGTGCTGGTCGCCAATCCTTCTTTCCCGCCGAAGACGGTCAAAGAGTTCGTGGCCTATGCGCGCGCCAATCCCGGCAAACTGAATTACGCCTCGCCGGGCAGCGGCAGCCTGAACCGCCTGGAGATGGAGCTCCTGCGGCTCAAAGAGAAGCTGGAACTGGTGCATGTGCCTTACAAGGGCGGCGCCGGTCCCGCCGTCGCCGGACTCATGGGCGGCGAGACGCACATCATGTTCACGACCGCCGCCTCGGCGGTCGGCCAGGTGCGCGGCGGGAAGCTTAAGCTCCTCGCCGTAACGAGCGCGAAGCGTATGGAGCAGGCGCCTGATGCGCCGACGATGGAGGAAGCCGGCTACCGGGGCTTCGTCACCGGATCGTGGCAAGGCATCTTCGTGCCGGCGGGCACACCGCGCGAGATCGTCGATCGCCTGTTCACCGTCACACAGCAGACGATGAAGGATCCGGACGTCGCGAATCGGCTCAAGACCGGCGGCGCGTACGTCGTGCTCAGCGAATCACCCCCCGCGTTCGCGCGCTACGTCGCCGCCGAGACGCAGCGCTGGGCCGAGGTGGCGAAGGAGTCTGGCGCGACGGCGGATTAGCCGTCTTTCACAAACCCCCAGGAGGTCGCATGGCAAGCGAACCGATTCGCGATCCGATCAAGGACCATCTGCTGACGCCGAAGAACTGCGCGTTCATTGTCATCGACTACCAGCCCGTGCAAGTGAACTCCATTGCCTCGATGGAGCGGCAGCGCCTGGTGAGCAACATCGTGCGCGCCTGCAAGGCGGCAGTGCTCTATGGCCTGCCGATCGTGCACTCCACGGTCAACGTGCAGACAGGCATCAACAAGCCGCCGATCAAGGCGGTGCGTACGGCCCTGCAGGAAGTGCCGGTCTATGACCGCACGACGATCAATGCGTGGGAGGACGTGGAGTTCCGCAAGGCCGTCGAGGCAACGGGCCGCAAGAAGCTGGTCATGACCGCGTTATGGACAGAGGCTTGTCTTGCCTTTCCCGCCCTCGATGCGCTCAGGGAAGGCTACGAGGTCTACGTCGTCGCCGACGCAGTAGGTGGAACTTCACCGACGGCGCACGACATGGCGCTGCGCCGGGTCGAGCAGGCAGGCGGCAAGATGATCAGCGTGACGCAGCTTTTCTGCGAGCTGCAGCGCGACTGGCGGCGCAAGGACACCGTGCCGGGATTCATGACGCTGTTCTTCGACATGCATGGCAGTGCCGGCGTGGCCGCGGCGGAGGATTGACCGCGCCCCTTCATGGCCGCAATGGCGCTCAACGTCGCCGTCATCGGTCTCGGCTGGTGGGGCCGCATCATCGTCCCGCTCGCAAGCACGAGCGCGAAGCTGCGCGTTGTGCGCGTTGCCGATCCCGCGCCCGCGGCCGCCGGCTTCGCCGCCGAGCAGGGCATCCCGCTGTCGAAGGATCTGGACGATGTGCTGCGCGACCCAGAGGTGCAAGGCGTCGTGTTGTGCACGCCGCACACGCAGCACACCGACCAGATCGTGCGCGCCGCCAGTGCTGGGAAGCACGTGTTCTGCGAAAAGCCGCTCTCGCTTTCCAGGGTCGATGTGCTGCGCGCGGTGGACGCCTGCAACCGCAACGGCGTGAAGCTCGCCGTCGGGCACGAAAAGCGCTTCGAGCCGCCGATCATGGAATTGATGCGCCTGGTGAAGGCCGGCGAGCTCGGCACGCCGCTGCAGGTGGAAGCGAATTTCCTGCAGGACAAGTTCCTCTCGCTGCCGGCCGACAATTGGCGGCTCTCGGCGAAGGAGGCGCCGGCCGGGCCGATGACCGCGACCGGCATCCATCTGCTCGATCTCTCGGTGGGCGTCTTCGGGCCGGCGGAACGCGTGTTCGCCTGCGTGCGCCAGCTCGGCAGCCAGCTCGTGAACGGCGATACGCTCGGCATCCTGGTCAATTTCCGCACCGGCGGTAACGCGCTTCTCGGCGCGGTGCTCGCGACGCCGTTCGACGGCCGCTTCGCCGTCTATGGCAGCAAGGGCTGGGCCGAGGTGCGCGACAAGGCGCATCCCGAGTCGCCGCAGGGTTGGACATTGACGGTTCAGCTGCGCGGCCAGCCAAAGACCGTGCGCGAATATCCGCCGGCCAAGGCGGTGCTCGCGAATCTCGAGGCATTTGCCGAAGCGGCGGCGGGCGGCGCGCCGTATCCGGTGCCGCAAAGCGAGATGATCGCCAACGTCTCGGCCCTCGAAGCCATTTTCCGCTCGGCGCAGACCGGGCGCGTGGAGCCAGTGGAGAGCTAATGCGCTTAGGCACGTTCATGATGCCGCTGCACCCGCCGACGCGGGAGCCGTGGCGCACGTACGCAGAGGACCGCGAGGCGATCCTGCTCGCGGACAAGCTCGGGTACCGCGAGGCGCTGGTCGGCGAGCACGTGACCGATCTCGCCGAAAATGTCACCTCGTGCTGCATGTTCCTCGCGAGCGTCGCGCACGACATCAAGCAAATCGTGCTCGGCACGGGCACGGTCAACATGCCGAACTCGCACCCCGCGGCGATCGCCGCGCAGGTGGCGATGCTCGATCACCTGCTGAAGGGCCGCTTCATCTTCGGCATCAGCCCGGGCGGTCTCATGTCGGATGCCGAGGCGTTCGGCAATTACAAGAAGGACCGCAACGCCATCTTCCTCGAGTCGATCAACATGGTGCTCGACATCTGGAAGGGCGAGGCGCCGTACAACCTGCAGGGCCAGTACTTCCACGTCACCACGCAGAATACCCAGATCCCGGAAATCGGGCAGGGCGCGATCATCAAGCCCTACCAGCAGCCGCATCCGCCGATCGTCGTTACCGCGGTGGCGCCGCACTCGAAAGGCGTCACCGAGGCGGCGAAGCGCGGCTGGACGCCAATATCAGCAAACTTCCTCTTACCCGAATGGGTGAAGAGCCATTGGCCGCGATACGTGGAAGGCTGTGAGGCGGTCGGCAGGAAGGCCGACGGCAAGGATTGGCGCGTGGCGAAGTCGATCTTCGTCGCCGACGACGAGCGCACGGCAAAGGAGTACGGCCTCGGGCCGAAGGGCCCGTACCACTTCTACTTCAAGCAGCTCATCCGCAAGCTGGTCGGCCTCGGCGGGCGCGGCAATCTCTTCAAGCTGGACCAGAACGAGCCGGACTCGTCCATTACGGCGGACACGATGACGCCGCGGCTCGTGATCGCCGGCACGGTGAACAGCGTGGTCGAGCAGCTCCTCGCCTTCCGCGAGAAGATCGGGCCTTTCGGCACGCTCTACTATCCGTGCCACGACTGGGTCGATCCGCAGCTCGCGAAGCGCTCGATGGAGCTGATGGTCGAGCAGGTGATGCCGAAGGTGAATGCCGCGCTCAAGGAGTAGCGATGAGGAAGCACATCATCAACATCGCCGAGGTGGAGCTCCAGCCGCGACCGCCGCAATACGCGCCGACCGGGCGCGCGGCCGAGCGCTACGAGGCGCGCATCGGCATGATCGCGCCTAAGATCGGCGCGAAGAAGCTCGGCTACAACCTGACCGCGGTGCCGCCCGGCAAACGAGCGTTCCCGTTTCACAGCCATCGCGTGCAGGAGGAGATGTTCTACGTCGTCGAGGGCACGGGCGAGGTGCGCATCGGCACCGAGCGCTTCCCGATCCGCGCTGGCGACGTCATCGCCTGCCCGACCGGCGGGCCGGAGACGGCGCACCAGATCGCCAATACCGGAAAGACCGAGCTGCGCTATCTCGCGGTGAGCACGAAGGAGCCGACCGAGATCTGCGAGTACCCGGACACCGGCAAGATCGCGGGCTTCGGCGAGTCGTTGCGCTTCGTCGTACGCGGCGATCAGCAGGTTGGCTACTGGGAGGACGAATGATGCTGCTGCGCGGCCTGGCCCTCACGCTTGGCCTGTCGATCGGCGCGTTCTCGTTCGCGCAAGGCAAATGGGTGAAGCTCGCGCCCTTTCCGGAGCCCGCGGAGGAGCTGCTCGGAGCCGCGGCGACCGGCAAGCTCTACGTCTTCTGCGGCCTAGCGCCGGGCTGGAAGCCGCTCGGCATGGTGTACGAGTACGACCCGGCAGGCGACAGGTGGACGAAGAAGAAGCCGATGCCGCTTGCTTCGCATCACGTGGCGTTCACTGAGCACCACGGCAAGATCTACGCGTTCGGCGGCTTCGTGCTGCCGCAAGCCGGCCCGCCCGCGTGGGTGCCGATCGACAATGCGTGGGAATACGATCCGGCGAGCGACAACTGGCGCGCGCTCGCGCCGCTGCCGACGAGGCGCGGCTCGCCCGTTGCCGTCAGCGCTGGCGACAAGATTTACGTGATCGGCGGCGCGACGGTGCTGCCTGGTGCGACGGCTGTGCATCCCGCTCAACCGCACTCTTCCGTCGGCGCTGTTGCGGGCGCGTCGGCGGCGCGTTCGTGTCGAGCGGCTCGAGCAACGTCGGCGTGGTGGAGGAATACGATCCGGCCGCCGATCGCTGGGGCGCACCCAGGGCACGCATGCCAAGCGCGCGCAGCGCCATGGCCGCGGGCGTGTATCAAGGGCGCATCTACGTGACCGGCGGCGAAGGGCAGGATTACCGCAGCATGTTCACGTGGCGCGCGTTGGAAGCGTACGATCCGGCGTCGAACACGTGGAGCACGCTGCCGTCGATGCCGGTATCGCGGCACGGGTTGGCGGGCGCGACGGTCGGCAATCGGCTGCACATGGTGAGCGGTGACGTGCAATCGGCGGGCACGGGCGTCCAGGTGCACACGACCGATCACGACGCGTACGAGTTCGGTAAATGAAAGGAGCGGCCATGGAACAGGCGCGCACCCCGGGCGCGAAGCGCGCGGGTCCGGGCGAATATCTCTTCGACATGCACAAGGTGAACCGCATCATGGGCGGTCCCGGCTATTCGCCCGTCTCCGGCGGCTGCGTGGAAGGCGAGCGCATGATCGTCGCGCTGATGCGCTACCCGGCGGGCAAGCCCTCAGACGCGCATTCACACCCGAACGAGCAGTGGATCTTCATCCTCGAGGGCGAGCTCGAGATGCAATTCGACGGCAAATGGCTGAAGGGTGGCCCGGGCGACGTGTTCTACGTGCCGGCGAACAAGGTCCACTGCGCGCGCAATGACGGCAAGCGCGATTGCGTGTTCTTCACATGCAAGGATGCGGCCGCCGGACTGCACGGCACGAAGGCTGCCTGATGCCAGTCTACAAGTTCGACGCGCTGAAGAAAGAGTACGTGACGCCGAAGCATTCGACGGCGTTCGGCAGCCTGGTGACCGGCGAGCAGATCGAAGTCGGCATGCTGCGCTTCAAGGCGGGCGAGGGCGCGAACGAGCATGCGCATCCGCACGAGCAGGTGCTCGTCGTGCTGAGCGGGCGCGTGCGCATGACCATCGGTGGTGAAAGCCACGAGCTCGGCCCGCGCGAAGTGGCGCACATGCCGCCGAACGTGCCGCACAGCCTGCAAGCGCTTGAAGACACCGTGGTGCTCAGCGCCAAGGGCATCGTCGGCGGCGTCGGCCACCGCATCTGATAAAGCGTTAGCTATTTTTTCTTGTTGCGAAAGCTGCCTTTACCTGATTTTGGCGATACGGTCCCTGAGCGCTGCCTCGTTATGTTCCTTGACGAAATCAATATGCACAGCAGATGGATAACGATAGGAGAACACAGTGACGCCGCCTTTGTTCGTCACGGTGAAATCGCCTTGGCTAATAATGTCCATGCCAATCAGCACGTCGGCATGGGCGCCGAGTCTGGCCTTCGTTACCTGCAGATGCATGAAACCTACTTGGTTGGGCAATCCGATGTTCACAAGGTAGAGCTCGGCATCTACCTCACCATCTGCCGTTTGCACTTTAGTCATGCCGATGGGCGCTAGACCGCACTGGTCAACAACGTTTTGCGTAATGGCAGAGGCAGTCGCCCCTGTATCCCAGATCGCTGCGAATGGGACGATTACTGGCGACGCGCTCCCAGCCGCAGGATCGAACGCCTGTGAGACGTGACAGGTAGTTTGTAGAACCGCAAGTAAACCGCCTTGCGCGGTTACGGTAAAGCTTTTTGAGTTTGGATCAAACGGCAACTATCGAAAGGCCGCGCGCGAATGAAACGTCTGCGTGTATGCAGACTTGCCCGCCGTGACCTTCTGAACAAGGAAGGTGCCCAGCTTGTGGTGCTTTTGCGTTTCGCTTACGGCAACAAACTGGTCATCGTAAACGCCAATAACTTGGCCGTTCTTGATGACGATGTACTTCCCATTGTACTTCTCGACCATCTCATCTTGATGGTCAAGGTAGTACTGGAATTCGCTCTTCAGTGTGCTTTCCGCCATGGCTACCTCAGCCCTACATTCTATGCCGTACATAGTGACATGCCAACGTTCCGAATGGAGCGGACCACATTGATTCCAATGCCTTGCACGGGTATCGGGTGCAGTGTTTCCGCATGCCGGTCGGAAAATACAAGGCGCGCACTTCTAAGGCCGAAAGCAATAGGGCTCTGACCCCGATTTCTCCAAAAAGAATAGGGCTCTGACCCCGATTACTCGATCTTGATCTTCGCTTCGCGCACGAAGTCGCCCCACGCCTGCGTCTCGCGGCGCACGAGGGCGTTGAATTCGTCGGGCGAGGGCGAGACGGCGACGGTCAGCATCTTCGTGGCGAGCGCATCTTTCTCTTGTCCGAGGGCGCGCGCGACCGCGGCGTAGAGCTTGTCGATGACCGGGCGCGGCGTTGCGGCGGGGGCAAAGAGGCCCTGCCACGCATTGGTGCCGATGCCGGGATAGCCTTGCTGGGCGAGCGTCGGCACGTCGGGCAACTCCGGCAGGCGTTGCGCCGGCACCGCGGCAAGCGGCTTCAAGCGCCCGCTCTTTATATGCGGCAGGAGCGAGGCCATGTTGAAGAACGCCACCTGCACCTCGCCCGCGATCATCGCCGGGATCGCCTGGCCGGCGCCGCCCTTGTAGGGCACGTGCGTGAGCTCGATGCCGGCGGCGCGCTCAAGGCGCTCCATGTCGAGGTGCGGATAACTGCCCATGCCCACAGACGCGTAGTTCATCTTGCCGGGCGATTTCTTCGCCAGGGCGATGAGCTCGGCGATGTTGTTCGCCGGAAAGCTCGCGTTCGCGACGACGATGTGCGGGATCTCGACGAGCTTGGTGATGCCGACGAGATCGCGCGTTGGCCGGATGGTGAGCTGGTCGGCGTAGATGTTCTCGTTGATCGCGTTCGTCGACACGTTGCCGACGAGCAGCGTGTAGCCATCGGCCGGCGCCTTCGCGGTCGCCTCGAGCGCGATGTTGCCGTTGGCGCCGGGCCGGTTCTCGACGATGAAGCTTTCCTTAAGCGATTCGGTGAGCCGCTGCGCGACGATGCGCGCGATGATGTCGGTCGCGCCGCCGGGCGCGTACGGCACCAGCATCTTGACGGGCTTGGCGGGATAGTCCTGCGCCGTAGCGGCGGACGCGACGGCCATGCAAAACAGCAGCGTGGTGAAGCGCATTGTCATCCTCCTCGCGTGCCATCATAGCTGATGCCCACCGTAGACATTCACGCTCACTGGTATCCGGAAAAGTGGCTCGCGCTCTTCGCCAAGGACGGCGCAAAAGAAGGCGCGGCGCTGGAACGTTCCGGAAATCGCTTCCTGCTGCGCGCGAAGCACATCACCAACGCGTTCGACGAGCGCTTCGTTGTGGTCGATGAGCGCGTGAAGGCGATGGACGCGCGCGGCATCGACCTCCACGCGCTCTCGCTCACCACGCCGATGGTGTACTGGGCGTCGCCGCCGCTCGGTCTCGCGCTCAGTCAAGCATTCAACGATGCGGCGAGCGCGGCGCATCGCAAGCATCCGCAGCGGCTCGTCGGGCTCGCCATGCTGCCGATGCAGGCGCCCGATCTCGCGCTGCGCGAGCTCGAGCGCGCGGCCAAGCTTCCCGGCATCAGGGGCATGTACCTCGCCACGAACGTCAATGGCGAGGAGCTCGACGAGCGCAAGTTCTGGGACGTGTACGCTAAATGCGAGGAGCTCGGCTGGGCGATCTTTCTTCACCCCGTGGACACCATCGGCCAGGACCGCACGAAGAAGTACTACCTGAAGAACCTGTGCGGCAATCCGTACGACACCGGCATCGCGGTGGCCCATCTCATCTTCGGCGGCGTGATGGACCGTTTCCCCAAGCTGCAAGTGAATCTGCCGCACGCCGGCGGCACGTTCCCGTGGCTCATCGGCCGCTGGGATCACGGCGCCAAAGTGCGGCCGGAGCTCAAGCACATGAGCCAGCCGGCGAGCTCGTACCTTCGCCGCTTCACCTACGACAGCATCGGCCACGACGATCGCATCAACACGAACCTCGTGCGCCTGGTCGGCGCTGATCGCGTGACGCTCGGCTCGGATTACTGCTTCGACATGGGCCTCGACGACCCCCTCGCCACCGTGGACCGGATCGCCGGCCTCTCGCCCGAGGATCGCGAGCGCATCGTTGGCGGCAACGCGCTCAAACTGCTGCGGCTATGAAATCGGGGACAGGTACGTAATTCTGCCGACAGCTTCAACCTTGCAGAAAAATTACGTACCTGTCCCCGATTTGAGCCAGTGCACGGGGACCGCGGTGCAGTCCTTGGCGCCCAGCCCCGCGCGCGAGGCGCGCTCGAAGCCGTCCAGCGCGGCGGCGGTGGCGGGCGCGTCGTAGCCGCGGCTCTTCGCTTCCGTGATCATCTCGGCCAGGTCTTTCTTTAGCGTATCGATCGCCACGGTGGGCGCATTCTCCTTGCCTGCCAGCGCGGCGGCCACGGCGGGCGCGCGGTTCTTCATCATCGTCGGCGCGCCGGACGTATCGGCAAGGATGTCCATCGCGCGCGCCGGGTCCAGGTTGAGATGCTTGATGAGCGAGAGCGCCTCGCCGAGCGCCTGCCAGTAGACGATGAGCGGCAGGTTGATCGCGAGCTTCATGCTCGCGCCCGCGCCGACCGGCCCGACATGCTCGATGCGCCGGCAGAGCTGCTCGAGGATCGGGCGCGCGCGCGCCACATCGGCCGCTTCGCCGCCGACGAAGCCGAAGAGCTTGCCTTCGCGCGCCGGCCCGACGGTGCCGCCGACCGGGCATTCAACGAAGGCGCCGCCGGCGCCGCGCACCTTCGCGGCCAGTGTAGTAGAGACCTCGGGCCGCACCGTGCTCATCTCGATGAAGAGCCGCCCGCGCATCGCGGGCAGCATCTGCGCGTACACCGAGTTCACCGCCGCCGCGTCGGCGAGCATGCTGACCATCACCTCGCTTGCCGCCGCGAGCTCGGCCGGGGTGTTCGCCACCTTGAGACCCGTGGCGCGCGCCTTGTCCGGCGTGCGGTTCCAGACCATCATCTCGTGCCCGAGGCTCGCGAGCCGCCCGGCGATGCCCGCGCCCATCTTTCCGATTCCGGCGATGCCGATTTTCATGTGCTGAACACCTCGCTCGTCTCCATTGCGACCGACACGCTGCCGCTCGAGGGCGCATGGTACGAGCCTGCGGGGCGAAAAGCGCGCAGCGCGGCGCTGCTGTTTCACGGCAACACGATGAACTTCTACACCGGCGCGCCGCGCTTCCTGCCGCCGCGGCTCGCCGAGCTCGGGCTCGCGTCGCTCGCCTTCAATCGCCGCGGCCACGACATCCTCGCGATCCGCGACAGCCGCGCGGCCGAGGGCGCGGCGTTCCAGACTATCGCCGAGGCCATCGCCGACAACCACTACGCCGCCGGGTGGCTCGCCGCGTGCGGCTTCGCGCACCCAGTCGTCATCGGGCACAGCAATGGCGGCATGCTGGCCGTGCGGCACGTCGCCGAGCATCCCCAAACGCCGGCGCTCGTGCTGCTTTCCGCGCATTGCGGCGGCGCGAACATGCTGCCGCTCGCAAGCCGCGCCGGGCTGCTGGCGCAGGAGCGGCTCGCCGAGCTGAGCGCGCAGGCGGAGGCGCTGGTACGGGCTGGCCGCGGCAGCGAGCTCATGCTGCTACCGGGCTGGTGGTACGTCACGAGCGCGGCGAGCTTCCTCGATCTCGCTAACTGCCCAGACATCCTCGAGCTCGCGCCCCGCATCGCCTGCCCAGTGCTCTATCTGCGCGGCGATGCAGAAACGCGCGATCTGTATCCTGCGGAAGAGTTCCAGCGCCGCTGCGCAGGCGCGTGCGACGTAGAGATCGTGGCGCAGTGCGATCATTTTTACCGGGGGCGGGAGGCGGCGGTCGCCGATCTCGTCTGTCGCTGGCTTAGCAACGCACTTGAAAGGGGACGGCAATGAGCAAACGCTTCTTCCTCGCCTGGCTGGTCGTTTTCATCGCGTGGTTCATCGGTAGCTTCATCGTGCACGGCGTGCTGCTGCACGCCGATTACGCGCAGCTCTCCAATCTGTTCCGCAAGGAGGCCGAGGCGCAGAACTTCTTCCCGCTGATGATCCTCGCGCACATCATCATGTCGGGCGCCTTCGTCTGGATCTACGCGCGCGGCGTCGAGCCGAAGCCGTGGCTCGGGCAGGGCATCCGCTACGGCGTGGCCATCATCTTGCTTACCACGGTGCCGTTGTACCTCATCTACTACGTGGTGCAGCCGATGCCGGGCGCTACCGTGGCGAAGCAAATTGTGTTCGACGGAATACTCGTGTTGATCCTCGGCGCCATCGCCGCGTTCATGTATCGCGACACCACGGTGAAACCGGGTTGACACGCGCGCGGCGGCAGGGCTCAAATCCGCGCCGAGGAGGATGCTTGTGATGGCGGCAGCGCGCGGCGAGCTGCGCGACGGCATGCGCGTCGAATGGGACGTGCCGATCGTCATGGACGACGGCCTCGTGCTGCGCGCGGACGTATTCCGCCCGCCGGAGGATGGCCGCTATCCGGTGATCCTGAGCTACGGCCCCTATGCCAAGGGCCTCGCGTTCCAGGATGGCTATCCCTCCGCGTGGCAGCGCATGGTCGCCGAGCATCCCGACGTGCCGCACGGCTCGACGAACAAGTACCAGGCGTGGGAGGTCGTCGATCCGGAGAAGTGGGTGCCCGAGGGTTATGCCTGCGTGCGCGTCGACTCGCGCGGCGCGGGGCGCTCGCCGGGCCACATCGATCACTTCTCGCCGCGCGAGACGCAGGACTTCTACCAGTGCATCGAGTGGGCGGGGAAGCAGCGCTGGTCGAGCGGCAAGGTGGGCCTGAACGGCATCTCGTACTACGGCATCAACCAGTGGCACGTGGCGTCGCTGCAGCCGCCGCACCTCGCGGCGATGTGCATTTGGGAAGGCGCTGCCGACTGGTATCGCGACATGACGCACCATGGCGGGATCCTGTGCAGCTTCTGGGCGAACTGGTACGACCTGCAGGTGAAGACGGTGCAATACGGCCTCGGCGAGCGCGGGCCGCGCAGCCGCGTGAGCGGCGCTCTGGTCTGCGGCGACGAGACGCTCAGCGACAAGCAGCTTGCCGCCAATCGCTGCGACTTCGGCGACGACATCCTCGCGCACCCCTTGGATGACGACTACCACAAGGCGCGCTCGCCGCAGTGGGAAAGCGTGACCGTGCCTTTCCTTTCCGCCGCCAACTGGGGCGGGCAGGGCTTGCACCCGCGCGGCAACTTCGAGGGCTTCGTGCGCGCCGCATCCCGGGAAAAGTGGCTCGAGGTGCATGGCATCGAGCACTGGACGCATTTCTATACCGACTATGGGCGCAAGCTCCAGCTGCGCTTCTTCGATCACTTCCTGAAAGGCAAGGGCGACTGGGCGGCGCAGCCGCCGGTGCAGCTCCAGGTGCGTCACCTCGACAGGTTCGTCGAGCGGCACGAGAACGAATGGCCGCTCGCGCGGACCAAGTGGGTGAAGATGTACCTGCATCCGGATGGTCAGCTCAAAGGGGCTGCCGCGGCGGAATCCCGCAACGTCGCATTCGAGGCGCTGGGCGACGGGCTCACCTTCATCTCCGAGCCGGTGGTTAAGGAGGCAGAGATCACCGGCCCGCTCGCCGCGCACCTGACGGTCTCCTCGACCACCACGGACGCGGATCTCTTCGTCGTATTCCGCGTCTTCACGCCCGACCTGCGCGAAGTGACCTTCATGGGCGCGATCGACCCGCACACGCCGATCGCGCAAGGCTGGCTGCGCGCCTCCCATCGCAAGCTCGACCAGCAACTCACTGAGCCCTGGCGCCCGTACCACACGCACGACGAGAGCCAGCCCCTTGAGCCGGGGAAGCCGGTGACGCTCGACATCGAAATCTGGCCGACCAGTATCGTCGTGCCGCCGGGCTATCGCCTGGCGCTCAGCGTGCGGGGGCGCGACTACGAATGGCAGAAAAGCACGGGCGCACGGCTGTCTAACTTCAAGAACGAGCTGCGCGGCTGCGGTCCGTTCCTGCATACCGGTGATTCCATGAAGCTCTACGGTTTCTGGCGCTCGCTCGCGACCTATCGCGTGCGCGTGGCGCTCGCGTTAAAAGGCCTCAAGGCCGAGGAGATCTCCATCGACCTCCTCAAGGGCAAGCAGATGAGCGAGGACTACCTCGCGGTCAATCCGCAGGGCGTCGTGCCCGCGCTCATCATCGACGAGGGCGGCCCGCCGCTCTTCCAGTCGCTCGCCATCATCGAGTACCTGAACGAGACGCAGCCGCAGCCGCCGCTCCTGCCGCAGGACCCGCGCGGGCGCGCGCGCGTGCGCGGGCTCGCGCTGATCGCGGCGGCCGACGGGCATCCGCTCATTACTCCGCGCATTCGCAACTACCTGGAAAAGGAGATGCGCCAGGACGAGTCGGCGCGCAATCGCTGGCTCGCGCACTGGACCATGCGCGCGCTCGAAGCGATCGAGAGCCATCTCGCGAACGAGCGCGAGACCGGCCGGTTCTGCCACGGCGACCAGCTCACCATCGCCGACATCTGCGTGGTGTCGCAGCTGATCGGCGCGCTCGCCTATTTCAACTGCGACACGAGCAGCGTGCCGAGGGCGATGCGCATCTACAGCACGTGCATGGAGATGGACGCCTTCAGCCGCGCCCATCCGCTCAAGCAGCAAGCCGCCGGAGCCCATCACTGATGAAGCCCCTGGAAATCGTCGAGCGCTCGAGCCTCGTCAACGGACTTTACCGCGAGCTCCAGCTCAAGCCCGCCGAGACGGCGATCGTCACCGTGGACATGCATCGCGGCCACCTCGACATGAGCGTTGCCACCATGCCCACCAAGCCAGAGGATGCGACCCGGGTAATCGCCAGCGCCCGCGCCGCGCTGGACCACGCCCGGCGGCTAAAGGTGCCGGTAATCCACGTGGTGCTCGTGTATCGGCGCTTGCCCGGCATCGGCAGCGAAGGCATGACGTCACCCTTCTGGAAAGCGCTGCACGCTGCGCAAGGCGAGCTCGATCGCCTGACGCCCGGGCGCAAGAGCAGCGTGCGCGAGCACAACATCGAGGGCTCGCCGGGCACGCAGATCGTCCCCGAGCTGTACCGGGACGGCGATTACATTATCAACAACAAGAAGCGGCTGGACTGCTTCCACGGCACGGACCTGCGCCAGCTCCTCGACACGCTGAAGGTGAAGAACGTGGTGCTGATGGGCATCAACACCAACACCTGCGTGCTCAACACCTCGTTCACCGCGTTCAACTACGACTACCGGGTGGTGGTGCTCGCCGACTGCGTGGCGAGCATGTATGGCGACGACCTGCATGTGCTCGGGCTGCAGAACGTCGCGCGCTGCCTCGGCTGGGTCATCAGCAACGAGCAACTCTTCGAAAAACTAAAGGAGACGACGCATGAGCTTACCGCCGCGGCCGCCGCACTGCCGCTGCGCGCGCAGGCGGGGCCGATCCGCGTGGGTCTCGTCACGGTGAAGACCGGGCCCCTCGCCTCGGGCGGCATCGACATGGAGCGGGCGCTCGTCCAGTATCTCAACGAGCGGAACAACGCCATCGCCGAGCGCAAGGTCGAGCTGATCGTCGCCGACTCGGGCGGCGTGCCGGCGCAGGCGCGCACCAAGATCCAGGAGCTCGTCGAGCGCGACAAGATCCACGTCATGATCGGGCCGCTCGACACCGCCTCCGCGCTCGCGGCCGATGACTACATCCGGCAGGCGCAACTGCTCACACTGTCGGTCGCGGCCGCCGACGACATGACGCAGAGAAAGCCCAACCCCTGGTTCACGCGCGGCACCTCCACCGCCTCGCAATGCGCGCACCCGATGGCCGACTACTGCTACAAGCAGCTCAACTACCGGCGCATGGTACTCATCGCCGACGACATCGCCTACGGCCACGAGATGTGCGCGGGCTTCCAGCGCGTGTTCGAGGAGCTCGGCGGCAAGGTGGTGCAGAAGACCTTCCCGCCGCTCACCGTGCCGGACTATGGGACCTACCTCGCGCAGCTCAACCCGAAAGCGGATGCGATCTACCTCGGCTTCGCGGGCTCCAACGGCTTCCGCTACCTGCGGCAATTCAACGAGTACGGACTGCGCGGCAAGACCGCCACCGTCGGCGGCATGACCGCGCTCGACGAGGCGGTGCTGCGCAACATGGGCGACGAGGCGCTCGGCATCCCCACCGCGTGCTGGTACTCCGCCGAGTTCGACAATCCGATCAACCAGAAATTCGCCGCCGCGTTTCGCGAGAAGTGGAAGTACGACCCCGGCTTCTACGCCGCCGCCACCTACACCGAGGCGGCGGTGCTCGAGGCGACACTGAACAAGATCAAGGGCCACATCGAGGACAAGCCCGCCTTCATGAAGGCGGTGCGCTCGATCAAGGTCGACACCTGCCGCGGGCCGGTCTCGTTCGACCAGTACGGCAACGTGGTCGGCAACGTGTACATCCGCAAGGTCGTGCGCAAGGAAGGGCGCCTGGTCAATTCGGTCGTGCACACCTATCCGAACGTCAGCCAGTTCTGGACCTATGACGAGAAGGAGTTCCTGAAGAACCCGGTGTATTCGCGCGACTGGCCGCCGGCGAAGAACCTGGAGAGCTAACTGCAGTACTGGGCGATCCAGACGCTGAACAGTCTGGCGCTGGGCGGCCTGCTGTTTCTACTGGCAGCGGGCTTCTCGCTGATCTTCGGGCTGATGCGCATCGCCAACCTGACGCACGGCTCGCTCTTCATGCTCGGCGCCTACCTCGGCGTCACGGTGATGCGCCAGTGGCCGAACCTGTGGCTCGCGGCGCTCGCCGCCGGGATCGCGGTGGCGCTCTTCGGCGGGCTGCTCGAGCGGCTGATCCTGCGGCAGCTCGGCGGCAACGTGCTTGGCCAGGTGCTGGTGACGCTCGGCGTGTCGTTCATCATCGCCGATGCGTGCCTTATCACCTGGGGCGGCGACCCGATCCCGATCCCGACGCCGCCGGCGCTGCAGATGCCGGTGCGCATCGCCGGGTTCATCTTTCCCGCGTATCGGCTCGCGGTCGTGGTCATCGCCGTGGTCGTGGCGCTCGCGCTTTACCTCCTCATGGAGCGCACGCGCCTCGGCGCCATGATCCGCGCCGGCGTCGATGATCCCGACATGGCGAGCGCGGTGGGAATCCCGGTGTCGCGGCTCTTCAGCACGGTGTTCTGCCTCGGCGCCGCGCTTGCCGGCGCGGGCGGCGTGATCGGCGGGCCGATCATGTCCGCGTACCCCGGGCTCGATGCCGACATGCTGCCGCTCGCGCTGATCGTCGTGATCCTGGGCGGAGTAGGGAGCCTGCTCGGCGCCTTCGTCGGCGCGTTCATCACCGGCTTCGTCTACACGTTCGGCGTCGCGCTCCTGCCCGATCTTGCGTACGTGATCCTCTTCCTGCCGATGATCCTGGTCATCGCCTTCCGGCCGCGCGGGCTCTTCGGCAAGTTCGCCGCGTGAAGACGGCGCTCGCCGTCATCGTGCTCGCGGCGCTCATGCCGCTCGCCGCGGGCGAGTACTACGTGAACCTCGCGAGCCAGATCGTCATCTTTGCGGTGTTCGCGGCGAGCATCAACCTGCTGCTCGGCTACGGCGGGCTGCCGACGCTTGGCCACGCGGCCTACCTCGGCGTCGCCGCGTATCTCTCCGCGGTCCTGTATCTCAAGCTGCACCTCGCCCACTGGCTGATCGCACCGCTCGCGCTCGCCGGCACCACGCTCATGGCCTGCGTCTTCGGTCTCGTCTCGCTGCGCGCCACCGGCCTCGGCTTCCTCATGCTGACGCTCGCCCTCTCTCAGGTGCTCTGGGGCACCGCGTACCGCTGGGTGTCGATGACGGACGGCGACAACGGCCTGCGCGGGCTCGCGCGGCCCGCGCCCTTCGGCCTCAACTTGAACGAGGCGGTGCCCTTCTACTATTTCGTGCTGATCATCGGCGTGCTCGCCATCTGGATGATGGCGCGCTTCGTGAGCTCGCCTTTCGGCGCGACGCTGCGCGGCGCGCGCGACCAGCCGCGACGCATGAGCGCGCTCGGCTACGACGTGTGGCTGATCCGGTGGATCACCTTCGTCTACGCCGGTTTCTGGGGCGCGGTCTCGGGCCTGCTCTTCGTCTACTACCACAAGTACATCCACCCGGTGTCGCTCTCGCTCGCCAACTCCGCCGAGGGCCTGCTCGCCGTGATCGCCGGCGGCTCGGGCACGCTGGCGGGCCCGCTGGTCGGCGCGGCGATCGTGCTGCTGCTGAAAAACTGGGCCTCGGCGTACATCGAGCGCTGGAACATGCTGCTCGGCTTCGTGTTCGTCTTCATCGTGGTGTTGATGCCGGAGGGCGTGGTGCCCGGGGTGAGGAGACTGTGGCGGCGCTTCGCATCCAGGGCCTGAAGAAGGCGTTCGGCGGGCTCCCCGCCATCAACGATGTCTCGCTCGAGGTCGCGGCGGGCGAGCGGCGCCTGATCATCGGCCCGAACGGCGCCGGCAAGACCACGCTCTTCAATCTCCTCACCGGCGATCTCGCGCGCGACGCGGGCAGCATCGTGCTCTTCGACGAGGAGGTCTCGCGCCTTTCGACCTGGCGGCGCTGCCACCTCGGGCTCGCGCGCACCTACCAAATCATCACGCTCTTCCCGCAGGACACGCTCGAGCACAACGTCGCCCTCTCGCTCCTCGGACTTTCGCGCACGCGCTGGAGCATGTTCGGCCGCCTGCCGGCGCGCTACTACGTCGAGGCGCGCGCCGTGCTCGCGCAGGTCGGTCTCGAGGCGGCGGCCCGCCGCCCCATCGCCGAGGTGGCGTACGGCGAGAAGCGCCGCGTCGAGATCGCGATGGCGCTCGCGCAAAAGCCACGAGTAATACTGCTCGACGAGCCGCTCGCCGGGCTCTCGCGCGAAGAGCGCGCCAAGGTGAAGGGCGTGATCGGCGCCATCCCGCAGGAAACGACAGTGGTGATGATCGAGCACGACATGGACACGGCGCTCGACATGGCCGACCGCATCACCGTGCTGCACTACGGGCGTGTGATCGTCGAGGGCACGAGAGCCGAAGTGGTGGCCGATCCCAAGACCCGCGAGGTCTATCTTGGCCACTGAGGCGCTGGCGCTCGACGGCGTGGATGCGCTCTACGGCGAGAGCCACGTGCTGCACGGCGTGTCGTTCGCGCTCGGCGAGGGCAGGGTGCTCGCGCTACTCGGCCGCAACGGCGCGGGCAAGACCACCTGCATGAACACCGTGATCGGCTTCCTGCCGCCACGCAAAGGCACGGTCGAGCTTTTCGGCGAGCAGGTCGCGCGCCTCGCGCCCGACGTGATCTCGCGCAAGGGCATTGCGCTCGTGCCACAGGGCAGGCGCGTCTTCGCGCGCCTCACGGTACGGGAGAATCTCATCGTCGCTTACCAGAAGCGCGGCGGCACTTGGACGCTGGACCGGGTGTTCGCGCTTTTTCCGCGGCTCAAAGAGCGCGCCGAGCAGGACGCGGGCTCGCTCTCGGGCGGCGAGCAGCAGATGCTCGCCATCGGCCGCGCGCTGATGGGCAATCCGCGCGTGCTGCTGATGGACGAGCCCTCGGAGGGCCTCGCGCCGCTCATCGTGGCGGAGGTCGGGCGCACCATCGCGCGCCTGAAGGGCGAAGGTCAGTCAATCCTGCTGGTGGAGCAAAACATCAAGCTCGCCTTCGAGCTCGCCGACGACGTCGTGATCCTCAACACCGGCCGCGTCGCCTCCAGCGGGCCGGTGGCGGCGGTGCGGGACAATGAAGCGCTAATTACCCAGCACTTAGGAGTGTTCTAGAGGCTAACGTTACGCGCCTACGTGCGCAGGGCGACGTAGAGCACCATACCTGCGATAAACAATATGACGCCAAAGGCGAGAAGGGTGGCTAAGGTCTCCATGGCTATAGACGGCCTATCCTCTCTATGCGTTGTTTGATGCGCAGGATGAGCACGATCGTCCCGATGGCCAGAAATATTACGCCGGCGGCAGCGAGGACAAAAGTCCAGACCGGCGTGCCGGCGCCGTTTGTGATCAACCAGCCCGCCACGCTAATGAGCGTGACGACGGCAACGCCTTGCCAGAATTTGAGATTTGCGACCTCTTCTTTCAGACGGTCGAGCTCAGGAAAGCGTGAGGCACGCGCTTGCCGGCGTAGGCGCAGCGTTTCATGCAGCGTCCGTGTGCTTGCCCTCCCCATAGGGCCTCATAACGCGCCAGTCGCCGGGCCGCCGACACGAGGCAGCGAAGTGGGTTTAGGTGCTCGCCTCGGCGCGGATGCGGTTTTCGATCGCGCCGACGTGCTCGATCTCGCAGCGTACGCGGTCGCCCGGTTTGAGAAACCGGGGTGGCTTCATGAAGAATGCGACGCCGGCGGGCGACCCGGTGACGATGATGTCGCCCGGGAATAGCGTGGTGCCACGGCTGCAATAGGCGACCAGCGCCTCGATGCCGAAGTAAAGATCCGAGGTGTCGCTGTTCTGCCGTACTTCGCCATTCACCTCGGTGCGCATCTTGAGCGGCTTGCCCCATTCGACCTCGTCGGTGGTGACGAGCGCGGGCCCCGTGGGACAGAAGGTGTCGAAGCTCTTGCCGAGGAAGTGCACGCGGTAGAACGGGTTCGCCTCGTGCTCGGCGAGCTGGATATCGCGCGCCGACATCTCGTTCACCGTCATGTAGCCGGCGATGTGGTCGCGCACCTGCGATTCGCTTACGCGGCGGCAGCGCTTGCCGATGACGACGCCGAGCTCCACCTCGTAATCGAGCTTCTGCGTCTCCGGCGGATGGATGACGTCGTCATAAGGCCCGCACAGGCTCGAGATCGACTTGGCGAGGATCATCGGCTCGCGCGGCGGCCGCGGGTCCTTGAGTACTGGCGCCGCCTCGGCGATGTGCGACTTGGTGTTCGCCCCCGCGATCAGCATCTGCCGCGGAAACGGAATGGGCGCCCCGAGGCGCACGGCCTTGGCTTGCACCGTCTGCGCTTTGCCGCGCGCGGCAAAGGCGCGTTCGAGCAGGCGCCGCCAGTCCGGCTGCTCGAGGAGCGCCCGCACATCGCTCACCGGCGTCCCGGCGCCGGCAGCCCACATCGCGCTGTCCAGGTCCAGGATCGCGCCGTCGGCGAGGATGCCGGCGCGTTCCTGCCACTTCGGCCCGTAGCTCACCAGGCGCATGGCATCAGTCCAGGCTGATGTTGCTGTCGCGGATCACCTTCGCCCACTTGGCGATCTCGCGCTTCAGGTACGCGGCGAACTCATCCGGTGTGCTCGTCTGCGGCTCGAAGCCGCTCTCGGAGAGTCGCTGCTTGATCGCCGGATCGGCCATCACCTTGGCGAACGCGCCATTGAGCTTCGTCACGACGTCGCGCGGCGTGCCCGCCGGCGCGACGAAGCCCTGCCACGCCCAGGCTTCGAAGCCCGGATAGCCGGATTCGCCGACCGTGGGAAGCTCGGGCAGGGCCGCCACGCGCCTTTCGCTCGCCACCGCGAGCGCCTTGATCTTGCCGGCGCGAATCTGCGGCAAGCCCGTGGCGATGTCGGGAAAGAGCGCGCCGATGCGGCCGCCGATCAGGTCGGAAAGGGCATCCGCGCCGCCCTTGTACGGAATCGGCGTCATCGCGATGCCGGCGCGCTGCTTGAAGAGCTCCATCGCGAGATGGATCGGGCTGCCGGGTCCCGGCGCGCCGTAGTCGATCTTGCCGGGCGCGCGCTTCGCCGCCTGGACGAACTCATCCACCGAGCCCACGTTCAGCACCGACGTGTTCACGGCGAGGATGAGCGCAAAGCGGCCGGTGAGGCTGATGGGCGCGAAATCCTTCGCCGGGTCGTAGGCGAGCTTCTTGTAGAGCGTCGGATTGAACGCATAAGTGCCCGCATCACCGAGCAGCAGCGTATAGCCATCGGGCGCGCTGCGCGCGACTTCACTCGCCCCGATCGCGGTGCCGGCGCCGGGCCGGTTCTCCACCACCACCGGCTGCCCGAGTGTGTCGCCCACCTTGGGAAACACTAGCCGCGCGAAGAAATCCGTCGCGCCGCCGGCTGGGTAGGGCACGATGAGCCGGATCGGCTTGGTCGGGTAGCTCTGCGCGAAGGCGCAATCCCCGAGCGAAACCCAGGCGGCGATCGCGGCGAGCACCGCAACAAGCACAGCGGGCATGGCTCCTCCTCGAAAAGAGTGCGCGATTGTCGGAACGACGCCTGTACGGCGTCAATAGCCTTCGCTAAAGTCGGCCGGCGCGCCTTAGCGCCTGCGGCGATGCCGGTGACCCACTCCCGCCACGATGTCGAGCGCTGCGATGAAAACTTCGCCAGGCGCGGCCTTCTCGCCCGAGAGCCAGCAGGCGAGATCGAGCGGCGAGCAATTCAGCGCCGCGGCGAGGTGCTCTTCGCTGCCGATCGTCGCCAGCGCCCGACGCAGCGTGCGGGTGGTTGCAGTGTCTTCCCCCATGGCTTTCCAATTAACGCGCGAGGGCTTCAGGCGCTTACCGACGAGAGAGGAAATCGCGAACCATGATGTATAGCTGTGCACCCGCCGCGCGCGGCGGCGCGCGCGCCACCGTCAAGAAGCGCGGCAGATCGCTCACCGTCGACATCCACTGCCACTATATGAACACCGAGGTGGCGACGAAGGTTGCGCCGCTCAATCCCTCACAACACGAGCCGATGGCGCTCTATTCCAACGCCGCGACGCGCGAGGTGAACGCAAGACAGGTGCAGGAGCGCGGGCCGAAGCTCAGCGATATCGCCGTGCGCCTTAAGGACATGGATCGCATGGGAATCGATATCCAGGCGGTGTCGCCGGCGCCGCACCAGACCTATTACTGGACCGATCCTGGCATGGGCGCGGAGCTCGCGCGCGCGCTGAACGAGCGCCTCGCGGAGATCGTCGCGCAGCACGCGGACCGCTTCGTCGCGCTCGGCACGGTGCCGCTGCAGGATGTCTCGCTCGCCGTGGCGGAGCTCGAGCACTGCGTGAGGAAGCTCGGCATGCGCGGCGTGGAGATCAATCCCAGCGTGCGCGGCATGGATCTCACCGACGCGAAGCTCAACCTCGAGGCGTTCTTCGCAGCGGTGCACAAGCTCGACGTGGTCATCTTCATGCACCCGATCGGCTTCACGCACGGTGAGCGGCTGGTCGAACACTATTTCAGCAACGTGATCGGCAACCCGCTCGAGACCACGGTGGCGGCGAGCCACCTGATTTTCGACGGCGTGCTGGAGCGCCACCCGAAGCTCAAGGTCGTGCTGCCGCACGCGGGCGGCTATCTCGCGCATTACTGGGCGCGCATGGACCATGCCTATACAGCGCGCCCGGACTGCCGGGGACAGCTTAAGCGCAAGCCGTCGAGCTACCTTGAGAAGTTCTACTTCGACACCATCACCTTCGACCACGGGATGCTCGCCCACCTGATCGCGCGCTTCGGCGCCGATCATGTGCTTCTCGGCACCGACTACCCCTACGACATGGGCATGGAGCAGCCCGTGCCGTTCATCGAGGGCGTGAAGGGACTGTCGAAAGCCGAGGCCGCCGCCATCGAAGGCGGCAATGCCGCTCGACTATTGAAGATTGATTACAATCCGGCGCAAAGGAGGAGGTCATGAATTTCACTCGCAGGAAAGTCATCGGCGCTGCGGGCGCCGCCGCCGTCACCGCCGCGCTGCCCGGCCGCGCGTTCGCGCAAGGCTCCGGCCCCGTGAAGATCGGCATGAGCATGCCGCAGACCGGCTCGCTCGGCGCCGGCGGCCAGGCGGCGCTGCTTGCGCTGCGCATGTGGGTCGAGGACGTGAACCAGAAGGGCGGCCTGCTCGGCCGCAAGGTCGACTTCATCGTCTACGACGACCAGACCAATCCCGCCAACACGCCGGGGATTTACACCAAGCTCCTCGACGTTGACAAGGTCGATCTGCTGATCGCGCCGTACGGCACGGTGCCCACCGCGCCGATCATGCCGCTCGTGAAGCAGCGCGATCTGCTGCTGATGGGCAACTTCTCGTTCCAGGTGAATCACAAGGTGCAGCACGACAAGTGGTTCAACAACTCGCCGTGGAACGATGCGTCGAGCTGGTCCGACGGGTTTTTCAAGGCGGGGCAGAAGGCCGGCGCGAAGAGCGTCGCCATCCTCGCCGCCGACCAGGAGTTCGCGCAGAACCTCGCCAACGGCGCGCGCGAGCTCGCCAAGAAATCCGGCATCCAGTCGGTCTACGACCAGAACTATCCGCCGAGCACCACCGACTTCTCTTCGCTCATCCGCGCCATCCGCGCCGCCAAGCCCGAGATGGTGTTCGTGATGTCGTATCCGAACGATTCCGTGGCGATCGTGCGCGCGGTGAACGAGATCGGCGTCGGCTCGCAGGTGCAGATCTTCGGCGGCGGCATGGTCGGACTGCAGTTCACGCCGAACATGGTCAACCTCGGCAGCCAGCTGAACGGCATTCTCAACTACAACTCCTACGTCCCGGGGATGAAATATCCGGGCGTCGAGGACTTCCTCTCCCGCTACGCGAAGCGCGCCGCGGAGGCGAAGGTCGATCCGCTCGGCTTTTACCTGCCGCCATTCAACTACGCGATCGGCCAGATTCTCGAGCAGGCGAGCGCCGCGACCAAGACGCTTGACCAGAAGAAGCTCGCCGCCTGGCTGCACGCGAACGAGGTGAAGACCATCGTCGGCCCGATCCGCTGGGACAAGAACGGCGAGTGGGCCAGCCCGCGCGTCGTGCAGGCCCAGTTCCGCGGCGTGGCCGATAACAACCTCGACCAATGGAGGAAGCCCGGCAAGCAGGTGGTCGTCCACCCCGAGGAGTACAGGACGGGCGAGGTCGCCACCCCCTTCGAAAAAGCACGTTCGGCGAAGTAGCCGGTTCGATGAACATAAGACGGCGCGGCAATCCCGCGCCGTTTTCATATAAGGCACAAATAAATGGGGTCAGATCAACATTTCTTCTTGGCACGCTTTCATATTTGCGTCCGCGAAAATGTTGATCTGACCCCATTAATTTCAGGATGATTTTCTCGCTCGATCTGCTCACCGAGGCGCTGATTTTCGGCGTGCTGCTCGGCTCCTTCTACGCGGCGGTGAGCATCGGGCTCTCCGTTTCGTTCGGCCTGCTGGACGTCCCGCACGTCGCTCATCCGGCGGTGATGATCCTCGGCTCGTATCTCACTTACGTGCTGACCACTTATGGCCTCGACCCACTGGTCGCCGGGGTGGTGCTGATGCCGCTGTTCTTCGTCATCGGCGTGCTCATCTACCGCTTCTATTACGAGTCGTTCGAGCGCCGCGGCACCGAAGCCGCGGTGCGCGGCCTCGCGTTCTTCTTCGGCCTCGCGTTCATCATCGAGATCGGCCTGATCCTCGTCTTCGGCGTCGATCAGCGCTCGGTGCAGGCGCGCTACATCGGCTCGAGCCTCGCGCTCGGCGACTATCGCATTCCGTACCGCATGCTCGTCGCCTTCGGCGTCGCCCTGGTTCTCACCTTTTCGCTCACTCTCTACCTGTCGAAAACGTTCACCGGCCGCGCGATCAAGGCCGTGGCGCAGGACGAGCCGGCGCTGCGCCTGATGGGCGCGAACCCGGTGCGCATCAAGCAGTGGGCCTTCGGCATCGCCACGGGCGTGAGCGCGCTCGCCGGCGCCATGCTGATCGTCGTCGGCCCGGTCGAGCCGGCCATGGATCGCGTCTACATAGGACGCACCTTCTGCGTCGTCGTGCTGGCGGGGCTCGGCAGCATGACCGGCACGCTCGCCGCGGGCCTGATCCTCGGCATCGCCGAGTCGATCGTGCTCATGTTCTCGGGCGCCTCGTGGGCGCCGGCCGTGGCGTTTGGACTTCTGCTCGTCGTGCTGGGCATCCGCCCGCAAGGACTCTTCGGCAGATGAGCGGCAGATGAGCGGCCGATGAAATTCTGGATCATCGCCGCCATCCTGTGCGCCGTCGCGGTGCTGATCGGCCTCAGCC
The DNA here is from genome assembly GCA_005883675.1 of Betaproteobacteria bacterium. Classification (GTDB taxonomy): domain Bacteria; phylum Pseudomonadota; class Gammaproteobacteria; order Burkholderiales; family SG8-39; genus SCGC-AG-212-J23. The sequence continues at coordinate 24,446 of VBCM01000086.1, forward strand.
CGGTGAACGAATATTTCTTCTTCGCCGCGTACGTCGTGCTGACCGCCGTGACGCTCGCCACTGCCTGGAACATCCTCGGCGGCTACGCCGGCTACGTGAACTTCGGCCCGCCGGCGTTCTTCGGCATCGGCGCCTACACGGCGGTGGTGCTGTTCAAATGGCTCGGCGCGCCGCTCGTGGTGCAGATCGCCGCCGGCGCCCTGATGGGCGGGCTGCTCGGCTTCGGCGTCGGGCTGCTGACGCTGCGCCTGCGCGGCATCTTCTTCGCCATCGCCACGGTCGCGGTCGTCTTCATCATGGAGACGGTGATGATCAACTGGCGCTACGTCGGCGGCGCTACCGGTTTGCAGTTGCTTCGTCCGCCGCTCACGCCGCCCTTCGATACGTATACCCGCATGCTGTTCGTCGTCATGGCGGTGATGGCGGTCGGCTCCGTCTGCATCGCGCGCTACGTGCAGGACTCGTGGATCGGCCGCGGCCTGCGCGCCATCCGCGACAGCGAGGAGGCGGCCGAGGCGAGCGGCGTGCCGACGCTGAAGCTCAAGCTCTTCGCCTGTGTCATCTCCGGCGCGCTGATGGGCGCCGCCGGCGCGCCGATGCCGATGTACTTGAGCTTCATCGAGCCGGCGTCGACCTTCAACCTGAGCTACACCATCTCCGCACTGGGCAGCGCCATCATCGGCGGCATGTCGCACTGGGGCGGGCCGATCCTCGGCGCGCTGCTGCTTTCGACCTTGCAGCAAATAGTGACTGTCACCATTTCGGGCGAAGTGAACGTGCTGATCATCGGCGTGCTGCTCGTGCTGTTCGTGGTGCTCGCGCCCGAGGGCATCCTCGGCCTGTTCAAGCGATGGCTGACGCCTTCCTCAAAATAAGCGGCGTCTCGAAGCACTTCGGCGGCTTCACGGCGCTCGCCGACGTGTCGCTCGACATCGCGCGCGGCGAGCGCTTCGGCCTGATCGGCCCGAACGGCTCGGGCAAGACGACGCTGATCAACTGCGTCTCGGGGCTCCTGCGCAACGACACGGGCTCCATCGTCTTCGCCGGCGAGGAGGTCTCGCGGCTGCCCGCCTACCTGCGCGTTCGGCGGGGCATCGCGCGCAGCTTCCAGATCCCGCGTCCGTTCCACACCATGAGCGTGCTCGAGAACCTGCTCGTGCCGGCCGCCTACGTCGGTCATCTCAGGGAGGCCGACGCGCAGGCGGAAGCCCTGGAAATCCTGCGCCGCATCGGCCTCGCCGACAAGGCGCGCTCGCAGGCGAACCGGCTCTCGCAAGTCGAGCTGCGCAAGCTCGAGCTCGCGCGCGCCATGGCCACGCGGCCGCAGCTCCTCATCTCCGACGAGGCGATGGCCGGCCTTTCCGGTGCCGAGGTCGAGGAGATGCTGAAGATTCTTTTTTCGCTGAACGAGAGCGGCATCACCATCATCATGATCGAGCACATCATGCAGGCGGTGATGCGCTTCTCGCAGCGCGTCGTGTGCCTCGACGCGGGGCGCATCATCTGCGAGGGCACGCCCGCCTCGATCGTGCAGAATCCCGACGTGCAGAAGGCCTACCTTGGCGCTTGAGCTCGCCATCCGCGATGTGGAAGCCGGCTACGCCGCGGTGCGGGCGTTGCACGGCGTCTCGCTCACCATCGCGAAAGGCGAGACCGTTGCGCTCCTCGGCACCAACGGCAATGGCAAGAGCACGCTCATGAAGTGCGTCATGGGCATCGTGCGCCCCACAGAGGGCAGTGTGACGCTGAAGCTCGACGGCGCGACACACGATCTCACGCGCTTGTCGACCGAAGAGATCGTCAATCTGGGCGTCGCCATGGTGCCGGAGGGCCGGCGGCTCTTTCCCAAGCTGACGGTGGAGGAGAACCTTCTGCTTGGCGCCTATCGCCCGCTCGCGCGCACGCAAATCAGCCGCAATCTCGCGTTCGCCTACGAGGCATTCCCGGTGCTCGCCGAGCGCCGCCGCCAGCTCGCGGGCTCGATGTCGGGCGGCCAGCAGCAGATGCTCGCCATCGCGCGCGCCCTTATGTCCGCGCCCAAGCTCTTGCTCGTCGATGAGCCGTCGGTCGGGCTCGCGCCGATCCTCGTGTCGCATACGATCACGAAGATCAAAGAGCTGAAAGACAGCTACGGCCTTACCGTGCTCATGGCAGAGCAGAACTTCCACCAGGCGATCCGCATCGCCGATCGCGGCTACATCATCGTGCACGGCGAGATCGTGTTCGAGGGGGACGTGCAGGCGCTTGAGCAGAACGAGCTAGTGCGCAGCTACTACCTTGGAACTGCTTAAACGCATCGCCGCCTCCGCCTTCGTGCTGGTCGGCGGCGTGTCGATCGTCATCTACTTGTGGCCGGAAGGCATCACCGACCTGCCGCTCTCCGCGCTCACGGTAGAGCTGATCCTCAGGACGGCCGGCGCGGCGGTGGCGGCGCTCATCAGCCTGGGCCTCGTCTGGTCGTTCTGGAGCGAGAAGTGAGCCGTGGTTCCCAACGTCCCTAAGAGCGATAATTCGCCCATGAGCCGGCAGGCTGACATGCTGGAGATCGACCCGGTCATCGAGCGCTACATGGGCGACATCGATCGCACGCTGCTGCGCCAAAATCTCGATTTGTCCCCCGAGGAGCGGTTGGCACAACTTCAGGAACTCAGCAAATTCGCCGATGAGCTGAGGAGAGCAGGCGCGCGGGCGCTGAACCGCGCGCGGTGACGGACTTTCGCGCGTTAATCGAAGCTCTTAGCAAGGCGCAGGTTCGTTTTGTCCTCGTCGGCGGTGCCGCGGCGACGGTGCACGGATCGAGCCGCCTCACTCAGGATATCGATATCGTCTATGCGCGCGATGCCAGCAATCTGGCGAACCTGGTACATGCATTGAGTCCACTCAAGCCGTATTTGCGCGGTGCACCGCCCGGCTTACCGTTCAAGTTTGACGTACAGACTTTGTCTAGGGGGCTGAACTTCACGTTCAGCACTTCCGTCGGCGATATTGACCTACTGGGCGAAATCGCCGGCATAGGAGATTACGAAGCGATGACAGGGCATACGATCGAGGTGGCGGCTTTTGGCGCCCGCTTCCTGTGCCTCGATCTTGCGACATTGATCAAAGCGAAAACGGCAGCCGGCAGACCGAGGGATCTCGAAGCGATCGCTGAATTGCGCGCCCTTCAGCAGGAAATCGAAAAGCGGCGTGGTGGCTGAGCGCGGCGCCTCGTTCCTGCGCCAAGTGCCGATCGGCATGTACGGCGCCGTGATGGGAATCACCGGGCTGGGACTGAGCGCGCGCGCGGCGGCGACGGTGCTGCCGGGATACGTGCGCGCACCGGCGTACGTCACCGAGCCATGGGTGGCGCTCGGCGTCATCGCCTTCGTCGTGCTGCTGCCCCTGTATCTGGCCAAGCTCGTGCGCTATCCGGACGCGGTGCGCGAGGAGTTCATGAATCCCATGCAGCTCGGCTTCTGCGGCGCGCTGCCCGTGGGAATGTTTCTCGTCGGTGGTGGGTTGGCACCGTACTGGTTTTCGCTGGGCGATGCGATCTGGTGGATCGGGTTCGGCGTGCTGCTCGCCTTCCAGGTCTGGGCGCTCACGCGCTGGCTCTCCGGCTCGATCGACCTCGCGCACATCAATGCGGGCTGGCTCATCATCATGGTGGGCGGCATCGTCGCGCCCGGGCCGGGCATCGCCCTCGGCCATGCGGAAGCGTCGCGCTTCATCTACGGCATCTCAGCCACGGCGGCGCCGATCCTGATGGCGCTGCTTTTCTACCGCGCGATCATCGGCGCGCCGCTTCCCGAGCGGCTGCGGCCGAGCTGGTTCATCCTGCTCGTGCCGCCCTCGCTAATCTATGCGAACGGCCTCGCGCTCTATCCTGGCTCTGATTTCCTGGAGCCGCTCTATCCGTTCAGCCTCGCGCTCGCGGCGGCGCTGCTCATCGTTTCGCGCGATTTCCTGCGCTGGCCGTACAGCCCGGCATGGTGGGCCTTCACGTTTCCGCTGGATGCGCTCGCCTACGCCGCCGCGCGCTATGCGCAGGATCATCCCGCGCCGCTCTGGAAGGCGCTTGCCGCGCTTACCCTGCTGCTCGCCGCTGTTTTCGTTGTCCTCGCGCTGGTGAAGTCGCTCGCTGCTTTGCCGCGTACTCCTCGCAGCGGCGCATCGCGGCGCTCGTGAATTCCGCCTGCGGCTGGTTGCCGCCGATCACGAACATGAGGAGGTGCTCCTTCCCCGGCTCGTCGTAGGTGACGTTCATGAAGCGGCGCGCGACGCCGGGCGGGAAGGAGATGACGTCGTACGGATCGAGGTCGACGTACCGCAGCGCCTCGCCCTCATTCCACTCGCAGCGCCAGCGGCCGGTCATGGGGATGAAGGTCTCGTTGGTGTCGTGGTTGTGCATCAGCGGGCCCTTGCCCGGCTTCGCCTTGCAGTAGCCGAGGTTGAAGCCCTCGGCGATCGCGATCGCCGGCATGGAGGACGCGTCCTCGCCTACGGGCGAGGTGGCGGCGCTGCTCGCGCGGTCCAGCGGCGGCTGAAAGCCGATCACGGCGTAGAGCTTGCGCCGGCACTCGGGCAGCGGGCTGTCGGGCAGCCCGCCGTCCGAACCTTTCAATTTCTTGAAGCGCGCGATGCGCTTCATCATCTCCTCGCGCGACCAGGTGCGAATCTGTCGCCAGTCGTTCATGACCACCTCCTATATCAATGGTACGGCGTAGCGTATATTCCCCGGAGGGGAATTGAGGGAGGTTCAGTGAGGCTGCGCTCGCACCTCATCGTGCTGGTCGCCGCGGCCGTGCTACCGCTGCTGCTCTTTGCCGCGGTCATCGTGCGCCAGGACCTCGCGGAGCGCCGCGAGATCATGGACCGTGGCATGCAGGACACGGTGCGCGCGCTGTCGCTCGCCGTGGACGGCGAGGTGAAGACATCGCTCGCCGTGCTGCAGACGCTCGCGGGCTCGCCCTTCCTCGATCGTGGCGACCTCGCGCGTTTCCACGAGATCTGCGTGCGCACCATGCGCAATCGTCCTCAAGCCTTTGTCGTGCTGTTCGACACGGCGGGCAAGGCGCTCGTCAATTCCAGCCGGCCCTACGGCGCGATGCTGCCCAATCCGCTGACCGGCACGCGGCCGGCCGGCGCCGACGAGCGCTACCCGGAGGTGCCGCTCGGCGGCGGCGACCCGGTGAAAAACGTGCTCGAGAGCGGCGCGCCGGTGATCTCCGATCTTTTCATCTCGCTCGTGACGCGCGGGCCGCGCATTGGCCTCGACCTCCCCGTGGTGCGTGCGGGCGAGCTGCGCTACGTGCTCGAGATGTCGATCGACGCCGGCGAGTTCACGCGCGTGCTCGAGGCGCAGCGTCCGCCGGCCGACTCGGTGCTCGCGCTCGTCGATCGGCGGGGCATCGCCATCGCGCGCACGCTCGATGCGCCCGGGCGCGTCGGCAAGCCGCTCGCGCCGGAGTTCGCGCGGCAGATCGGCGCGACGGACCGCGGCTCGGGCGTGGGCCGCACTACGGAGGGGATGGCGGTCTATCACGTGCATGCGCGCTCGCCGCTCACCGGCTGGACGACATCACTCGCCGTCGCCAGCTCCGTGGCGCTCGCGCCGCTCAGCAACACGCTTGCGCTCCTTGCCGGCGGAGCCGCGATCGCGGTCGTGCTTGGACTCGCGGCAGCGCTCCTCATCGGCCGGCGCATCTCTGCGCCGATCTCCGCGCTCGCCGCGGCCGCGGGCAAGCTCGCGCGCGGTGAGCAGGCTGAGCTCAAGGAGCATGCAGTGCGCGAGATCGATGAGCTGCACGGCGCGCTGGTCGCGGCCGGCGCGTCGGCGCGGCAGGTGGACGAGGTACAGGCCGCGAGCCGCGCCAAGGACGAATTCCTGGCGATGCTCAGCCACGAGCTGCGCAATCCGCTCGCGGCCCTCACCGCGGCCGCGCACGTGCTGAAAATCGCCGATCCGGCGAGCGACGAGGCGATGAAGGCGGCCGCCGTGGTCGAGCGCCAGACGCGGCACATGTCGCGGCTCATCAGCGATCTCCTCGACATCAGCCGCATCGCACACGGCAAGTTCGCGCTCGACCGCGAGCGCTTCGACCTCGCCGAGGCGGTGACGCGCCTCGTGAATGTCTGGCGCCTGTGGGGGCGCTTCGAGCGGCATAACGTGGCGCTGCACACCGCGCCGGTGTGGATCGACGCCGATCGCGCGCGCCTCGACCAGATCACCGCCAATCTCCTCGACAACGCGCTCAAGTTCACGCCGGCCGGGAAAACCGTGCACGTCACGGTCGAGGGGGGACCGGGCGTCGCCTTGCTGCGCGTCGCGGACGAGGGCGTGGGGCTGGCGCCGGAAGCGCGGCAGCGCATCTTCGAGCTTTTCGTGCAGGAGGGACCCGCGGTCGAAGGCGGTCTGGGCATCGGGCTCGCGCTGGTGAAGCGCCTTGCGGAAATCCATGGCGGCTCGGCTGCGGTGGAAAGTGCAGGGCCTGGCAAAGGATCCATGTTCACGGTGGAGTTGCCGAGCGTGCCGGGCCCGGCGGCGGCGGAATCGGCCGTCGCGGCGCACCGCGGCGCCGCGCGCACGGTGCTCATCGTCGAGGACAACGACGACGCGCGACACATGCTCGAGGCGGCGCTCGCGCTCGACGGCCACCAGGTGCACGCGGCGTCCGACGGCGAAAGCGGCCTCGTGCTCGCCGAGCGCTCGCCACCCGACGTCGCGCTGATCGACATCCGGCTGCCGGGCATCGACGGCTATGAAGTGGCGCGGCGGCTGCGCGCGGCGCACGAGCGCCGGCGCATCGCGCTCGTCGCGCTCACCGGCTTCGGCCAGACCGAAGACCGCCGGCGCGCGTTCGATGCCGGCTTCGATGCGCATCTCGTGAAGCCGGTGAATGCAGATCGCCTGAAGCGCGTCATCGCCGAGCTGCCATGATCATTCTTGTCGACGACGACGCCGACCAGCGCCTCGCGCTCAAGATGGCGCTCGAGCTCGCCGGCTACCCGGTGCGCGAGGCGGCGCACGGCGCCGAGGCACTCGCCCTCCAGCGCGAGCGCACGGCTTCAGTCCTCATCACCGACATCTTCATGCCCGAAGCCGACGGCTTCGAAACGATTGCCGCCTTCCGGCGCGAATTCCCGCAGACGCGCATCATTGCCGTCTCGGGCGGCGGGCAGCGGGCGAAGCGCGACTATCTCGAAGCAGCGACGCTCATGGGCGTCGAGGCGGCCCTGCACAAGCCGTTCGAGATCGAGCGGCTGCTCGACACGCTGCGCATGCTGCGCGACGGCGCCCGTTGATAGCATGGCCGTGATGCTGCGCGAACTGCTCGAGCTCAACGGCAAGGCCGCTGGCGACGGGGAATACGAGGCCGCGTACCACCTGCTCATGGCCGCCCTGCACGTCGTGGACCACGCGAAAGACCTCGGCGCGCTCGAGCGCATCGCCCAGCTCGCCAGGGATCAGGGCGCAGCGATTGAGCGCATGCAGCCGCCGCACCCTCTGTCTCGCAGCCAGGCGCAGCTGCGCGGCCAGACGACGGTGTTCGATTCGCTCGCGGCGCACATCGACGCGGTGCGACTGCGCCTGCAGAGCGACGAGCAGCGCGCGAAGCTGCACCGCTGACGCTCTAGCGCCTGATGCGCGCCATCGCTTCGAGCACCGCGCAGACCGCCGCGGTGTCCTCTTTGGCATAGCCCTGCGCCATCGCCGCGTTGTAGATGGCGGCGGAGGCATTGAAGAGCGGTGTGGGCACGCCGAGCTGCGCCGCGAATTCGCCGATGATCTTCATGTCCTTCTGCCACAGCTCGTTTTTCATCGTCGCCGCGCCGTATTGGCCGGCGACCATCATCGGACCGCGCACCTGGAACATGCGCGAGGTGCCCGCGCTCTCGGCCTGCACCTTGTAGATCGTCTCGGGCGCGAGCCCCGCTTTCATGCCGAGGACGAATGCCTCGGCCGCGGAGACGTTGTGGATCGCCACCAGAAGATTGGCGACGAATTTCATCTTGCTGCC
>VBCM01000125.1:0-864 GCA_005883675.1 Betaproteobacteria bacterium
CAGCGCGGCGCGAGTTGCATCAACACGCGGCCCGTGCCGCAACCGAGCTCCAGAACCGACGCCTCCGGCGACGGTATCAGCGCCCGGTAATACCGAACGTCGTTTGGAAATTGCGGCGTGAGATCGTAATAGCGAGCTGCCGCGGCGCGGATGTCGTCGGTCACTCAGTTCCGGGGAACGACATTCGGCGCGACGATGCGCTGGCGAAAGCTGAATACGTTCGGATCGTCGCGGCGCACGAACGCCTGCACCCAGTGATGGCTCGGCGCACCGTAGGTCTCGACGCGCGTGAAGTTCTCGAGCGACGGCACGCCGGCACCGCCGCGGCCGGTGCGCCGGCCGAGCGGCTGGTCGATGCGGAAATAGTGGCTGTCGCCATGCACGAGCACCACCGGCTTGCGATAGGCGCTCGCTTCCTCCTCGAGCGCGGCGCGTAGCTCCGCGTAGCCATTCGGCTCCTGCGGCTTGCCGCCGGGGAACGGCGGGAAGTCGGGAAAGATGTTCGCCTGCTGGATGATCATGATGGCGCGGCTGGCGCGCGCGGCGGCGAAGCCTTCGCGCAGCCAGGCGATATCCGCCGCGTTACGCGCCGCGTACTCGGCGTCGCCCTCGGGCGTGCGGCCGCGGTTGTTGTTGCTGCCGACGACGTGCAGCGTGACGAACGTGATCTCGCCGTAGGTCCAGCGCGCGTTCTCGGGGTAGCCCGCCTGGCGCACGAGCGGTATCGGGCGCTGGCCTAGGCTGCGCTCACCGCCGAAGAAGGTCGCTCGAAGCGCGCGCAGCCGCTCGAGCGGCTCGTAGCCCGGCGCGCCCTCCGCCGCGTGGCAGTCGGTCCACTCGTTGTCGCCGGGCGTGTCGATGAGC
>VBCM01000125.1:900-9603 GCA_005883675.1 Betaproteobacteria bacterium
CCTGCGCGGGCCTGTAACCGAGATCGCCGATCAGGGCGAACGAAAAGTGGGCGCCCGGCGAACTCGCGCAACCCGCGATGAGGAGTACCAGCGCGGCAGCGGTAAGGCGCACGCGCCTATTCGAACTTCAGGTTCGCCTCGCGCACGACCTTGCGCGTGTTGGCGAGCGCGTCGGCGACCACCTTGCGGAACGCGTCCGGCGAGTTGCCCACCGGCGTAGAGGCGGCGGCCTCGAGGCGCTTCGCCACCTCCGGCTGCTTGAGTGTCGCGGCGAGCGCGGCATGCAGGCGCGCGACGATGTCGGGCGCCAGCCGCGCCGGACCGATGAGCCCGAACCACGACGGATCGTTGACGAGCGGATGACCGGTCTCGGCGAAGGTCGGCACCTCGGGCAGGCTCGCGACGCGCTTCTCGGCGGCGACCGCGAGCGCGCGCAGCTTGCCGGCCTGGATGTGCGGCAGCGACGAGGGCAGGTTATCGAAGAGCACCTGCACCTGGCCGGCGAGCGCGTCGTTGAGCGCTGGGCCGGCGCCGCGATAGGGCACATGGGTCATGTCCACCTTGGCGGAGTACTTGAACGTTTCGCCGATCAGGTGGCCGAGGCTGCCGACGCCGGGCGTGCCGAAGTTGAGCTTGCCCGGGTGCTGTCTTGCGTAGGCGATGAGCTCGGCCAAGGTGCGCGCAGGCACGGAGGGATGCACCGCGACGACGTTGGGCACGGAGGCGATCTCGCTCACGAAGCTGAAATCGGCGAGCGGGTCGTAGCGCAGGTCGCGGTGGACGATCGGATTCACGACGTGCGTCGAGATGGTGGCGATGCCGAGCGTGTAGCCGTCGGGCGCGGCATCGGCGATTGCCTTGGCGCCGATCGCACCGCCGGCGCCGCCGCGGTTGTCGACCACGAAAGCTGCCCCTAGCTCGTGCGCCAGTCCGTCGGCGGCGATGCGGCCGATGATGTCGGTCGAGCCGCCGGGCGGGAACGGCACGATGAGGGTCACCGGCTTCGCCGGATAGGACTGCGCCCCACCGGCGAACGGCAAGCAGCACAGTGCGAGGAGTGCGAGCAGTCTTGTCATCGTTTCGGCGATTGACCCGGCGCCGCGAATGGTGCGAGATTTCCCGCCCGAGGTAAAGCGAGGAGCCGGTATGTTTCTGATCTCGGTCGAGTGGCTCGATGAGGCGAAGACGCGCGCGCGCTTCAGCCTGCCGGGACGCGAGGAGTGGCGCGCCGAGCACATCGATGCGCTGATGCATGCGCTCGCGGAGATCCGCGAGGCGATGAATCCGCCGGTATCGCAGGAGCCGCCGCGGCTGCAGGAGCTCGAGCCGCTGCACGACCCGCGCTACGCGAGCGAGCTGCACCCGTTCTCCGGCGGCACGCTGCTCTCGTTTCGCCATCCGTCGCTCGGCTGGTTGCCGTTCCTGCTGCCGAGCCTGCAGCGGCGCACGCTCGTCGAGTCGCTCGGCGAGCAGGAAGCGGCCTGGACCGAGGTCCGGGTGCTGCGGTCTCGCTAGCGGATAGTCTGGGCGCGCTCGGCAGCATCGCGGTGCTGCTTTTCGCCGGCTGGGCGGCGCTCAGCCCCGAGCCGATGGCATGGATCTACATCGGCGTGGTGGCGCTTTTCGAGCTCTGGCTGGTGCGCCGAGTGAGGCAGGCGGGGTCCGGCCCGGTGGCGCCGGCCGAGCCACCGTACCGCTTCACCGAAGAGGAGGCGGCGCTCGTGCAGCGCTACCGGTTCTACTTCACCTATCCGGCGCTCGCGCGCCACGGGTCCTCGATCCTCGCCGCCATCGGCCTCACCGCGCTCGGGCTCGCGCCCTGGCTTACCTATAAGCGTGTACTGCTGCCGGCCGCGCTGATCGGCGTCAACCTGTTCGCGGTTGCGCGCTTCACCAGGCTGCTCGCGCCGCTCGTGGCGCTGCGCATCGCCGCCGCGCGCGGCGACCGGGTGGCGCTCGGCATGCTCGAAGTGCATGATCCCGCGTGGGCGAAGATCCGCGCCGGCAACCGGCCCGAGAGTAAAATCGGAGGATGAATGCGCCGATCAAGACGGAAGACGGGTTCCACCAGCTCATCCACCAGAATCACATGTGGGGGCTGTGGGAGATCGCGAGCCAGATGACGCCGCAGCCGCGGCCGGAAGCCATTCCCTACCAGTGGAAATGGTCGCTTCTCAAGGAGGTGGTGAAGCAGTCGGCGAGCGCCGTGCCGGTGGGCGACGAGCGGCGCGCCATGCAGCTCTTCAACCCGGGCCTGAATGGCCAATGGGCCACCACCAACACACTGATCGCCGCGGTGCAGGTGCTCCTGCCGGGCGAGGTGGCCCGGGCGCACCGCCATTCGCCGGCCGCCATCCGCTTCATCATCGAAGGCGACGGCGCCTACACGGCGGTGGAAGGCGAGAAGGTGATCATGCACCCGGGTGACTTCATCCTCACGCCGAGCTGGCAGTGGCACGACCACGGCAACGAGACGAACGAGACGGTGGTGTGGATGGACGGCCTCGACGTGCCGCTCACCAAGTCACTGAACGCGATGTTCTTCGAAATGCACAAGGACCTGAAGGCCTCGCACGGGAAACCGGTGAACGGCTCGCAGGCGCTCTACGGCCATGGCAAGCTCACGCCGACCTGGACGAAGGAGCGGCCGCTGTTCTCGCCGCTCATGCTCTACTCCTGGGAGCAGACGCTGGAAGCGCTGCACGACCTGCGCAACCACGACGGCAGCCCGCACGACGGCATCTCGCTCGAATATACGCACGCGCAGACCGGCGGACCGGTGCTGCCGACGATGTCCTGCCGCGTGCAGCTGATCCGCAAAGGCGAGAAGACGAAAGCGAAGCGCGTCACGGGCTCGAGCGTCTTCCACGTCGTGCAGGGCCGCGGGCGCAGCGTGATCGACGGCAAGACCTTCGACTGGGAGAAGGGCGACATCATCGCGCTGCCCTCCTGGGCCGAGCACGACTTCGCCAATACCGGCGGCGAGGATGCGATCCTTTTCTCGATCAGCGACCGGCCGGTGCTGGAGGCGCTGGGGTTTTATCGCGAAGCGTTGTCCTAACCAACAACATAAAGGGAGGATGTATGAAGCAGACGGTAATGGGTCTCCTGTCGCTCGTGGCGCTCAGCATCGCAATACCCGCGGCCGCGCGTGATGACCGGCTGAAGTTCCCGGTCGACGCGGCGCTCGCCAAAGGCCAGAACTACAAGGAAAAGCTCGACCCGCAGATCAAGCTCTATTTCGGCAAACCGTCGAAGCTGAAGGTGGCGAAGACCATCGGTGAATGGACCTCGAACAAGAAGACCAACGCGTTCAACAAGTCCGACCAGGAAGCCTGCAACATCGCCTTCATCAGCGCCGCGGTGTCGCTGCAGGACCGGGCGAAGCGCGAAGGCGGCAACGCCGTAATCACCATGGCCGGCGTGGCACTGCGCGGCACGGTAGTGACGCTGCCGAAGTAGCGCGGCTCAGCGGCAAGGCATGAGATCCGTCGCGTTGTTCTGCGCCGCCCTTGTTTGTGCATCGCCGGCGCTCGCGGAAGACAAGCTCGCCAAGTACCCGGTGGACGCTGCCCTTGCCAAAGGGCAGTCGTACCACAGCAAGCTCGATCCGGCGATCAAGCTCTATTTCGCCGGGCAGCCAACGCCCGCTGCGAAGACCATCCTCCCGGCCGATTCCGGCCACAAGCGGACCAATGCGTTCAACAAGCCCGAACAGGAGGCCTGCGACATTGCGTTCCTCAGCGCCGCGATATCGCTGCAGCAGTACGCGCGGCGCACAGGCGGTAACGCGGTAGTCAATATCACGAGCTACTTCAAGACCGACCGGCTGGAGAGCGCCAGCGAATACCTGTGCGCCGCGGGTTTCCTCATGACGGCCGTGGGCCTGCGCGGCACCGTCGTCACGCTCGGGGAGTAACGCATTCATCGTCGCCCCCGCGAAAGCTTGCGCGGGAACGACGTCGTTCATGCCGGAAGGGTGTACAGCTCCTGTTCGCCTTCCACGTCTTTGAGGCGAAAGCGGCCGAGCGGTTCCAGCGGTTTGGCATAGGCCTGTGCGAACGCGCTCGAGATGACCACGGTCTTACCAAGCGTCTTGGACATGCTTTCCACGCGCGCCGCCGCATTGGCGGCCGAGCCGATGACAGTGAACTCCAGGCGCTCGGGCACGCCGATGTTGCCGTAGGTGACTTCGCCCAGATGTAGGCCGATGCCGTAGCGGATCGGCACGCGCGCCGGGTGCGCGGCGTTATCCGCGGCAATACGCTCCCCCGCGAGACGCGCCGCGGCGAGAGCCTGGCGGCATGCCGCCTGCGAATCGCCGCCGACGGGAAAGATGGCGAGCGCCGCGTCGCCGATGAAGCGCAGGACCTCGCCGCCTTTCTTGAGGACCGCGCCCGCGAGGCAATGGAAGTAGCCGTTGAGATAGGCGAGATATTCCTCGCGCGGCATCGACTGCGAGAGCGCGGTGGAGTCGCGCAGGTCGCTGAACCACACCACCGCCGCGATGTGCTCGCCGTCGCCCTGCTTCACGAGGCCGTCGAGCACACGCGCGCCCGTGCGCCGGCCGAGAAAAGTCTCGAGCAGCGCCACTGCCGTGCGCCGCTGCGCATGGACCTCCAGCAGCCGCCCCAACACTGGCAGCACTTCGTAGATCTCGCCGAGATGCCCAGTGGAGAAGCCGCCCTTGGCGAAGGACGTCATCGACAGGACGTTCAGTTGCCCGTCGGCGAAGCGGAACGGCATCGCGACGTAATCGGTCGCGCCCTCCGCGCGCAGCTCGCGCACCACCGGGTAGTCGAGCTTGCAGCTCGGCGCTTCCAGGCGCCGGCGCACGCCGCCCGCGCCGCGCAGGATGGGCGCAAAGGGGCTCGCCTGGAATTTGAGCTGCTGCAGGATGTCGTGCGGCTCGTAGACGGTCCGCACGCCGCTCTCTTCGCGCCAGACGTAGACGGCGGCGAACACCTGCGGATGCAGTGTCGGAATGATCACCGTCATGCGCGCGAGCGGCACCCCCTGGCGCCGCAGGCAGCGGCAGAAGCCGTCGACCAGCTGGTCGGGCGTCGCTAGCTGCCACGCTTCGGCGAGCAGCCAGCCGGCGATGCTGTTCGGGTGCGCGCTCCCTTGGCTGCGAGCGAGATGCGGAATCTCGTCGTCGCCCTCGTAGATGGCGCTCACGCGCTCGGGGTGGAAGGAAACGTGCGTCTTGATCGGCGCACCCTCCGCATAGGGCTCGTCGTAGGACCAGGCGGCGTTCTCGGCCACCGTGCCGCCGGCGCGCAGTGTCCAGTAAGTCGCGTTGCCCCGGAACGGGCAGTGCGTGACCTGCGAGGTCTTCTCGAGCAGCGCCATCTGCACGTCCTCGCGCGGGAAATAGTAGGCGGGCGGCTGGCGAGTCTCGTGCAGGATCAGCGCGCGCGTCGAGTCGGCCACCCAGGCGCCATTGAACTCCACGCGCACGCGGCGCCGGCTCGGCTCGAAACTGATCTCGTAGTCTGCGGCCACGATGTGCAATCGTGCCCCGGAAATGAGCTATTGTCGCGTCCCATGAGCCGGAACTTACGCCGCCGGTTCCTGCAGCAGGCCGCCGTGGCGGTGGCGGCACCCTACGTCATCACGGCGCGGGCGCAGGAAACGCTGATCGTCAACACGCAGGGCGGGGAATACCAGGAGCTCATCGAGCGCGTGGTGATCCGCCCGTTCGAGAAGAAGTACGGCGTAAGAGTGGTTCATGACCCGACCGGCACCGCGTCGCAGGACTACGCCAAGATCCGCGCCTCGCGCGGCGCGCCGGGCTTCGACGTCGCCGGGCTGCTGACGCCGCCCGAGGTGATCCTGGGCGTGAAAGAAGGGCTGCTGGAAAAGCTGAGTGAGCGCGAGGTGCCGAACCTGCGCCACCTCTGGGACAAGACCTGGCAGGTGATCCCGCCGGGCTCCGGCGCGCCGCACACGCTGCAGTACGCCGCGCTCGTCTACAACAAGGAAAAGCTCGATCGCCCGCGCTCGTGGGCCGATTACTGGGAGCCGCAAAAGAAGTACGCGGCGAAGGTCAAAGGCCACGTGATCCAGTACAACCCCGCGAACCTCCTCTCGGTGTATGCACTCATCCACGCGGCGCAGCTCGGCGGCGGCGGCGTGGACAACATGGAGCCGGCCTGGCAGCGCCTCAAGGCGCAGAAGCCCTACGTCGGCGTGGTCGTCACCGGTTCCGCGGAAGCGGTGCCGCATTTCGAGAACGGCGAGGTGTGGATCTCGCCGTACTGGAGCGCACGCTCGGGTTACTACATCGACCGTGGGCTGCCGTTCGACATGGTGATTCCCGACGAAGGCGCGAGCGGCCTCTTCGACGTCGCCTGCGTGCCGGTCGGCGCGAAGAACAAGAAATTGGCCTACGAGTTCCTCAACTGGCGCCTGGACCCGGCCATCCAGCGCGAATGGGCGCTCGCCTATTTCAGTAGCCCGACACGGCCGGGCGTCGAGCTGCCGGCGAAGTTCGCGGCGAACCAGATCACGACGAAGGAGCAGATCGCCAAGACCCAGTTCCCGGACTCCGACGTGATCGGCGCCCGGCGCAAGGACTGGACGGTGAAATGGCAAGAGATCATGGGGTGATAGGGTCCGCCGCGCCAGCGGCCGCGCGGCAAAGCGGGCGCGTTCCCTGGCTCCTCATCGCAGCACCCACGGCGGTGCTGCTTTTGTTTTTCGCCCTGCCCAATGCGCTGCTGCTCTCGGCGAGCTTCGTCAAATCCGAGGCGCAGCAGCTCACCAACGAGCTTACGCTCGAGAATTATCAGTTCCTCTTCACGCGGCCGCTGTACATCTGGGCGTTCATTCGCACCTTCATCGTCGGCACCGCAGTGGGCGCGATCGATGTGCTGCTCGGCTTTCCGCTCGCTTATTTTCTGGTGCGCACGCGCAGCCGCTGGAAAGGCCTGCTCATCGCCCTGGCGCTCGCGCCGCTCCTCGCGAGCGTGGTGGTGCGGACCTACGGCTGGTACATCCTTCTCAACCGCTACGGCGTCGCGAATGACCTGCTGGTCTCGCTCGGCCTGCTCGACGAGCGCATCGCCTTCATGCCGAGCACCGGGGCGATCATCGTCGGGCTCGCGCACGCCCTGCTTCCCTACACCGTGCTCACCATCATGGGCTCGCTCCAGGGCATCAACCCGAACCTGGAAGCGGCGGCGATGAGCCTGGGCGCGAGCCGCACTAGGACCTTTTTCCATGTCGTCCTGCCGCTGAGCTTCCCCGGCATTGCCGGCGGCTTCATCCTCGCGTTCTCCATCGCCATCAGCGCGTACGCCACGCCGGCGATCCTCGGCGGCCCGGCAACGCAGGTGATGGCGACCGCGATCTACGGCTTCATGACGCAGCTCCTCGACTGGTCGATCGGTGCAGCGCTCGCGGTGATCCTCGTCGTCTGCGCCGTGACCCTTGCCTACGCGGCGGCGCGGCTCGGTGCCCGGCAGGCAGCGTTATGAAAATGGTGACCGTCACCATTTGTTTTCCGCGATGAGTCCCTGGGCTGCACTTCGCGCAGTTGTCATCTATGTCTATGTCTTCATGCTCGGGCCGATCCTCATCACCGCGGCGGTGTCGTTCAACGCTTCCAACCGCTCGCAATTCCCGCCGCGCGGCTTCTCGCCGCAGTGGTGGCAGCGGGCGTTCTCCGCCGAATGGGTCGAGCCGCTCGTCTTCAGCTTCAAGCTCGCGGCGCTTGCCGCGCTCATCAGCACGGCGCTCGCGCTGCCGCTTGCCTTTGGTCTTTCGCGGCACCGCTTTCCCGGACGCGCGGCGATCGCCGCGCTCACGCTCGGGCCGCTGATGCTGCCGGCGCTGGTGACCGGCGTCGGGCTGCTGCAGCTTTTCCAGTATGTGGGCCTGCGCGACTACCTCGGCTTCAGCGCGCTCCTCATCGGCCACGTGGTGATCTGCGTGCCGTTCGGCGTGCGCACGATCGCGATCAGCCTGCAGGCGCTGCCACCGAGCCTCGAGCTTGCCGCGGCAAGCCTTGGCGCCTCGCGGCTCGCGACGCTGCGGCATGTGGTCCTCCCGCTCATCAAGACCGGCATCGTTGCGGGCGCCGTGTTTGCCTTCGTGCACTCGTTCACCGACGTGAATCTCTCGCTCTTCCTCGTGCGCCCGGGCGAGCAGCCGATCACGGTGAAGATCCTCGGCTTCCTCGAGTACGGCTTCGCGCCGACGCTGGCGGCAGTGTCGGTGATCACGCTCGCGCTGCCGCTAGTGCTCGTGGCGATCGTCGAGCGCGTGAGCGGCCTCGGCGACTTCATCTACGCGAGCCGCAGCCGTGGCTGAGCTGTGCCTCGCCGCCCTGGAGAAGCGCTACGGCTCGACCGCTGCCGTCGCGGGCATCGATCTCGCGGTGCGCGAGGGCGAGTTTATGACGCTGCTCGGTCCCTCGGGCTGCGGCAAGACGACGACGCTCGGCCTCATCGCGGGGTTCTTTCCGCCGACGCGGGGCGAGGTCTACATCGGCGCCCGCGCTGTCGCCGACCTGCCGCCGTTCAAGCGCGACATCGGCGTGGTGTTCCAGGACTACGCACTCTTTCCGCATCTCACGGCGGCGGAGAACGTCGCGTTCGGGCTGCGCATGCGCAACCTCCCCGCCGCGCAAACCGCGGAGCGGGTGCGCGAAGCGCTCGCGCTCGTGCAGCTCGCGGGGCTCGGCGAGCGCCGCCCGCT
>VBCM01000126.1 GCA_005883675.1 Betaproteobacteria bacterium
GTTGCCCGAGGCGATCGGCGAAGTGGTGCGCGCCGGCTACATCTTCAAGTTCTTCGCCGGCGAGGCGCTGCGCATTCCCGGCGAAGTGGTGCAGTCGGTGCGGCCCGGCGTCGGCGTCGAGATCACGCGCGAGCCGCTCGGCGTGGTGGCGATCATCACGCCGTGGAATTTCCCGATCGCCATTCCCGCCTGGAAGATCGCGCCGGCCTTGTGCTATGGCAACACCGTGCTATTCAAACCGGCCGAGCTGGTCCCGGGAAGCGCCTGGGCGCTCGCCGAAATCTTGAGCCGCTGCAGCCTGCCGGCCGGCGTCTTCAACCTCGTGATGGGCAAGAGCTCGGAGATCGGCGAGGCGCTGCTCACCGATCCGCGCATCGCCGCGGTCAGCTTCACCGGCTCGCAGGCGATCGGGCGCAAAGTGGCGCAGGCGGCGATCGGCGGCATGAAGAAGTTCCAGCTCGAGATGGGCGGCAAGAACCCGCTCGTCGTGCTGGATGACGCGAACCTCGACGTCGCGGTGAACTGCGCAGTCCAGGGCGGCTTCTTTTCCACCGGGCAACGCTGCACCGCCTCATCCAAGGTGATCGCTACCGCCGGCATCCATGATCGCTTCGTGCAGGCGGTGATCGACAAGATGAAGGCGCTCAAGGTGGACGACGCGCGCAAGAAAGGCACCGACATCGGCCCGGTGGTGGACGAGCGCCAGCTCGCGCAGAACCTCGATTACTTGTCCATTGGGAAGGGCGAGGGCGGCCGTTTGGCCTATGGCGGCAACCGCATGGAGAAGAATGCCGACGGCCAGCCGGGCTACTACCTGATGCCCGCGCTCTTCACCGACACGGCTCCCGGCATGCGCATCAACCGCGAGGAGATCTTCGGCCCGGTGGTGAGCGTGCTGCGCGCGAAGAACTACGACGAAGCGCTCGCCTGGGCGAACGATACCGACATGGGCCTCTCGTCCGGAATCTGCACGACGTCGCTCAAATATGCGTCGCACTTCAAGCGCCATGCGCCGGCCGGCATGGTCATGGTTAACCTGCCCACCGCAGGCGTCGACTACCACGTGCCCTTCGGCGGCCGCAAAGGCTCGAGCTACGGCCCGCGCGAGCAGGGGCGCTACGCCGCCGAGTTCTACACCACGGTCAAGACCGCTTACACGCTGCCCTAGGCCAGCGGCTCGTTCAGGTTGCGCACATGGGCGAGCTTGCCGTCGACCACGTCGTACTCGCCGAACATGATGACGTCGCGGTAGTCGATCTGCAGCAGCCCCACGAGGTAGCGGAGCTGCACGAGATCGCCACGCGAGCCGACGGTGGCACAGCGTAGCAGCCGCGCGCCCGGCGCGACGCCCGTGTGATCGATCGCGCTCGCCAGCAGCTCGCGCGCTGCGTCGAGCTCGGCGGCGGGGAAATGCGCCGCGATCCAGCGCTCGACATCCTCCGGCAGCGCGACCATGGGCGTTTATTATCCGCGGTCTTGAATCCACGCTATCCGCATGCGCTCCGCGGCATCGCGCTCATGATCGCCGCGGTGAGCACGTTCACCTGCCTCGACACCACGTCGAAATATCTGGCGCAGCACTATCCGGTGCCGGCGATCGTCTGGGCGCGCTACGTCGTGCACATGGTGCTGATGGCGCTCGTGCTCGGGCCGCGCATGGGCGGCGGACTGCTTCGCACCACGAACCTGCGCCTGCAGCTCATCCGCGGCGTGGTGCTCGCCGCGTCGAGCCTGGTTTTCCTGAGCGCGCTCAGGCTGATGCCGCTCGCCGAGGCGGCGGCGATCGCCTTCATGACGCCGATCATCATCGCCGTGCTCGCCGGGCCGGTGCTCGGCGAGCGCGTCGAGCGCCGCACCTGGGTCGCGCTCGCGGGCGGCTTCATCGGCGTACTGCTGATCGTGCGCCCCGGCGGCGGGCTCTTCACGCCGGCCGCGCTCCTGCCGCTCGCGAGCGCGTTCATGATGGCGCTCTACCAGATGATGACGAGCAAGCTCGCGGGGCGCGATGCGCCGCTCACCACGCTCTTCTATCCCGCCGTGATCGGCACGGCGCTCGTCCCGCTCATATTTCCGCATGAGCTCGCGCAGCCGCGCGAGGTGCTCCACGGCGCGCTCTTCGTGCTGATCGGCGTGCTGGGCGGCCTCGGCCACTTCCTCCTCATCCGCGCGCATGATTACGCGCCAAGCTCGGTGCTGTCGCCCTTCATGTACGCGCAGCTCCTCGCTTGCCGGTATGGCGGCGATCGCGGCGAGCGGCCTGCTCTTGATCCTCGGCCACCGGCGCAATTCCGTACTAAGTACGAAATAATAATTACGTACTAAATACAGGATTCATGATCGAGCGCCTCGCCGAGCGGGTAAATGGAGATCCAGCGATCGTGCGCTGGGGACGCGAGATGCACGAGACGTTCATGCTGGAAGTCGGCAAGACGCAGTATCTCGTCACCGTGCGCGCGGGCCTCATCGAGCGCGTGGAGAAGGGGCCGTTCGCGATGCGCTCCTGGCGCTTCGCGATCCGCGCGAGCGAGCAATGCTGGGCGCAGTTCTGGCGCTCGCCGCCCGCGCCCGGCTGGCACGATCTCTTCGCGTTGCTACGCCGCGGCGAGGTCAAGCTCGAGGGCGACCAGCGCGTGCTGTGGGCTTACCTGCTCTACCTCAAGCTCGCGCTCGCGGCGCTTCGCCAATGATCGAGCCGATCACCGGCCGCTACGCACACATCGCGCTCGGCGGACGCGCGCATCGCATCTACTACGAGGAAGCGGGCGAGGGCATCCCGCTTCTTTGCCTGCACACCGCCGGCTCCGATGGGCGCCAATACCGCGCGGTGCTTAATGACCCCGAGATATTGAAAAACTACCGGGTTGTGGCGTTCGACATGCCGTGGCACGGCAAGAGCTCGCCGCCGGCGCTCTGGCAGCGCGATGAACCGTATCGCCTGAGCACCGACGCGTACACCACGATGGTGATGAGCGTCGCGCACGAGCTCGGCCTCGAGCGCCCGGTAGTGATGGGCTGCTCGATCGGCGGACGCATCGTGCTGCATCTCGCGCTCGAGCACGCGCGCGAGCTGCGCGCGCTCATCGGCCTGCAATCCGCCGCGTATGTCGAGCGCTACTACGACGCGAGCTGGATGGACCACGCCGAAGTGCATGGCGGTCGCGCGGCGGGCGGGCTCGCCTACGGCCTGATGTCGCCGCTCAGCCCCGACGAGCACCGCTGGGAGACGGTGTGGCATTACATGCAGGGCGGGCCGGGCGTCTTTTCGGGCGACCTGCACTTCTATCAAGTCGAAGGTGACATCCGTAGCCGCCTGGACGCAATCGACACCCGCCAGTGCCCGCTGTACATGCTCACCGGCGAGTACGACTATTCGGCCTCGCCGCGCGATACCGAAGCGGCCGCCGCGCGCATTGCCGGCGCCAAGGTGACGATCATGCAGGGCCTCGGCCACTTCCCGATGAGCGAGAACCCGGCGGCGTTCCTCGGCTACCTGCGGCCGGTGCTGGACGAGATTCGCCGCCGCTAGCTAGACTTCGCGCCGAGGAGGAGTCCCCATGCGTTTGTTCGCAGCAGCCCTATGTGCGTTCGCGCTCGCCGCCCAGGCGCAGCAGAAGGAAATCAAGATCGGCTTCATCTACGACGTCTCCGGCCCGTTCGCCGGCGGCGGTTCGGAGCCCGCGCAGATCGGCACCAAGGCCGCCATCGACATGTTCAACGAGAAGGGCGGCGTGATGGGCTACAAGATCAACGCCATCTTCACCGACGCGCAGTCGAAGGTCGACGTCGCGATCAACGAGATGACGCGCCTCGTCGACCAGGAGAAGGTCGATATCGTCGCGGGCGTCTACTCGAGCGCGCAGTGCGTGCCGATGGTGCAGCAGACGGAGTCGCGCAAGAAGTTCCTGTGGCTCAACGTCTGCATCGCCACCGCGGTCTTCAAGGACCGCAAGCTCAACTACGTCTTCCGGCCGCAGGCGCACTCCGACCAGTTCGGCGCCTGGTCGTGCGACTACATTAACTACTACGCCAAATCGAAGTTCCACAGCGAGCCGAAGAACCTGCGCGTCGCCATCATCCACGAGGACGGGCCTTACGGCGTCGGCGTCGCGGCGGGCAACGAGTCGCAGTGCAAGAAGCACGGCATGAACATCGTGCTGAAGGAGGGCTACTCGGCGAGCGCTCCCGATCTCTCGAGCTTGGTGACCAAATTGAAGCGCGCGCGGCCCGACGTGCTGCTGCACACCGGCTACAACCCGGACATCACGCTGTTCCTGCGCCAGGCGAAGGAGCAGGGCTTGCGCGTGAAGGCGATCATCGGCCACGGCGCGGGCCACAGTCAGATCGACAAGCTGCGCCAGACCTTCGGCGAGGACGTCAATTACTTCCACTCCATCGATCCGGCGGCGGGGCAGCTCCTCGATCCGAAGACGCTCAAGCCCGGCATCTGGGACCTGACACAGGAGATGGTGAAGCGCTACCAGGCGGTGAAAGGCCCGGGCGAGCTGCCGCCGCACGTCTCGATGGGCTTCAACAACACCTGGATCCTGCTGAACGATGTGCTGCCGCGCGCGATCAAGCAGTACGGCGGCTTCGACTCCGAGGCGCTGCGCAAGGCCGCGCTCGACACCGACATCCCGGTCGGCGGCACCCTGCAGGGCTACGGCGTCAAGTTCTATCCGCCGGGCCATCAGCTCTCCGGCCAGAACGAGCGCGCCTTCCCCGTCGTCATGCAGTACGTGAACGGCCGCGCGCGCATCGTCTGGCCGCGCGAAGTGCAGACCACCGACCCGGTGCTGCCCTTCCCCAAGGGTCACAGTTTTGCCCCATAAGCATGGGGTCAGGTCTTGAAGTCTCGCCCAAATTCAAGACCTGACCCCGATGCTGGTTGTTGACGCGCTCACAAAAGACTTCGACGGCTTCCTTGCCGTCAAGAACGTCTCCTTCGAAGTGGCCGAGGGCGAGATCCTCGGCCTGATCGGCCCGAACGGCTCGGGCAAGAGCACGACCTTCAACCTGATCGCGGGTGCGCTCAAGCCGAGCGCCGGCTCGGTGCGCTTTCGCGGCGAGGAGATCGGCGGCCTGCCCGCCTATCGCGTCGCGCACGCCGGCATCGGGCGCACGCACCAGATCGCGAAACCCTTCCGCAAGCTGAGCGTGCTCGACAACGTCGCGCTCGCCGCTTTCTACGGCGCCAATCAGCGCATCACGCGCGACGAGGCCTATCGGCGCGCGAAGGAGACGCTCGAGCTCGTCGGCCTGCGCGCCGCCCGCGTCGAGAACCTGGGCGCCGCGGGCCTGAAGAAGCTCGAGCTCGCGCGCGCGCTCGCCACGCAGCCCAAGCTCCTGCTTGCCGACGAATCGCTCGGCGGGCTCGACCACGCTGAGATGGAGCAGGCGGCCGAAATGCTCGCCGCGATCCGTCGCGAGCGCGGCATCACCATCGTGTGGGTAGAGCACATCATGGGCGTGCTGATGCGCGTCGTCGACCGCTGTGTCGTCCTTGACCACGGCGAAGTCATCGCGCGCGGCAAGCCCGCGGAGGTGGCGCGCGATCCGACGGTGATCGAGGTGTACCTGGGCACCGACGCGCCCGAAGTGCAGGCGGCCGCGCATGCTGCGCGTCGCTGAGCTCTCCGCCGGCTACGGCGGCTTCCAGGCCCTCTTCGACGCGAGCCTGGAGGTGAACGCCGGCGAGGCCGTGGCCGTCATCGGCCCGAACGGCGCGGGCAAGACGACGCTGCTGCGTGTCATCTCCAAACTGATCTCGCCCTCGGCCGGCGATGTCACCTTTGAGGGCCGCTCGCTCGCAGCGGTTGCGCCGCACGACGTCGTCGCGCGCGGCATCGCGCACGTGCCGGAGAACCGCCGGCTCTTTCCGCGCCTCACGGCGGAGGAGAACCTGCGCATGGGCGCCTATACGTCGCGGCGCACGTACGCCGAGCGCCTGGCGCAGGTTTACGCGCTTTTCCCGCGCCTCAGGGAGCGTCGGCACCAGCCGGCTGGCACGCTCTCGGGCGGCGAGCAGCAGATGTGCGCGATCGCGCGGGCGCTCATGTCGGGACCCAAGTTGCTGCTGCTCGATGAGCCATCCGCCGGCCTCGCGCCGGTCGTAGTGCAGTCGATCTTCGAGCTGGTGCGGCGCATCTGCGCCGAGGGCTACACGGTGCTCATCGTCGAGCAGAACATCCGGCAGGTGCTGAAGGTGGTGAGCCGCGCCTATCTCCTCGAGGCCGGGCGCATCGTGCGCAGCGGCAGCGCCGATGAGCTGCGCACGGCGCCCGAAATCCAGAAGGCGTACCTCGGCCTGTGAGCGACATCTTCGACGTCTATTTATTGGAAGCAGTGCTGAACGGTCTCTTGCTCGGCGGGCTGCTCGCGCTTCTCTCGCTTGGGCTTAACCTCGTCTTCGGCGTGATCGACGTGGTGTGGATCTGCTACGCCGAACTCATCATGTGCGGCATGTACGCCGTCTATTACTTGCACGTGCAGTACCACTGGCCTCTGGTCCTCGCCATGCTGGCCGCCATTGGCGTGGTCGCATTTCTCGGCTGGCTGCTCCACCAGCTCGTGATCCGCCCGGTGCTGAACGCCGAGCCGATCAACCAGCTCCTCGTAACGGGCGGCGTGCTCTTCTTCCTGCAGGCGGCGGCGACGCTCGCCTTCGGCATCGAGTTCAAGAACCTCGGCGTGACGCTGCCCTCGGTGCGCCTGGGCGAGATGTCGTTCTCCGCGGCGCGGCTCGTCGCCTTCGGCGCGGCGCTCGGCGGCGTGATCGCACTCTGGATTTTTCTGAGTAAGACTTACTTGGGGACCGCAATTCGCGCGATTAGCCAGGACCGCGCCATCATGCCGCTGATGGGCGTCGACCCGGGGCGGATCTTCGCGCTGACCTCGGCGCTCGGCGGCGCACTCGCGGGATTGGCGGCCTGCCTGCTCGTCCTGCAGTACGACATCCATCCCGCGATCGGGCTCTCGTTCGGGCCGATCACCTTCCTCATCTGCGTGCTCGGCGGCCTCGGCAACATGCTGGGCGGCTTCGTCGCCGCGTTCATCTTCGCGCAGTTCATCGCCGTGGGCGGCTTCTTCTTTGCCGTCGAATGGGGCTACGTCATCGCATTCATTTTCTTCATCGCCGTGATGTTCTGGCGGCCGCGCGGCATCCTGGGTAAATGAACTACCCGCTGCACTTGGCGATTCTCGTCCTCCTATGGGGATACATCTATACGAGCTGGTCGCTGATGGGCCGCCTCGGCCTCGTGAGCTTCGGCCACGGCGCGTTCATGGGCATCGGCGCCTACACGGTGGTGATGCTCTGGAACCACTACGGCCTCTCGCCCTGGATCGGCGCTCCGGCGGCGTTCGCCTTCACCGCGGTGGTGGCGCTCATCATCGGCTACCCGTGCTTTCGCTTCCGCATCGTTGGCCACTACTTCGCGCTGGTGACGCTCGCGCTCTCGGAAGTGACGCGCCTCATCATCGTCGCCTCGCGCGACTACACCGGCGGCTCGCTCGGCGGCACG
>VBCM01000043.1 GCA_005883675.1 Betaproteobacteria bacterium
ATCGCTTCTGGCGCCGCGAGCAGCGTCGTGGCGCAGGCGATGTAAGACAGATCGGTGGCCGCCTTGCGGGTGAATACCGGGTAGTCGGACATGCCGAGCTGCTCTGCGCGCTTGATTTCGCTGTCCCAGTAGGCGCCTTTGACGAGACGGATCGGCAGGCGCCGCTTCGTGGCGCGGCCAAGCGAGACCAGCCATTCGCAGACCGGCAGGGCGCGCTTCTGGTACGCCTGCACCGCCAGGCCCGGCGTGTATTCGTCGGCGAGCGCCGCATGCAGGTCGAGCGTGAGCTCGAGGCGCTCGGATTCCTCGGCGTCGATGGTGTAGCCGATGCCGCGCGCGGCCGCGAGGCGCGCCAGCTCGCGCAGCCGGGGGAGCAACTCACTCATGACACGCGAGCGCTTTGTTTCCTCGAAGCGCGGATGGAGGGCAGAGAGCTTGATGGAGATCGTGTCCGGTGCGCGCACCGTGCGGATGGCGTGCGCGTAAAGCTGCATGTAGCGCTCCGCATCGGGCGCGGTGCGGGCGGCTTCGCCGAGCATGTCGTAGGAATGCATATAGGGCGCGCGCTCGGCGCCGCGGCGCACGGCGTCGTCGATGGTTTGTGCTTGAGTGGCGAGGGCTCGTCGTGCCAGCGCGCGAGCTTGCCCGTGAGGAGCAGGGCCCAGTCGGCGGCGCTCGCGAGCAGCGAGTCGTCGCCGCTCGGCGCCCAGTCGCCCTGCGCGAGCTTATCGCGCAGCAGCGCATCGGCGGTCGCCGCGTCGGGGATGCGCAGCAGCGCCTCGGCGACGCACATGAGCGCGACGCCTTCGGGCGTGGAGAGCCCGTAGTGGCGCAAAAACGATTCGGCGCTGAGCGGTCCGGGCGGCGTGGCGCGCACGCGCTGGGCGAGGCGCAGCGCAGTGCGCTCGATCTCGCCGCCGCCGGCGGGCTGCCGCGTGCGCAGACGCTCGACGACGTCGGCTTCCGCCATGCGGTGGTGGCCGCGCATTTCGGACAATGCGGCGACGAGCGCCTCGGGCAATATAATCACCGCCCTGAATCCTAGGAGACCTGGCTTTGAGCCGCCAGCCCGAGATGCTGTGGCAGCCGAGCGAGCGCGCCGTCGAAGAGGCGAGCCTCACGCAGTTCGCGCGCCAGGTGATCCGCAAGCGCAAGCTCGAGGCCAACAGCTATCCCGAGTTCTATAGCTGGTCGGTGCAGAACCCCGAAGAGTTCTGGTCCGACGTCTGGGATTTCTGCCGCGTACAGGCGGCGCGCAAGGGCTCCACGGTCCTCGTGGACGGCGACAAGATGCCGGGCGCGCACTGGTTCCCCGAGGCGCGGCTCAATCTCGCGCAGAACCTCCTGCGGCGCGGCGACCGCGGCGAGGCGTTCGTCTTCTGGGACGAGACCGGCTACAAGCGGCGCGTAAGCTATTCGGATCTCACGAGCGATGTCTCGCGCGCCGCGCAGGCGCTGCAGGCGCTCGGCTTGCGCGCGGGAGACCGGGTGGCAGCCTTCATTCCGAACATTCCCGAGGCCGGAATGCTGGCGCTGGCGGCGCTCTCGCAGGGCATCGTCTGGTCTTCGTGTTCGCCCGACTTCGGCGTCGAAGCCGTGCTCGAGCGCTTCGGCCAGATCGAGCCGAAGGCGCTCTTCTGCGCCGATGGCTACCGCTACAACGGCCAGGAGCACGATTCGCTCGAGCGCGTGCGCGCCATCGTCGAGAAACTGCCGAGCGTGCGCAAGATCGTGGTCGTGCCGCAGCTCGACCGGCGGGTCGACGTGTCCGATATTCCCAAGGCGGTGACGCTCGACGAATGGCTGCGGCGCTACCAGCCCGCCGATATCAACTACGCGCAGCTGCCGTTCGATCACCCGGTGTTCATCCTCTTTACCTCGGGCACCACCGGCACGCCGAAGTGCATCGTCCATGGGGCCGGTGGCTCGCTATTGCAGAGCCTGAAGACCTACAAGCTGCACTTCGATGTGCGGCCGGGCGATCGCTTCTTCTACTACTGCACCACCAACTGGGTGGTGTGGAACGTGCTCTTCATGGGCCTTGCCGCCGAGGCAAGCCTGATGCTCTACGACGGCTCGCCGTTCGCGCGCGGCGGCAAGATTCTCTTCGACTACGCGGAGAAGGAGCGCTTCACGCATTTCGGTACCTCGGCGAAGTTCATCGACGCCTGCGCCAAGCGCGATCTGCGACCGCGCGAGACGCACGACCTGGCGGCGCTGCGCATGATCGTATCGACCGGGTCGCCGCTGGTCGCGGAGAGTTACGACTACGTCTACGACGCGTGGAAGAAGGACGTGTGCCTATCGTCGATTTCCGGCGGCACCGACATCATGGGCGCCTTCGCCGATGCCAACGCGGTGCTGCCGGTCTACCGCGGCGAGATGCAGTGCCGCTCGCTCGGCATGGCGATCGACGTCTACGACGAGGACGGCAATCCGCTGCTCAACAAAAAGGGCGAGCTCGTATGCACCAAGCCCTTTCCGTCGATGCCCCTTGGCTTCTGGAACGACCGCGGCGGCGAGCGCTACCACGCGGCGTACTTCGCCAAGTACGCGAACGTCTGGTGCCACGGCGACTGGGCCGAGCTCACCGATCGCGGCACGATGATCATCTACGGGCGCTCGGACGCGACGCTCAATCCGGGCGGCGTGCGGATCGGCACCGCCGAGATCTATCGCGTGGTCGAGCGCATCCACGAGGTGGAGGAATCCGTGGCGATCGGCCAGCTCTGGCCGCCGGAGGAGCCCACCGACACGCGCGTCGTGCTCTTTCTGAAGCTCAGGCCCGGCTATACGCTCGAGGCCGAGCTGGAAGAGCGCATCCGTGCCGAGATCCGGCGCCACGCCTCGCCGCGCCACGTGCCGGCGCGCATCGTGCAGGTGCCCGACATTCCGCGCACCAAGAATGGCAAGGTCGTCGAGCTCGCGGTCAAGGCGGTGGTGCACGGCATGCCCGTGCCCAACACCGACGCGCTCGCCAATCCCGAGGCGCTCGCCTACTTCGAGAACGTCGCGGAGCTCGCTAGCTAGTTTCTACGCGCAAGATCTCGACGGCTGGAGGCGACGTCAGGATTTCGCTGAAGCTGTGCATCCAGTCGCCCGTCTCGGCTTTCGAGCCGGCGCTGCGATGGCGCAGCTGGTCGAGCTGGTCCAGCTTGGTGAGCTCGACCTCGAACTGCAGCGCGGCGCCGCCGTGCGCGCGGGTCAAAGGCACCAGCAGCCGGGCCTTCAGACCGCTCGCGCGCGCGGCTTCGACCTCGCGCTGAATGAGCTCGAGCGCTCGGTGGCGATTCACCGGCAGGATGTCATACGAGAACCGAGCAAGAAACATCGCAACGCTCCTGGCGCTAGCCCAGCACCTCGAAGATGTGCTCCCGCTTGTCGAGCTCGGCGACGAACGCCTCGAGCTCCGGACCGAGCGCATCGCGCGCCGAAACGACGCCGAGCGGCGCACCGCCTTCCACCACCGGCACGTGGCGGAAGCCACCCTCGTGCATCATGTGCAGCGCGTGGCCGAGCGGGCGGTCGGGCGTGATGGTGCGCGGGTTGGCGGTCATCACGTCTTCCAGGCGCGTGGCCGCGGGATCGTGGCCCTCGGCGATCACGCGAAAGAGCGCGTCGCGCTCGGTGAAGATGCCGGCGAGGCGGCCCTCGTGCATCACGAGCACGGCGCCCACGCGCCGCTCCTTCATCAGGCGCGCGGCCTGGGCCACGCTCATCTCGCCGTTCGCGGTGACAGGGCTCTGGCTGCCAAGGATGCTGCGCACGGGTCTCTGCGTCATAGCGATCCTCCTCCGTTACAGGTGTAGTTGACTCTACACTCGCTGTTTTACTCTGCGTAGTAGGGACAGGCGATGACACAACTCCACGGGAAAGTAGCCGTGGTCACCGGTTCGACCAGCGGCATCGGGCTTGGCATAGCGCGTGCTTTGGGCGGTGCGGGCGCCCACTTGGTGCTGAACGGCTTTGGTGACGCACCGGCGATCGCGGCGCTGCGCGAACGCCTGGCCGGCGAGTTCAAGGTGCGAGTGCGCTATGACGGTGCAGATCTAGCAAAGCCAGCCGAGGTGCGCGCACTCATTGAGCGCAGCGCCGCCGAGTTCGGCGCGGTGGACATCCTCGTCAACAACGCGGGCATCCAGCATGTCGCGTCGATCGAGGAGTTTCCCGACGAGCGCTGGGATGCGGTGATCGCCATCAACCTGTCGGCCAATTTCCACGCCATCAAGGCCGCGCTGGCTGGTCGCCTCGGCGCAGAAGGTGGCTTACGTCGCCGCGAAGCACGGCGTGCTGGGCCTTACCAAGGTGGTCGCGCTCGAGGCCGCCACGACGCCGATCACCTGCAACGCCATCTGTCCCGGCTGGGTGCTCACGCCGCTCGTGCAGAAGCAGATCGACGATCTGGCGCGCAGTGAGAAGCTCGCGCCTGAAGAAGCAAAGCGCCGGCTGCTGGCCGAGAAGCAGCCCTCGGGCGAATTCGCCACGCCGGAACAGATCGGCGAGCTCGCGCTGTTTCTGTGCTCCAACGCCGCCGCGCAGATCCGCGGCGCGGCGCTCTCGATCGACGGAGCCTGGACCGCGCAATAAATTGCGACAGCAGTTTTTTCACGCGCTCGGCAACGGCAGCTTTCATCGCATCGCCTACACCGACTGGGGCCTGCCTGCCAATCCGCACATCGTGATGTGCGTGCACGGGCTCGCGCGCAACAGCCGCGACTTCGATTATCTCGCCGCGGCGCTCGCGCCCGAGTGCCGCGTGGTGTGCATGGACGTGGCGGGCCGCGGTGAAAGCGATTGGCTGGAGAGCAAGTCGGAATACACCTTCGGCACGTATCAGCGCGATGCGGCGGCCATGGTCGCGCGCGCGACTGCGCCGGCGGGCAGCCGCTGGTTCGAGCGGCGGAAGCGGGCGTCGCCGGCCGGGATCGATTGGGTCGGCACCTCCATGGGCGGACTGATCGGCATGTTTCTCGCCGCGAAGAAGAATTCGCCGATCCGGCGGCTGGTGCTGAATGACGTCGGTGCGCTCGTGCCGTGGAGCGCGCTTTTCCGCATGAAGGGCTACATCACGCGCGGGCGGAGCTTTGCGAACGAGGCGGAGGTCGAAGCGTACCTGCGCGAGGTGTGCGCGCCGTTCGGTCCGCTCACTGCCGAGCAATGGCGCCATCTCGCGCGCCACAGCGCGCGCCACGTCAACCGTCACTATGAGCTGCGCTACGACCCGGCGATCGGCGAAGGCCTGCACGGGCACATCGACCCGGAGTTTCCCATCGGGCCGGATCTCATGCGCGGCATCGACCTGTGGAATGTGTGGAGCAAGGTGCAGTGCCCGACGCTCGTGCTGCGCGGCCAGCTTTCCGAGGTCCTGCTCCCCGCGACGCTCGCTGAGATGAGGAGCCGCAAGCCCGATCTCGAGATCGCCGAGTTTCCGGGCGTGGGGCATGCTCCCGCGCTCATGAGCGACGAGCAGATCCGCGTGGTGAAGCAATTTCTGCTGCGGTGACAGCGCTCCTCGCGCTGCTCGTCGCGGCGCCGTTGCACGCCGCCGAGGCCTTGCCCGCATTGCATGCGCAGCGCGACGGCGTCACCGCTTCGGGCATCTCCTCCGGCGGCTACATGGCGGTGCAACTGCACGTCGCCCACTCGGCGCGCGTCGCGGGCGTCGGCGTCATCGCCGGCGGGCCGTACTACTGCGCGCAGGGCAGCCTCTTCACCGCGCTCTATAACTGCATGCAGCCCGGCACGTGGACGCCCGTCACGGCGCCCGCGTTGCTCAAGAGCGAAACCGATGCGCTCGCCGCCGCGCGCGCCATCGATTCAACCGCGAACCTCGCGCGCTCGCGCGCCTGGCTCTTCACCGGCAGCGCCGACCGCACGGTCTACCCAGCCGTCGTCCAGGCGCTGCGCGACTTCTATGCCGGCTACGAGGCGCAGGTCGTGCTCGTCGCCGACAAGCCGGCCGGGCACGGCATGGTCACCGAGCGCTCAGGCAGCGCCTGCGACGTCAGCGAGCCGCCGTTCATCGTCCATTGCCAATACGACGCGGCGGGCGTGCTGCTCGCCTTCGTCCTCGGCACCGTCCAACCGCCAGCGGCAAAGGAGAATGGTCGCCTGCTGCGCTTTGATCAGACGCGCTATGCCGGAGGCGACGCGCGCGGCATCGCGATGGACGACGCCGGCTTCGTGTATGTCCCGCAGCGTTGCGCAACGGAGCGCTGTCGCATCCATGTCGCTTTCCACGGCTGCCGCCAGGGCGCTGCCGAGATCGGCGAGCGCTTCGTGCGCGAAGCCGGCTACAACCGCTGGGCCGATACGAATGGGCTCATCGTGCTCTATCCGCAGGTGGTAAAGCGCTACAGCCCTTTCGTTTTTAATCCGCGCGGCTGCTGGGACTGGTGGGGCTACACCAGCGCGACCTATCACACCAAGTCGGGCTCGCAGATTCGCGCCGTGAAGGCGATGCTCGATCGGCTCGCGGAGTGAACGATCAGCGCTCGGCGATCGCCTGCGCGATCGCCTCGATCACCGCTTCCTGCTCGCCGATCGGCGCGTCGAGGCTGATCGCCACGTCGCGATGCTGCTTGCGTGCCCGCGCCACCAGTTGAGGCAAATCGTCCTTCACGTGGCCGCCGGGGCCCAGAAATACCGGCACCACGCGGATTGAGCCGACGCCGTCAGCAACGAGGAGCGTAATCGCCTCCTCGAGCGAGGGCTGCATTAGTTCGAGAAACGCGAGCCGCACCGGCCCGTCAACCTTTTCGGACAGGGTGAGAGCAAGTTGCTGGAACGGGCGCGCCCACTCGCGATCGCGCGAGCCGTGGGCAAAGAGGATGATGCCGGCCTTCAATGAACGGTGTGGCGCCGTCCTTCGTAGATGCCTTGCAGCAGGCGCAGCGAGCCAAGGCTGATCGCGCGATGCGAGAGCGCGTGGCCGAGATCCTCGACGATGTCGAGCGTCACCGGCACGTGCAGGCCGGCGAGCACGCGCGCGGCGCGCTCGGCGTACACGCGCGAGACGACCGAGTCGAACTCGCCGTGAACCAGGTGGATGCGCGAGCCGATGCGCGCGCCGCAGCCGGGAAGGCGCGCATAGCGCGAGGAGAAGGCGACCACGGCGCCGGCGATGCCGGGCGACTTCACCGCCTCGAGAGCAACGGTGCCGCCCTGCGAGAAGCCGATGAGCACGGTGCGGCTTGCCGGGACGCCGTAGTTCGTCTGCTCGCGGCGCACCAGATCCTCGAAGTCGGGCAGCACCGCGGCGACGCGCTCGCGATGGTTGTCGCAGTGAAGCCCGCGCGTCGGGTACCAATCTTGCGCTGCGCCGCCGCGCGCGTCCGGATCGAAGCCGCTCGGCAGCACGAGAGCCGCGCTCGGAAAGCGCGCCTGGAACTTGAAGGCGATCGGGATCATCGACTGGGCGGTGGCGCCGCAGCCGTGCAGGAAGACGAACAGGTGCCCGGGCTTTTCTTCCTGTGCGGGAGCGAAGCGGAAGACCCGGCCGGAGGACATGCGATGTGAATTCTTACGCGTCGGCGAGCGTTCTGTAAACTGATTTGCGTCCTACCTGAGGTGCTCCATGCAAAAGGCAAGATTTCTAACGGCTTTCTGGGCGTTGGCGAAGCCGTACTGGATCTCCGAGCAGCGCGCCAAGGGCCTCGTGCTGCTCGGCACGGTGATCGGCCTGTCGCTCGGCATCGTCTGGCTGGAAGTGCAGTTCAACACCTGGAACAAGAACTTCTTCAACGCACTGGAGCAGAAGAATCAGCCGGAATTCGTCCGCCAGCTCTGGACCTTCAGCGTCATCGCGTTCGTCTGGATCCTGGCCCGGGTGTATCAGATCTATCTGCAGCAGATGTTGCAGATCGAGTGGCGTGCGTGGCTGAACGACCATTTGCTCGCGGACTGGCTTAAGGACCGCGCCTATTACCGCCTGCAGCTCATCGATCGCGGCGTCGACAACCCCGATCAGCGCATCGCCGAAGACCTGCGCCTTTTCGTCGACAACACGCTGGACCTCTCGCTCGGGCTGCTCTCGTCGCTCGTGATGCTCGTGTCGTTCACCGTCATCCTGTGGGAGCTGTCGGGAGACTTCACCATCGGCGGCGTCGCGATTCCCGGCTTCATGTTCTGGGTGGCGCTCATCTATACCGGCATCGGCAGCTGGCTCACGTACAAGATCGGCAGACCGCTGGTGAAGCTCAACTTCAACCAGCAGCGCTTCGAGGCCGATTACCGCTATGCGCTCGTGCGCCTGCGCGAAAACAGCGAAGGCGTGGCGCTCTACAAAGGAGAAGAGCTCGAGCTCGGCAACTTCCGCGAGCGCTTTCGCCACGTCATCGACAACTGGTGGGGCATCATGCGCACGCGCAAGCAGCTCAACTGGTTCGTCTCCTTCTTCTACCAGTTCTCGGTGCCGTTTCCGTACCTCGTGGCCGCGCCGCGCTATTTCTCCGGCGCGGTCGGCATGGGCTACATCTTCCAGGTGGGCAATTCGTTCACCAACGTGCGCAGCTCGCTCATGTGGTTCATCGATGCGTACACGCAGCTCGCGTCCTGGAAGGCGACCATCGATCGGCTTACGAGCTTCAGCGAGTCGCTCGAGCGCGTGAAGAGCGAGGCGCGCGAGCTCGGCGGCGAGCGCGCCGAGGCGGGCGGCGACACGATCGGCATCGAGGCGCTGCAGTTGGCGCTGCCGCAAGGGCAGCCGCTGCTCGCGTCGACGTCGATCCAGTTCCGGCCCGGCGAAGACGTGCTGGTTACGGGCCCTTCCGGCGCCGGCAAATCCACTTTCTTCCGCGCGCTCGCCGGCATCTGGCCCTACTGGAAAGGGCGCCTGCGGCTGCCGCAGGGCGGGCGGCTCCTCTTCCTGCCGCAGAAGCCTTATCTGCCGATCGGCACGCTGAAGCGCGCGGTGACCTATCCCGCGGATGCGGGCAGCTTTTCCGACGCGGAGATCGCCGACGCGCTGCGCGCGGTAGGGCTTGCGCAACTCGCGAACGACCTGGAGCGCGCGGAGAACTGGGCGCAGGTGCTCTCGGGCGGCGAGCAGCAGCGCCTGGCATTCGCGCGCGCGCTCCTCAACAAGCCCGACTGGCTCTTCCTCGACGAGGCGACCGCCTCATTGCCCGAGGATGCGCAGGAGGTGCTTTACCGGCTGCTCAAGCAGCGCTTGCCGCACACCACGCTGGTGTCGATTGGCCATCGCGCGAGCCTACGTGGGTATCACGAGCACCAGTACGCCTGGCAAGGCGAGCGGCTCGCCGCCGTCGGCTAGTGCTTCAGTAGAGTCCTGCCGGCTCCGCGCCGGCCGCCGAACGCGCGACGAGCCGGAGCTCGAGCGCGCGCGCGCCGTTCATGAAGGCGATGCAATCGGCGAGCGCAGTGGCGCTCAGGGCCGGATTGCCGTCGCGCGCGCTGAAGAGCTGGCACGTCGCATCGCGATAGTCG
Source organism: Betaproteobacteria bacterium (assembly GCA_005883675.1). GTDB lineage: Bacteria > Pseudomonadota > Gammaproteobacteria > Burkholderiales > SG8-39 > SCGC-AG-212-J23. The sequence goes on from VBCM01000043.1 coordinate 9,448, forward strand.
AGCCAGGCCCGCTGTCCGGTATCGAGCAGGAGCCGCTGCTCGTCGTCCAGCGCCTCGATCGCCGCTTCGTAAAGAGCGCTCACGTCCTGGCAAT
>VBCM01000087.1:0-409 GCA_005883675.1 Betaproteobacteria bacterium
GCTTGCTGCCGCGAGTTGGGCGGCTCGGCAAACGCGGCGGCTGCGCAGACGATTAAAACGAGGGCAGGGAGCAGGACGCTGCGACGTGGAGATGGAAACACCATCGGTTCAGGCGGGCACCGTTTCAACTGTAGCGCTATCGCGCGCGCTCGTCAGGGTTTCAAACGCTCGCTAAGAGTCCGCAGGCCGAGCTCACCGATGAAGCCGGCCGCGCGATCGGCAGACACTACGCCGGTCCGACGTGGGAGGCGTCAGACGGCAGCAAGGTCGTCGGACGCCTCGTCTCCTCCGCAGACTCAGAATTGCGCGATGCTATTCCCCAACTGTTGCTCGTCTCGACCCAGAACAGCGGGAGCGGCGTATTTGCCAACGTGAAAAGCATCCAGCGGCTCGACACTACGGGCGGGCT
>VBCM01000087.1:483-18541 GCA_005883675.1 Betaproteobacteria bacterium
GTTAGCGCAACGGCAAGGAGTAGGATTCGGCTACCGCAAAGGGAGAGTCTCATGAAGGCATATTCGCTCGCAGCTATTCTGACGCTTGTCGTCGCCAATGCCGTTTACGCGGCCGACTCTTCCGGACCGGCTTCGCGCCCCGATCCGATGATGGACCGCTACCACGCGGCTGCCGAGCGCCAGGACTGGAAGTCGGCCGCCGCCGCCATGACCGAGGCGCTGGGCGCCGATCCGCGCAACGCCGACTACCACAGCCTCTACGCTTACGCGCTGCGCCGCAGCGGCAGCAGCGACATGGACGTCGTGTTCAAGCACTACAACGAAGCCCTGCGCATCGATCCGAAGCACCGCGGCGCGCACGAGTACATCGGCGAGGCCTATCTCATGGTCGGCAACGTCGCCAAGGCGAAGGAGCACCTCGGCGCGCTCGACAAGATTTGCTTCTTCGGTTGCAGCGAATACAACGATCTCAAGAAGGCGATTTCCGACGCCGAGGCGAAGACCGTCAAGCAGTAGCCGCTAACGGCCGAGGCGCGCCACCGCTCTGGCGTAATACGCCGTTTCGATCTTCGTTTTAAGCAGCGCGAGCTTCCTCACCGCCCGTGTCTGTGCGAGCGCATCCGCCGCGCCTTGCCGCACGAGGCGCTCGAGCTGGCCGATCTCCCGCAGCTCGTCCACCTCCGGCGGCACGTAGCCCGCGTTCTTGAGGATGCGATAGGCGACGCGCAGCTCCTCCGGCACCAGGCGATCGTCGTCGAGCTCGAGTGGCCGCCCTGCGCCCGGCAGGTCGTCGAGCTCGCCGCGCGCGATGGCCTCTTCGATCCGCCGTTCAGCAAGCAAGAGCATCAGTAGCCGATCGCAGCGCCGTCGCTGCGCGGGTCGAAGCCGCCCGCGCGCACGCCGCTCTGCGGATCGATGGTGATGCCGTGCGCATGCCCCGCGAGCTCGTTCCAGTCGTCCCAGCGATCGAGCGGGTGGCCGCGGCGTGCGAGCTCCTCGATCGTCTCGCGCGGGAAGCGCGCTTCGATGTGCAGCGTGTCGCGCGCCTCGCCGAGCGCGAAGCGGCCCGAGAGCCAGCGCGGCGCCGCGACCGCCTGCTGCACGTCCAGGCCGTAATCGATCATCGCGACGTACGCCTGCAGGTGGATCTGCGGCTGGCCGTCGGCGCCCATGCAGCCGAGCGCCGCCCATAGCCGGTTTGCTTTGAACGCGAGCGACGCGATCAGCGTATGCATCGGCACCTTGCCGGGCGCGAGACGATTCGGGTGCGCGGGATCGAGCGAAAAGTAGGCGCTGCGGTTTTGCAGCACAACGCCGGTCGCGGGATCGGTGACGCAGGCGCCGAAGATGCCGTAGAGGCTGAAGATGAGCGACGCGGCGTTTCCATGCGCATCCACGGCGGCGACGTAGACGGTGTCGCCCGCGAGCTCGCTCCGGGGAACCTCGTCCCACGGCAGCGCGCGCGCCGGGTCGATGAGCTTGCGTCGCTCGTTCGCATAGGCCTTCGAGATGAGCCGCGCCACCGGCAGCTCGCTGTGGCGCGGGTCGGCAAGCCAGCGGTCGCGATCGTGGTAGGCGAGCTGCTTCGCCTGCACGAGCAGGTGCACGTGATCGGCGCCCTGGTAGGCGCCGAGCTCGAGCGGCTCGACGAGGTTCAGCATCTCGAGCACCGTGAAGCCCTGCGTCGGCGCCGGCGTCTCGTAAATGGTGACCCCGCGGTACGTCCCGGAGATGGCCTCGCCCCAGTAGGCGCGCTGCGAAGCGAGATCTGCGCTGCGGAAGAAACCATGGCGCTCCGCCGAGAAGCGGGAGAGCGCGCCGGCGACCTCGCCTTCGTAGAAGCCGGCACGGCCCTGCGCGGCGATCGCTTCGAGCGTGCGAGCGAGCGCCGGATTGGCGAGCTTCGCGCCACCGCCGAGGAAAAGCGCGGCCGACCCGGCGTCCTGCGCAAGCTCACCTTTGGTCTCCGAAATCCAGCGCGCAAGGCGCTCGCTGACCGGGTAGCCCTCGCGCGCGTAATGAATCGCGCCTTGCAGGCAGCGCGCGAGCGGCAGCCGGCCGTAGCGCGCGTGCGCCTCGCAGAAGCTCGCCACGGCGCCCGGCGTGGTGAGTGTGGCGGGCACGATGCCGCGGAACGGAACCTCGCGCTGGCCGCGAAAGCGCTCGAGCGTCGCGGACGCCGCGGCGCGTCCGCCGCCGTCGAGATAGGCGACGCGCACTTCCTTGGCGTCGTAGATCAGCCAGAAGGCGTCGCCGCCGATGCCGCACATATGCGGGTAGACGACGCCGAGCACCGTGGCGGCGGCGATCGCCGCGTCGACCGCCGAGCCGCCCGCACGCAGCGCATCCGCGCCCGCGGCGGAGGCGAGCGCATGCGGCGAGCTCACCATGCCGCGCGGCGCGAAAGTTGGCGTCTCGGCTATCTGAGCTTTTTCCTCGCGAGCGCGGTGCCGGCGACCAGCGCTTGCAGCTTGCCCACGGCAATGTCCCGATCCATCGGCGCCATGCCGCAGTTCGTGCACGGGTAGAGGCGCTTAGCGGGCACATGCTTCGCCGCCCGGCGAATCACGTCTGCCACTTCCTGCGGCGTCTCCACGGTGTCCGTCGCGACGTCGATCACGCCGACGAGCACGTCCTTGCCCTTGAGCAGCCCGAGCAGCTCGATGGGCACCTTCGAGTGGATGCATTCGAGCGATACCTGGTCGATCCTGCTTTTTGCGAGCGCCGGGAAGATCTCCTCGTACTGCCGCCACTCGTGTCCAAGCGTGCGCTTCCAGTCGATATTCGCCTGGATGCCATAGCCGTAGCAGATATGCACGCATGTCGTGCATTTCAGGCCCCGCGCTGCGCGCTCGAGGGCGGCAATGCCCCAGTTCTTCACATCGTCCATGTACACGTTGAAGGCGGGCTCGTCGAACTGGATGACGTCCACGCCGTCCTTCTGCAGCGCACGTGCTTCCTGGTTCAGGAGCTCGGCGAACGCCATGGCGAGCTTCACCTTGTCGCCGTAGTGCTCGTCCGCGATCGTGTCGACGATGGTCATCGGCCCGGGCAGCGTGAGCTTGAGCTCGCGCCGGATATGCGCGCGCGCGAGCTGCGCTTCGGCCTGATGCACCCGCCCTTTGAGCCTCAGCGGGCCGGTTACCACCGGCACCATCGCCTCGTAGCGGTTGTCGCGGATGCCCATCTTCACCTTGCGGCTGAAGTCGATGCCCTCGATGAACTCGAGGAAACCGTGCACGAAGTGCTGGCGCGACTGCTCGCCGTCGGTGACGATGTCGACGCCCGCGTCCTCCTGGCTCTTGAGCCAGAGGAGCGTGGCGTCCCGCTTCGCCTGCCCGAGCTCGTCGCCGGCGAGGCGCCACGCCGGCCAGAGCTTCTTCGGCTCGGCGAGCCAAGCGGGTTTGGGAAGGCTGCCGGCGATGGTGGTTTTCAACACCGGCTTATTATCGGCACCGGCGAGGGCGTCGCCGCTCGGCGACGGCTGCCATTTCGCGGCCTATCGTTCATAATGCGACAGGTTCGAGGGAGGAATCCTGACAATGGTGTTTTGCAGCACGCTGGGGGCGTTTGCGGCCTTTTTCATCGGCATCTTCGATTCGCGCATCGTCAACAAGGCCGGTCCCGACTGGCTGTGGCTCGGCGGCCGCGACGACGTCATCCGCAGTCTCTATTTCAAGCCGAACGGCGCTTTCCGGCGCTATGGCTTCCTCGCCCTGCTGCTCACCGTCGTCGCCGGCTCCGCGGCGCTCCTTTGGCTGGGCGGCAGGCTCTAGTCACTCATACCGGCGGCTGCCACTGCGGTGCGGTGCGCTATGAAGTGCGCGCGCCGGCGCGCATCACGGTCGCCGAGTGCAACTGCTCGATCTGCCGCAAGAGTGGCTACCTGCACCTGATCGTCGAAAAAGCGGACTTTCGTCTCATCCAGGGCACCGAGGCGCTCGTCACGTACCGTTTCAACACCGGGCGTGCGCAACACTTCTTTTGCAAAGTCTGTGGAATGAAGTCATTCTATGTACCGCGGTCGCATCCGGACGGGTACAGCGTCAACGCGCGCTGCCTCGACCCGGGGACGGTGACCGGCATGGACGTAGAGCCATTCGACGGCCAGAACTGGGAAGCAGCTATAAGGAGAAAATCATGGTGAGGCTGATCATTGCGGGGCTGGTGGCAGTGGGTCTTTCGGGCTCGGCTTGGGCGCAATCGATGCGCAAGGATTGCAACGAGCTGAAGACTGAGATCGAGGCGAAGATCAAGAAGAACGGCGTCGAGCAATTCACGCTCGACATCGTCGACAAGGACGCGCAGGCCGACGGCAAGGTCGTCGGCAGCTGCGACGGCGGCACCAAGAAGATCGTCTACAAGCGCGGCTAGGTAGTTCAGTTCGGGGACGGAGCCCGAACTACCGCCGTTCGCATCGGTAGCAGCCAGGCGAGCGCGGCGAGCTGTACCGCCGCGAGCGTAGCGAAGGCCGTTGCATACCCGGCGCCGGCATAGCGGCCATCCACCACCGGATGGAGCTTGAGCACGGCGCCGACACCCCATTGCATGGCGAAAGAAACGCCGAAGATCAGCATGTTCGCCGCCGTGCTTACTCGCCCGGTCATTTCCGGCGGAAAAAGCGGCGTCAGCAGCGCATAAGCAAGCGACGCCGAGATGCCGGTGAAGGCATAGAGCGCGAGGATCAGCTCCAGCTCGGAATGAATGCCGGCCGCGAGTAGCGTCAGCATGGCGAGCGAAGTGAAGAGGCCGAGCTTGTACACCGTGAGGCGCGAAATGCCGAAGTGTGCGAGCCGATCGCTCGCCACGCCGAAGCACACCGAGCCCGCGATGTAGCCGAGCGCAGTGATGAGGAGGTCGTTCGCCACTTCGTGCCGCGCGCGGCCGGCGACATCCGCGAGCCACGGCCCGAGCCACAAGCCTTGCAGTGCGAGATAGATTGCCTGGCCGACCACCATCGGCAGCGCGACGCGCCAGAACGCAGCCGTACCGAACACGCGGCCGAAGCCGCGGAGCTGGGCCGCGATCGTCTGTCCCTCGCCCGGCAGCGGCTTTTCCGGCACCACGAAGTACACCACCAGCGCGACGAGCGCCGCTAGGCAAGCGAGGATCCAGAACATGCCGCGCCAGCCGAGCGTGCCGACCAGCGCCTCTGCCGGCGCCGTGGCGCTGAGCGCGCCCAGCCCGCCGACAGCAAGGTAGAGGCCATTCAGCGTCGCGAGGCGCTCGAGTGGAAACCAAAGCGAGAACGCCTTGATCGCGCCCATCAGTCCCGCCGAGACGCCGAGGCCGATGAGCGCGCGGCCGAACGAGAGCATCGCCAGATCCCGCCCAAGAGCAAAGAGTGCTGCGCCAACGGCGGCCAAGCACAGGAGCGCGGCGACGACGCGGCGCGGCCCGTAGCGGTCGAGCAGCACGCCGAGCGGCAGCTGGAACGCCGCGAAGGCGGCGAGGTACATCGATGTGAGGAAGCCGAGGTCTGCCGGCGTAAGGGCGAATTCCTGCGCCAGGTCCTTGGAGATGATGGCGTTGACGTTGCGGAAAAAGTACGAGAGGAAGTAGCCCGCCGCGAATGGACAAAACACGACAACGAGCGCCTTCGCAGGTAGGCTACGCGCCATGCCAAAGCGGCTGATCGTCGGCATCACCGGCGCCACGGGCGCGATCTACGGCATTTCGCTGCTGCGCGCGCTGAAGGAGACGGCGGGCTGGGAGAGCCACCTCGTGCTCACCGACGCCGGGGTGCTCAACGTTTGGCACGAGCACAAGATGAAGAGGAAGGACGTCGAGCGCCTCGCCGACTATGCGTATCATCCGAAGGACATCGCGGCGACGATCTCGAGCGGCTCGTACATCACCGAGGGCATGGTGATCGCGCCCTGCTCGATGAAGACGCTGGCGGCGGTGGCGCACGCGCACGCCGACGACCTCGTGTCGCGCGCGGCGGACGTGGTCCTCAAGGAGCGCCGGCGCCTCGTGCTCGTGCCGCGCGAGACGCCGCTCAACCTGGCGCACCTGCGCAACATGGTCGCGGTCACCGAGATGGGCGGCATCATCATGCCGCCCATGCCGGCCTTTTATGCGATGCCGAAGACGCTCGACGATCTCGTGGCGCACACGGTCGGCCGCATTCTGGACCTCTTCGGCGTGCGCTCCACCAAGGTGAAGCGCTGGCAGGGCCTCAAAGGAAGTCCCGCAGTGCCTGATTGAATTTCTCGGCCTGCTCGAGGTTCGCGATGTGGGCCGCTTGCGCGATGTTGACGAACTTCGCGCCCGGGATGTGCTCGCCGATGTAGCGCGTGCCCGCGGCGGCGGCGTCCGCCTCGCCGGTGATGGCGAGCACTGCCAGCTTGATCTCCTTCAGTCGCGCGGTGGTGTTGAGCTTCATGATCGCCTGCCCACAGCCGACGTAGCCCGCCACCGGAGTATTGGCGATGAGCTCGGCGATTTTCTTCGCCTGCGGCGTCTCGCGGAACGACGGCGTGAACCAGCGCTCCATGGTGCCGGCGACGAGCGGCTTCATGCCCTGCGCCTGCGCGATGCGGATGCGCTCTTCCCACTGCTTGAGCGTCTCCGGCGTCTGCGTATGCCCGGTGTCGGCGAGCACCATGCGCTCGAAGCGGCCGGGGTCCTTGAGCGCGAGGTGCTGGCCGATCATGCCGCCGATGGAAAGCCCCACATAGCGTGCGCGCTGGATGCGGAGCTCTTTCATCAGCGCGAGCACGTCATCTGCCAGCATCTCCAGCGTGTAAGGACCCGTCGGCGCAGCGCTTTGTCCATGCCCGCGCATGTCGTAGGCAAGGATGCGATAGCGATCCTTGAACGCCGCGATCTGCGGATCCCACATGCGCACGGTGCAGGCGAGCGAGTGGCTGAAGATGAGCCACGGCGCGCCTTCCTTTCCATGCAGTTCGTAGTAGAGCTCGGTGCCGTTCACTTTCGCTTTCATACGTCCTCCACGATGAGGGGAACCAACATCTCGTCTTCGTGCGTGCCGCCGTGGTTGCCGATGTGCAGCCACCGCGGCTCGCCGGGCGTCCAGTCCTTGACCGTGTAGCGGCCGCGCATCATCAGCGCGACGTCGCCGATGCGCTCCTGCAAAAGCGGATGCGGCTCACCCGGTCCGAGCCAGCCGTGCGCCACCAGCCGCTCGCTCGGCATCACGTCCGCGCGATCCTCGAGCCAAGCCTGCGCGCGCTTGGCAAATTCCGCGGGCGCATGCACGTGGCAATACGCGATGCGCCGCTCGCCGCAGAGGGGAAAACGCAGATACGGTGCGAGCTCGGCGGGCAGCTCCAGCGACTCCTGCGGCGCCACATCGATGAAGCCATGATCGGCGGTGGCGATCACGGTGCTCTCGCTGCCCGCGAGGCGCCGCAGCAGCTTGCCGAAGGCGGCATCGATGATGGCGAACTGCGCTGCCGCCTCGGCGCTCTCGCAGCCATGGCGATGCGAGAAGGCGTCGTAGTGCGGCCAGTACGCGTAGATGAACTTGCGCTCCGGGCCGCTCTTCACTGCGTGCTCGAGCTGCGTTATGAAGTCGTCCGCGTTGTCGTAAGCCACGCGCTCCGCGCCACGGCAATGCACCCGGTTGTAGTGCGAATCGACGATCTCGCGATACGTGACGACGATGGACTTCACGGCGAGCGACGCAAAGAGCGGCGGCGTGTCGAAAATCCGCTCGGCGCTCACGCCGCGCGCGGTGAGCGAACCCATGTCGCCGCGGCTGCGAAAGGGCAGCGCTGCGCTCACGCAGCCGGCGGCGCCGAAGTACACGAACCAGCCGGTGAGCCCATGCTCGAGCGGCGTGCGGCCCGTATAGGACGTCGTGATCGCCGACGCGGTGGTCGACGGAAAGACGGAGGTGAGCGAGCGGCGCCGGCGCCGCGCGAGCTCGCTGCCCGCGCCGTGGCGCGCAAGATAGTTGTCGCCGAGGCCGTCGATGATGAGCAGCACCACGTTGCGCACGCGGGAATCGAGAACGAAGTTACGAAGCGGCGCATGCAGCGCTTTGCCGCCGCGTGCGGCGGCGAGCGTCGCGACCAGATTGACGAGGCTGCCGCCTGCGTAGTCGGGTCGCATGTCAGGATTTTAGGGGTAGAATCCGCCATCCCCTTTCGAGGTTTTCGCCATGCGGCACGAAGTGCATCTCCACGCCGACATCCCGGTTCTCGAGGGCGTCTCGCGGCGCCAGCTCGAGCAGGCGCTCGCGCCGCTGCTCGAGTATCTCGACGCCGACAGCATCGCGGAGCTAAAGAGCCTCGAGCAGGACGAGCCCGGCTTCAAGTATGACGAGAAGGAGCTGATCCTCTACGTCTGCTGGACCGGCGAAGTGGGCCGCAGCTTCGACGGCGCGCTGGAAGCGGCGCTTGATTTGCTCGGCCCTTACTGCTACGAGGCGGTGGAAGTCGACCTCACCGTCTATCACGACAACGGCGAGCAGGAGTCGAAGCTCGTCTTCGTCGGTCCCACCGCGCAGGCGATCCACGAAGCGCAGCGTCGCTGCATGGTCGAAGACATCGCGGCGATCCTCGCGCGCCAGTTCGACAAGCAGCAGGTCGCCGAAGTGACCGCGCTCGTCAACGACCTCTTCGATCGCGACTGGAAAGACAAGAGCGCGCAGCAGAAGAAGCCCGAGCGCGCCTTCGAGAACTACACGCGCCCGTCGCGCAAGAACCTCCATTGAAATGGGGTCAGAGCCCTATTTGAATTAGGGCTCTGACCCCGATTTCGTATGGCGGGACCCAAATATCCCGGGTTTGACACGCTGGCGCTGCACGCCGGCCAGTCGCCCGACCCGGCGACCGGCAGCCGCGCGGTGCCGATCTACCAGACGACCTCCTTCGTGTTCCGCGACACGGAGCACGCCGCCTCGCTCTTCAACATGGAGCGCGCGGGCCACGTCTATTCGCGCATCTCCAACCCGACCGTTGCGGTGCTCGAAGAGCGCATGGCGGCGCTCGAAGGCGGCGTCGGCGCGATCGCCACGGCGTCTGGCCAGGCGGCGCTGCATCTTGCGATCGCGACGCTGATGGACGCGGGCAGCCACATCGTCGCCTCCACTTCCCTCTACGGCGGGTCGCACAATCTTCTCGCCTATACGCTCAAGCGCTTCGGCATCGAGACGACATTCGTCACGCCGCGGCAGCTTGACGACTGGCAGCACGCGATCCGGCGCAACACGCGGCTCCTTTTCGGCGAGACGCTCGGCAACCCCGGGCTCGACGTGCTCGATATCCCCGCGGTCGCCGAGATCGCGCACCGGGCAAGCGTGCCGTTGCTGGTGGATGCGACCTTCACGACGCCGTATCTGATGCAGCCCTTCAAACTCGGCGCGGATCTCCTTTACCACTCGGCGACGAAATTCCTCGGCGGCCACGGCACGGCGATCGGCGGCGTGCTGGTCGATTCGGGACGCTTCGACTGGGAAGCCTCGGGCAAATTCGCGACGCTCACCGAGGCCTATGCCGGCTTCCACAACATGGACTTCGAGGAGGAATCCGGCACCCGCGCCTTTCTGCTGCGCGCGCGGCGCGAAGGCCTGCGCGACTTCGGCGCCTGCATGGCGCCGATGACGGCATTTCAGATTCTGCAGGGCGTGGAGACGCTGCACCTGCGCATGCCGCGGCACGTGGAGGCGACGCGCAAGGCGGTGCAGTTCCTGGCTGCGCATCCTGCGGTGGCGAAGGTGATTTACCCCGAGCTGCGCGAGCACCCGGACTACGAGCTGTGCAAGAAGCTGCTGCCGCTCGGAGCGGGCGCCGTGTTCTCCTTCGAGATCAAGGGCGGCCGCGCCGCCGGCAAAGCGTTCATCGAGTCGCTGCGCATCTTCTCGCACCTCGCGAACGTCGGCGACGCCAAGTCGCTCGTCATCCATCCCGCGACGACGACGCATTACCGCATGAGCGACGCGGACCTGCAGAAGGCGGGCATCACCGCCGGCACGGTGCGCTTGTCGATCGGGCTCGAGGATCCGCAGGACCTGATCGACGATCTCGATCGCGCGCTCGGCGCTTCGCAGAAGTGAAGCTGCAGGTCGACGGCCGCGCCGTCTATGCCTATACGGCGAACCACGAGCTCGACGGCGCCAAGCGCACGGTCGTATTTATCCACGGCGCGGGCCTCGACCATTCATGGTTTGGCCTGCAGAGCCGCTATTTCGGCTATCACGGCTGGAACGTGCTGGCGCTCGATTTGCCCGCGCATGGCCGCTCCGAGGGCCCGCCGCTCGCGAGCGTCGTGGCGATGGCCGACTGGCTGGTGCGCTTGCTCGACGCGGCCAAGGTGGCGAAAGCGGCGCTCGTCGGCCATTCGATGGGCACGCTCGTCGCGCTGGATTGCGCCGCACGCCACGCCGGGCGCGTCGAGCGCATTGCGCTGATCGCGACCGCTTATCCGATGAAGGCGACCGATGCCTTCCTCGAGGCGGCGAAGCGCAACGAATACACGGCCTTCGACATGCACACCATCTGGGGCCACGCGCCGCGGGTGCCGCTCGGCGGCAATCCGAATCCCGGCATGTGGATGTACGGCGATACACAGGCGCGGCTCGAGCGCCTGGCGCCGGGCGTGCTGCATGCCGACCTCAAGGCGTCGAACGATTACGTCTTCGCCGGCGGCGTCAAATGCCCCGCGCTCTTCATCCTCGGCAAGCGCGACATGATGACGCCGCCGCGGGCGGCGAAGACCCTGCAGGAGCAGATCCCCGGCGCGCAGACCGTGCTCATCGATTACTCCGGCCATTCGCTGATGGCCGAGGCGCCCGACGCGGTGCTCGACGCGCTGATAGGCTTCCTGAATTCGGGGCCAGGGTAATAATTATTTTTCGCAGAGACCGCATGCGCCTTTTGCTGCTCCTATTCTCGCTCCTCCCGCTGCTCGCCGGCGCGCAGGCGTACCCGGCGAAGCCGGTGAAGATCATCGTGCCGGCGCAGCCCGGCGGCGGGCTCGATCTCGTCGGCCGCACGATCGGCGACCAGCTCGGCCGCGCGCTCGACCAGTCGTTTGTCATCGAGAACTCGGCGGGCGCCGGTGGCTCGATCGCCGCGATGACAGTCGCGCGCGCCGCGCCTGACGGCTATACGCTCATGGTGGGATACGTGGGCACGCACGGCACCAACCCCGCGGTACGCAAGCTCCAGTACGACGCGATCCGCGATTTCACCCCGATCGCCATGGTCGGCGGGACGCCGAACGTGCTGGTCGTGCAGCCGTCGTTGCCGGTGAGCGATCTCGCGAGCTTCGTCGCGTTCGCGCGCGCCAATCCCGCCAAGCTCAATTACGGCACGGGTGGCATCGGGTTGCTCAATCACCTGGCACTCGAGCAGTTCAGGGCCGCGGCTGGGCTCGAGGCGCCGGCCTACGTGCACTACAAGGGCATCGGCCCGGCGATCGCGGACATGCTGGGCGGCCAGATCCACGTGCTCTTCCCGGGACTCGCGGCGGCGCTGCCGCACATCCGCGCCGGGAAGCTCAAGCCGCTCGCCATCACCGGGTTGCATCGGCACGCGTTACAGCCCGGCTTGCCGACCTTCGAAGAGCTCGGCTACCAGGGCTTCGACGGCGTGCAGTGGTACGGCATCGTCGGGCCGGCGAAGCTGCCGCCGGAGATCACCCGGCGGCTCAACGCCGAAATCAACCGCGCGCTGGCTTCGCCGGCGCTGCGTGAGCGCCTTGCCGGCGAGGCGCTCGAGCCGATGCCGATGACACCTGCGCAGTTCGGCGAGTTCATCCGCGCGGATATCGCGCGCTGGAGCGCGCTCGCCCGCGAGCGCAACATCTCGCTCGACTAAGCGCGGAACGCGCTCAGGTTGATCGGGCGGTCGAACGCCTCACGCGCGAAGCTGAGGAAGCTTGCTGCACGCGCGGCGCCCCAGCCACCGTACGCGCAGTTCAGCCGGAATTTTTCCTCGAGGTCGGCGCGCTCTAGCGGCTCGTGTGCGCCGCCGCGCAAATGCGGCTGGCGCTCTTCGAGCTCGCGCCCATCGCGCAGGCGCACGCGCACGTGCCCGGTGAATTCCTTCGGATACGGGTTCGCCGGGTCGATCACGTAGCGCACCTTCTCCGCGAGTGAGCGCAGGCGCGCGTCGTGTACTCGCTCCTCGGTGAAGGCATCGAGCCCCGCGTGCCCGAGCACGAAACCGGCAGCAATGCAGTACGGCTGGCTGAACTTCGCCGCGTAGGCGTTCGGCGGCCGCTGCTTGTCGGCGAGCGGCTCCCACAGCCGATGCACCGTACCCTCGGCCGCTTCGCATACCACCTCGGCGATCTCGCCGATGTCGACGCGCTGCGCGAGCCGCCGCGCGCAGTCGACGTAGGGCTGGGTCATCGTGCCGCAGGCATAGGGCTTGAACGCGATGCTGTTGGCGATCCAGCGCTCGCCAAAACCGTCGCGCAGCTTCGCCCAGTCGCCGTCGCTCGTGTGCGCGAACGCCTGGTAGAGGCCATGCGTTCCCTCCAGCACGGTGCGAGGGCCGATGAAGCCTGAGCGCGCAAGATCCGCCGCGCGGATGCCGGCCTGCGCCGCCCAGCCGGGATGCAGGCGCTTGGTCCAGGCGCCTTCGGCGAGATATTCGATGATGCCGCTCGCGAGCGACCCCACGATGCCAAGCGCATTCACCCATTGCTCGTTCGGCAGGCGCAGCGCGGTGGCGACGCCCGCCGCGGCGCCAACGGCGCCGAGGACAGCGGTGGGATGGAAGCCCGCCTTGTGGATGCGCATGGGAGCGACGAGGCTCGCGCGGCACATGAGCTCGACGCCTACCGCGATGCCGGCGAGCGCGTCCGCGCCCTGTAATTGGTTTCTTTCCGCCACCGCCAGCACCGCGGGAACGATCACCGCGCCGGCGTGCACCGGTCCGCCTTCGAACGTGTCGTCGAAATCCTCGCCGTGCGCGGCCGTGCCGTTCACGAACGCGGCGCCCGCCGCGTCGAGCGCGCGCGCATGGGCGATTGCGGTACAGCCGCCTGCGCTCTCCCAGCCGGCGATGGCTGCGCGCACGTAGTCCGTCCTGCGCGCGGCGACGCAAAGACCGGCAACGTCGATCACGAGCTTCTCCGCCGTCTCGCGAAAATCGACGGCGGCAACCCGGGCGCGCTCGATGCGCGCGGCAAGCTGCTCGGCAATTGAGGAATTCGGACCCAGGGTCGTAATTATTTCAGCAACGGCGGCGCCGCGAGCGCCACCATCCAGCCCAAGAGGACGCCGACCGCGTCCGCGACCATGTCGAGTACCTCGAAGGTGCGATAGCCGAGCGAGCGCTGCACGAACTCGAGCGCTACGCCCATGGCGATGAAGCCCGCGGCATACGCGACGCGGCCTGGCAACCGGGGATAGAGCTGGCAGAACCAGAACATCACCGCGCCGTAGGCGGCGAAGTGCCCGAGCTTGTCGCCGTGCTCGATGCCAATGTCGGGCGGCCGGGGCGTGACCGACAGCCAAACGATCGTCGCGACCAGGCCCCAGCCGATCGCGAGCCAGAGCGCTCGCAATTTCACCGAGCGCCGATTCTAGAAGAGCGCGAGCTGTCCGGGGTTCGCGGCGGGCGGCTTGAACAGGCTGCAATCGAGCTCGGCGCGCCGCCGGCCCGCGCCGTGATCGTTGAGGTGATATCTGCGACACGCGATGTCGAAGCGCTTGGCGATCAGCTCCGCATACGTCCCCGTGCCCGTCATGCGCGTGCCGAAGCGCGGATCGTTGTCGCGCCCGCCGCGGAGCTGGTGGATGATGCTCATCACGTGATCCGCGCGCTCCGGATAATGCGCGGCGAGCCATTCCTTGAAGATGTCCTTCAGCTCGTTGGGCAGCCGCATGATCACGTACGCCGCCTCTTCGGCGCCCGCCGCGGCCGCCGCCTCGAGCACGTGCTCCATCGTCTTGTCGTTCAGCGCTGGTATCAGCGCCGCCACCATCACCCCGCAGGGGACCCTAGCGCCGGCCAAATTGCGGAGCACGTCGAGACGGCGCTGTGGGCTCGCCGCGCGCGGCTCGAGCTTGCGCGCGAGCTCGCGATCGAGCGTGCCGATGGAGACGAACACGCGCACCAGGTTCTTCGCCGCCATCGGCCCGAGAATGTCGAGATCGCGCTCCACCAGCGCCGACTTCGTCACCATCGTCACCGGGTGATTGCACTCGGCGAGCACCTCGAGGATCTGCCGCGTGATGCCGTACTTGCGCTCGATCGGCTGGTAGCAGTCGGTGTTCGCGCCGAGCGCGATCGGGCTCGGCTGGTAGCCCGGTTTCGAGAGCTCGGCGCGCAGCTGCTCTGCCGCATTGGTCTTCGCGAAGAGCTTCGTCTCGAAATCGAGGCCGGGCGAGAGCTCCAGGTAGGCGTGGCTCGGCCGCGCGTAGCAGTTGTGGCTCACCACGCCGTTGGCGATGAAGTCTTCCGTCTCGGTGGTGATGTCGTACAGCCGCATCGCTTTGCCGAGCGGCTGGACGCTGACTATGCCCAGGCGCGCTTGGCTCTTGACCGCCTGTCCGGTGATATCGCGCTTGCGGACGATGGCGGGATCGACGCTATGGAAGAAGCGCAGCTGCTCGCGCAGACCGCCAAGCAGGCGAACGACGTCGATCGGTTTCGTGGCCTCGCGGTGCACGTGCTCGCGCACGAACTGGAACGAAAACATCCCCAGGCATTCTTCGATTCGCTCGATGATCGCCGCATCGGTATTGCTGATGCGAAGCACCCCTTGGCTGTAGCTGCCCTCGGCGTCGTAGATGCCGGCAAGAAAACCGGCAGCCCATTCAGGCGAAATCTCCGGCGGCCAGGCAACGAGCGTCCGAATGCGTTCGATACTGAGCTTGCGTTGAGCCCGGATCGCGTGCATCAGCCGCCTGTTGCCGCTCGCCACTTGGAACACAAAGTGCTCCGTGTCGATCTCGCACTCTTCGAGAAAAAACTGCACTCGCAGGAGCGCTCCCACGTCGCATAGCGCCAGGCGGAATTGATGAATCGTGCCGACACGCCCGCTTGGCCAACGGGACTGATGTGACGCGAGATGTCCATCGCCCCGCACGATGCCGCACAGGTAGCCGCTACGGTAATCGGCGCGCTTGACCGGACCAGGAGCAAAGGCGCCAAAGCCCATGAGCTTGTTGCCGGTCGTGAGATGCGGCCGCTGCGCGCCGGTAACGAATTTCCAGCCGCGCTCGGTAAGGAACCTGTGGTCGCCGCCAGCGATGAGCTCGGTGCCATCTTGGAGCGTCACGCGGAAAGCCGGCTTTATGACGCTCCAGTGCGCGAGCACGCGCGATTTCACATAGCGGCGATACCAGCCATCGCGCTTGGTGCCATAAATGGCGTCGCCTACTTTGAGCTCTGCGATAGCTCGTGTTGTGCCGTCCGCCATGAGTACCGGCGTGTCGCCCGAGACACAGTAGATGCAGCCGTGCTCGCATCCCCGATAAGGGTTGATCGACGTGCTGAACCCCACGTCCGGCGAGTCGTTGTGCGAGAGGATGGTGCGGGCGCGCTCGATGGTGACCTGCGTCTCGAGCGGCCGCTCGTCCTTTTCGTCCGGCGTCCAGCCGTCGTCGAACGTCTCGCGCGCCACGGTCTCGAAGCGCCCCTGGAGGAACGAGCGCGCGCCGCGCATGAAGGTGATTTCGCTCTTGCCGTCCTTCGCCATAGACGCGGCCCCTACAATCGACCCGATGGCGATTGTACGCCCGATACTGTATAAATGAACAGTACACGCCGCAACGTCGGGCTGCTCGCCGGCTGCCAGGCGATGCTCTTCACCAACAACTCGACGCTCGTGGCGATCAATGGGCTCGCCGGCTTGGCGCTCGCGCCCAGGCCCTCGCTCGCCACGCTGCCCGTCACCTGCTGGGTGCTCGGTGGCGCGCTCGCCACGATGCCCGCGTCGCTCTACATGAAGCGCGTCGGCCGGCAGGCCGGCCTCACGGCCGGCACGTTCTGGGCGGTCGCCGGCGCGCTCGTTTGCGGGGCCGCAATCTACGGGGGGTACTTCTCGCTCCTCTGCTTGGGTGCGCTCCTATTCGGTGTGTATAACGCCCACGGGCAGTACTACCGCTTCGCCGCCGCCGATGCCGTGCCGCCGGAGCAGCGGCCGACTGCCATCTCGCTTGTGCTGGCGGGCGGCCTCATCGGCGGCATCCTCGGTCCGGCACTTAGCCGCTGGACGCTCGAGCTCGGCGCGCGGAAATTCATGGGCGCGTATCTCACGCTGATCGGGGTAGCGATAGTTACGATGGCGCTGCTGCGCTTCATCCGCATCCCCGTGCCGAGCGCGGCCGAGGGCGCGGCTGCGGGCCGCCCGCTCGCCGAGATCGCGGCGCAGCCGAAGTTCATCGTCGCCGTGCTCGCGGCGGCGATCGGCTACGGCGTCATGAACTTCCTCATGACCTCGACGCCGATCGCCATGCAGATCTGCGGCTACGCGTTCAGCGCCACGGCATTCGTGATCTCTTCGCACATCGTGGCGATGTTCGCGCCCTCGTTCGTCACCGGCGCGCTGATCCGCCGCTTCGGCACGATCCCGGTCATGCTCTCGGGCGCGGCGCTCAACCTGGTGACGATCGCCATCGCACTCGCCGGCATTACGATC
Organism: Betaproteobacteria bacterium; assembly: GCA_005883675.1. GTDB lineage: Bacteria > Pseudomonadota > Gammaproteobacteria > Burkholderiales > SG8-39 > SCGC-AG-212-J23. The sequence continues at coordinate 17,056 of VBCM01000087.1, forward strand.
GCGCATTTCTGGTGGGCGCTCGTGCTGCTCGGCATCGGCTGGAATTTCCTCTATACCGGCGGCACGACGCTCCTGACGGAAACCTATCGGCCGGAGGAGCGGGCGAAGGCGCAAGGCGCGAACGACCAGGCGATCTTCATCATGATGCTCGTCTCTTCCTTCACCTCGGGCGCCACCGTGACGACGGCCGGCTGGGAGCGCGTGAACCTCTTTGCGCTGCCGCTTGTCGCGATCGTCGCCGTCGCGCTCGTCTGGTTCTTATTGCAGCAGCGCCGCGTGGCTGCCGCATGATGCGCGCGCCGGCGACTGTCGGGCAGCGCCTCGAGGACATCGACACGCCGGCGCTCGTCATCGAGCTCGACGCCTTCGAGCGCAATCTGCGCACGCTTGCCGCCACCGTTAAGGATCGACCGGTGCGGGTACGGCCGCACGCCAAGACACACAAGTGCCCGGAGGTCGCCAAGCGCCAGCTCGCGATGGGCGCCGTGGGCGTTTGCTGCCAGAAAGTCTCGGAAGCCGAAGCGCTCGTCGAGGGCGGCATCACAGATGTGCTCGTCAGCAACGAGGTCGTCGGCGCGCAGAAGATCGCACGCCTCGCCAAGCTATCGCGCCGCGCACATATCGGCGTCTGCGTCGACCATGCGGACAATGTCGCGGCGCTCGAGGCGAGCGGTGCGAAGCTCGACGTGTACATCGAGATCGAAGTCGGCATGGGACGATGCGGCATCGCGCCGGGCGAGCCAGCGCTGGCGCTCGCGCAGCGCATCGCCGCCGCCAGGAATCTCCGCTTCGCCGGGCTGCAGGCCTATCACGGTCGTGCCCAGCACATTCGCTCGATGGCCGACCGGCGCGCCGCCATCGACGGCGCGGCCAAGGCGGTGCACCGGACCGAGGAGCTCCTGAACAAGCACGGCATCGAATGCCCGATCGTCACCGGCGCCGGCAGCGGCACGTACATGCTGGAAGTCGAGAGCGGCGCCTGGAACGAGATCCAGCCGGGCTCCTACATCTTCATGGACGTCGACTACGGCCGCAACGAGTGGGCAGCGCCGCTGCCGCGCTACGAGCACGCACTCTTCGTCCTCACCACCGTCATGAGCCGCCCGGCGGCCGACCGCGCGATCGTTGATGCCGGCCTGAAGGCGTCGAGCGTTGATTCGGGCATGCCGGCGGTGTGGCAGCGCCCCGGCGTCGTGTTTCGCAGTGCTTCGGACGAGCACGGCGTCCTCGACATCGCGAGCGGCGCGCAGCCGCCGGCGCTCGGCGAGAAGCTGCTGCTCGTGCCCGGGCATTGCGACCCGACGGTGAATCTTTACGACTGGTATGTCTGCGTGCGCGGCGGCCGGGTGGAGGCGCTCTGGCCGATCACCGCGCGCGGGGCGGTTTACTGAGGAGGGAAAAATGAACAAGCAGTACTTGAATCCGAAAGAGCTGGGCGCGGCGCCGAAGTTCTATTCGCACGCCGTGTCGCTGAGCGGCGCGGCGA
>VBCM01000088.1:0-3222 GCA_005883675.1 Betaproteobacteria bacterium
CAGAAGGTGCGCTTCGATATCGCGCTCGCGAGCGCCGAGCGCGGGCAGCTGAAGATCAGCTCGCGCCTCCTCGCCGTGGCGCGCAGGGTCATCACCAGCTAGCCATGGCCAGCGCCCACCGCTCGATCAGCAGCAAGATCCTCGCGGTCAAGCTCGCGACTACGCTCGTCGCGGTGCTGCTCGCGATCGCGGCGATGCTCGCCTACGACCTCGGCCTTTACCACCGGGGGTGGATCAACGACCTGCAAACGCAGGCCGAGCTCCTCGGACAAACGACGGCGCCGGCGCTGAGCTTCGACGACGCCAAGGCGGCGCGCGAGAACCTGGCACTGCTGCGCTACCGCCCGCTCATTCTCGCCGCGGCGATCTACGACTCGCGCGGCCGCCTCTTCGCCACGTACGCGCACGAGGGGCAGCGCGAATTCCCTGCGTTGCCCGAGGCCGATGGCGCGGGCGTCGAGCGCGGAGAGCTCGTCGTCTTCAAGCGTATCGTGAAGGACCGCGAGATCCTCGGCACGGTCTATGTGCGCGCCGAATACGCGCTCTTCGATCGCCTGCTCGGTTACCTCGGCATCGCGGCGGTGGTCACCGCACTCGCCATGGGCGTGGCTTGGTTCTTCTCGCGCTGGGTGCACCGGGTGCTGGTGCGCCCGGTGCTCGCAATTGCGCAGCTTGCCACCGAAGTGACGGAGAAGCGCAACTTCGCGCTGCGCGCGGAAAAGCTGACGAGCGACGAGATTGGCCTTCTCGCCGAGGCGTTCAACGCCATGCTGGGCGAGATCGAGCGGGCGACGCGCGAGCTCGAGGCGACGAACCGCGACGCGGCGCGCGAGGTGCAGGAGCGCCGCCGCGCCGAAGAGGAGATCCGGCGGCTCAACGCCGAGCTGGAAACGCGCGTAAGAGAGCGCACCACCGAGCTGCAGGCCAGCAACGCTGAGCTCGAAGCCTTCTGCTATTCCGTGTCGCACGACCTGAGAGCGCCGCTGCGCTCGATTGACGGCTTTAGCCAGGCGCTCGTCGACGACTTTCCGAAGGACGTGCCGGAGGAGGCGCAGCGCTACCTCGGGCGCATCCGCGCCTCGACCCAGCGCATGGGCCAGCTGATCGAGGACCTGCTCAATCTCTCCAAGGTGTCGCGCGGCGAACTCCAGCGGCACGACGTGGACGTGTCGCAGATCGCCCGCCAGGTGATCGCCGATCTGCAGCAGCGCGAGCCCGCGCGCCAGGTCGAGGTGTCGGTGTGGGACGGGATGCAGGCGAATGCCGACCCGCGGCTGCTGCGCGCGGCGCTGGAAAATCTCATCGGCAATGCCTGGAAGTTCAGCGCCAAGGCCGAGCACGCGCGCGTGGAGGTTGGCCTGCTGCGCGACGGGGACGAGGCGACGTTCTTCGTACGCGACAACGGCGCCGGCTTCGACATGCGCTATGCCGGCAAGCTCTTCGGCGCCTTCCAGCGCCTGCACTCTGCTAACGAGTACCAGGGCACGGGCATCGGCCTCGCGACGGTACAGCGGATCGTGCATCGCCACGGCGGCCGCATCTGGGCCGATGCCAAGCCCGGCAAGGGCGCCGTGTTCTTTTTCACACTGGCAGCCAAGAACCAGGCTGCGCCCGCAGCTGCGAAAGAGGTGGCCGCATGAGTAACCTCACCGAGGTCAACATGCTCTTCAACATGCTCTTCGTGGAGGATTCGCCGGACGACGTCGAGCTCGCGCTGCGCTCGCTCAAGTCCGACGGCATCCAGGCGCACTGGCACCGGGTCGATTCCGAACGGGAAATGCGGCGCTCGCTCGGCGGCGTCAAGCCCGACGCGATCCTCTCGGATTTCTCGATGCCTGGGTTCGACGGATTGCACGCGCTGCGCATCGCGCGCGAGCTCACGCCGGACGTGCCGTTCATCTTCGTCTCGGGCACGATCGGCGAGGAGCGCGCGATCGAAGCGATCCGCGCCGGCGCGACCGACTACGTGCTGAAAAACAACATGCGGCGCCTCGGCACCGCGGTGAAGCGCGCGCTGGCCGACGCGGCCGACCGCGAGCGGACCCGCAGGATCGAGGAGGAGCGCGGCCGCCTTGTCGAGATTCTCGAGGCCACCAGCGACTACGTCGCGATGGCGAGCCCCGATGGCGAGGTGCTCTACCTGAACGCCGCCTGGCGCAACCTCGCAGGGGTGGCCGAGCCGTCGCTCGCCGGCCGTCGCATCGCCTCGTTGCACCCAGCGGCAACGGTGGAGCTGCTACGCGCCGAGGCGTTGCCGGCGAGCGCGCGCGCGGGCCTATGGCAAGGCGAAGCGGCCGTGCTCGGCGCGGATGGCACTGCCGTGCCGGTGTCGCAAGTGATGATCGCGCATCGCGGCGCAGACGGCGAGATCCGGTTCCGCTCGACCATCGCGCGCGACATCCGCGAGCGCAAGGCCTACGAGGCGCGGCTGCAGTACCTGGCGAATTACGATTCGCTCACTGCGTTGCCGAATCGCAGCCTCCTCGGCGACCGCACCTCGCAGGCGATCGCGCACGCGAAGCGCACCGGCCGCAGCTGCGCGCTCGTGGTCGGCAGCGTCGACCGCCTGAAGCTGCTCACCGACAGCTACGGCCATGCCACCGGCGACGCGCTGCTCAAGGCGATCGGCGAGCGCCTCGCGAAATCGCTGCGCGGCGGCGATACCGTGGCGCGGGTCGGCGCCGATGACTTCGCCTTGCTCGCGGCGGACGTCGCGCGCCCGGACGACGTGCTGCGCATCACACGCGCCATGCGCAGGGCGCTGGCGGCCCCCTTCGCGCTGGACGGGCGCGAGATCCACGTCACGCTGAGCATGGGTGCGAGCATGTATCCGCGCGACGGCGAGGATTTCGACGTGCTGCTGCGCAACGCCGATGCGGCCGCGAACCGCGTCAAGGAGGCGGGCGGCAACGCCTTCCAGTTCTATGCCGCCGACATGACGCGCCAGGCGCTCGACCGCGTCGAGCTTGAGAACGCGCTGCGCTCGGCGCTCGCGCAAAAGCAGCTCGAGCTGCATTACCAGCCGCAAGTGGATCTCGCGAGCGGAGCCATCATCGGCGTCGAGGCGTTGATGCGCTGGAAGCATCCGACCCGTGGCTTCGTCTCGCCGGCGCTGTTCATCCCGATTGCCGAGGAATCCGAGCTTATCCAGGAGCTCGGCTACTGGGCCCTGATGGAGGCGGTGCAGCGCACCGCGCAATGGCATGCTGCCGGAGCGTGGGT
>VBCM01000088.1:3245-21455 GCA_005883675.1 Betaproteobacteria bacterium
GGCGTCGCTCGAGCTCGAACTCACGGAGAGTGTGCTGATCGACGATCGCGAGCGGGCGCTGCGCGTGCTGGAGGACCTCAAGCGGCTCGGTGTGCAGATTGCGGTGGACGACTTCGGCACCGGCTATTCGAGCCTCTCCTACCTCTCCGGCCTGCCGGTCGACTGCCTGAAGATCGACCGGGCGTTCGTTACGCGCCTCGTCAAAGGCGGGCGCGACGCGGCGCTTGCGCAGGCGATCATCTCCATGGGCCACGGCCTCGGCTTGCGTGTGCTCGCCGAAGGCGTGGAGACCGCGGAGCAGCTCGCCTTCCTGCGCCAGCACGACTGCAACGAAGGCCAGGGTTATTTCTTCGCCAAGCCGGCAGCGCCCGAGGCGCTCGCCGATCTGTTGAAAAAGGGGAAAGTTGATGTCTGACAAGATGATCTTGCTGGTCGAGGACAACCCGGACGACGAGGAGCTCACCACGCGGGCGCTGCGCCAGGCGAAGATCGCGAACGAGATCGTCGTCGCGCGCGACGGTGCCGAAGCGCTGGAGTTCCTCTTCGGAGAGGGCGCGCACGCCGGGCGCGGCGTGTCGCGTATGCCGGCCGTCATCCTGCTGGACCTTAAGCTGCCGAAGCTCTCGGGCCTGGACGTGCTGAACCGGCTGCGCGCCGATCCGCGCACCAGGCTCATCCCGACGGTCATTCTCACCTCCTCTAGCGAAGACGAGGACATGCTGAAGAGCTACCAGTTGGGCGCTAACAGCTACGTGCGAAAGCCCGTCGATTTCAGCCAATTCGCCACGGCGGTGAGCCAGCTAGGCATGTATTGGCTGCTTCTGAACCAGCCGGTTCCCAAGCACTAGACTCCGCAACCTCGGGCGCCAGACGTCTGCGCGCGTAAGCAATCCAATGCAGCGCGCTCCGTCGCGTGTCGGCAATTCACCGACACGCGTAGCCGCCCGACTACAGCTATTGCTGAGGGACCCGGAAGTTTCTCCTTACCGCTTTGTTAGCACGGAGGATAAACAGAGGCACATGGCTTGCGCCGGAACCGCGAATGAGAGTGGGAAGACGTAATCTTTTTGTGACGCTGCGGATGCTGCGGACCGCGGGCATCGAAGCGGGCGCGCGCGTGGTCGGCGAGCGCATCCACGTGTTTCTCAAGAATCCCGCGCGCGGCGAGCCGCCGCTCGCGGCGTCCTTCGGCGGCGCACACATCGTGCGCGCGGCTGACTGGCTCGCGGCTTGCGCCGTGCGCTACTACCCGAAATCGGCCCTGGCGAAGGTCTGGTCGGTGATCCTGAGCGCGACTGCGGCCCTGCCCCGCTAGCGTCCGCCCGCCGCTACCCGCGGCACAGCCGTTGCAGGTATTTCCCGGTCATGGCACACGCGCTTCGGCGGGGATGGCGGCGACCCGCCTGGGGCAAGCTCGGCATCATCGCCCTCGTTGTCCTCGGGCTGACCGCCGCTTGGCGCTATACGCCGCTCGCGAACTTCGCCACGCCGCAGCGCATCGTCGCCGTCGCGCGCCTGTTGGGGTCGACCACGTGGGCGCCGATCGCGCTCGCCGCGGCTTACACGCCAGCCGCCTTCATGATGTTTCCGCGGCCGCTGCTCTCGCTCGTCGCAATCGTCGCCTTCGGGCTATGGACGGGCGGCGCCTGCGTCGTCTGCGGCGTGCTCGGCGCCGCGTGGAGCACCTATTACATCGGGCGACTGCTGCCTCGGCACACGGTACGGCGGCTCGCCGGCTCGAAATTCGAGGAGTTCACTGGCCTGCTTCGCAGCCACGCCATCATGGCCATCTTCGCCGCCAACATGCTGCCGACGCCGCCGTTTGCCGTGCAGGGCATCATGGCCGGCGCGATACGCATGAACCTCTGGCAGTACACGCTCGGCACGCTTCTCAGCCTGACCCCTGGGCTCATCGCCGTGCTCGTCTTCGGCCACCAAATCGCTCTCGCGCTCGAGGATCCCTCCAAAGCGAGCTACGTGCTCATCGGCAGCACGGCAGTCGGTCTGGGGCTTGCGATGTACCTCGGCGGGCGCTGGTTCGCGCGCCAGGCAAAAGCAGCGAGCGGCAATGCGGAACGCGAGCGCTAGCGCGGCACGTCGCTTGCACGCCGCGGACCCATGAAGCAGCGCCGCTCCGTGCATTCCGCCAGCCACTCGCGCTATCTCGCGTTCATCAACGCCGAGGTCTCGACCCCTGCCGTGCGCCGAGAATTCGTGTCCCTGCGGCAAAGCGCGCTGCGTTCCCGCCGGGCGGCGGCGTTCAGCTATCTGCAGCGCCTCGCGAAATGGGTGCGGCGCGGATGAGAGTCGTCGGGCGCAACCTGTTCACCACGCTGCGCATGCTCAAGTCGGCGGGCATCGAAGTCGATCTCGCTCTGGTCGACGACGAGGTCCGCGTCTTCGTAAAACATCCGCAGCCCGGCGAGCCACCGCTACGCGCGTCGTTCAGCGGTGCCGAGCTCGATCGCGCGGCGAACTGGGTCGCGGCCTGCGTGGTCCACTGCTACCCGAAGTCCGATCTCGCGAAGCTCTGGGCGGTCATCGCAACAGCGATGGCGCCGCTAGCGCGCTAGCTCAGGGCGCGGCCGCCGCGAGCGTATCGCAGCCTCCACGTTGGTGCTGGCGCGCTGCTCGCCCAGTTCCATCGCGGGCGAGCGGTGCAAGTTACGTACCCTCAGGCCGCCTGCAGCAGGGCGCTGGTGCGCTTGGCTACCACGTCGAGCGCTTCCAGCTGCTCCTCCTTGGGAGCCTTTGCTTCGTGGAAGTGAGTCGAGACCACGCCCAAGGCCTCGCCCGCCGGCGACATGAGCGGCGTTGCGCATATCGCGCGTATATCGGCCGCGCGCAGCACCTCGAGCATCGGCGTGCCGGCATAGAGCGCATGCAACATCACGTCGGCGACGACGATCTGCCTGTGCTCTGCGAGCGCCAGGGCGCATGCCGAGCGCGGCTCGGAACCGCCATCGAAGAACTTCAGCAACGCCTCCGAGAAGCCGCGCCAAACCTCGATATGTAGCGCGCCGCCCCCATCGATGAGCTCGATGTCGCCGCGATCGGTGCTTGCGGCTTGCAGCGCTGCATCGAGGCCGGTCTGCAGTACGTCTTGCCGATCCTTGGGTCGGTACGCTGGATCAAACAAGCGATGCGAAAATGCGCTTGCTTTCAATGCGTCGCGCAGTGCTGCCGTTTCTGCGCGCAGCTCCTTTGTCGCTTGCAGCGTGGCGTCCGTCGTTCTGAGGAGTTCTGCCGTCGATCGTGCCATGTCCTGCGCGCGCTGCCGGCGCTCGGTGCGTGCGGGATCTTCGGGCGCCTTGCGCGTCGCGCCCCAGGCATTGTTGAAGAGAATGTCGACCGCTTTCAGGAAGACATCGTCAGGCGGCCTTGCTTCGCCGCTGAGATAACGGCGCAATGTCGCGGGACGCACCCATAGCAATTCCGCGAGGGCCTCTTCGTTTCCGATGATGCGAAGAGCGCGCTCGAGCGTCCGCACGTAAACGCGCCTGCCCGGCATGCGCCATCCTTCGATGGGTGGACTTGCACGCTGATCCTTCGCTTCCCGCTTGTCAACCGTTGCCGCGCTGCCGCATGCTGCTCCACAGGGCATAGCGCTTGCAGCATCCCGCGTCGGAGGCCTTCCATGGCGAAAACCATTGCTGGCGTAGTGGAGAAACCCGTCGATGCGCAGCGGCTGATTGAAGAGCTCGTCGGGCAGTGCCTGTGCGACCGCGCGGACATCAGCGTGATGGTGCGCGACGCGGCGGGCTGGTGGACGCAACAGCAGGGCGGCAACGCGGCCGACTTGAAGCGCGCGATCGATACCACCGCCGCCGGCGCCAAGTCGCTCGTCGACGGCCTCTTTGAAGGCCTCGAAGCGGTGTCGCGCGCGCTGCCGGGCGGCGGCATGCTGCGCGTGTTCGGCTCGCTCGGCGTGGCGTTCGCCAACGCCGGCGTGGCCACGGCGGCCGCGTTGGTGAAGGCGCTGGTTGCCCTCGGCATGCCGCAGCCCGAGGCGCGCTTTTACGGCGAGGCATTCGAGCGCGGCGCCATGCTCGTCACGGTGCAGGCGAAGAGCGACAAGATCGCGCAGTGCGCGCGCCGGGTGATGATGCAGCACGGCGCGCTCGCCCCGGGCGAGCGCGTCGCGCCCTGAGCGCGTTTCGCATTCGCTCATTTACAAAACATCAGAAGCGAGATATTTTCTCGAAGATATCTCGTTTCACTGATCTCAATTAATTGATCACCTCGCGGCAACTGCGCGCCGCGCGCGCGCTCGCCGGCCTCGACCAGGCGGCGCTCGCCAAGGCGGCGCGCCTCTCGCTGCCCACCATCCAGCGCATGGAGGCGAGCGACGGCGTGATCCGCGGCAACGTCGAGTCGCTGATGAAGCTGATCGCCGCGCTCGAGCGCGCGGGCATCGAGCTCATCAACGAAGGCACGGCGAGCGAGACCGGCGGCCGCGGCGTGCGCCTCAAGGCGCCTGGGCGCGGGAAGCGCTAGCCCGTGGCGCTCCAAGCGTTGCTCGGCTGCGTGGCGCTGCTCCTCGCCGCAGCCGCCGCCGGCATTGGCCTGGCGCAGCGCCGCGCGGCGACGCCGGCGATCTACGGTGTGGCGCTCGCGACGAGCGTGGCAGCGCTCTCGCTCGCGCTCGGCGCGCTGCTCGCGCCGCCGCGCCTGGCCGCGACCCTCGCGCTGCCGATTGGCCTGCCCTGGCTCGGCGCGCACTTCAGGCTCGATGCGCTGAGCGCCTTCTTCCTCGTGGTCGCGAACCTGGGCGGCGCAGCCGCGAGCCTCTACGGCCTGGGCTACGGCCGGCACGAGGAAGCGCCGGCGCGCGTGCTGCCCTTCTTCCCGGCGTTCCTCGCCGCGATGAACCTGGTGCTCGTCGCCGACGACGCGTTCACGTTCCTCTTTTCCTGGGAGTTCATGTCGCTCGCCTCGTGGGCGCTCGTCATGGCGCATCACCGCCGTAGCGGCAACGCGGCGGCAGGCTATCTCTATCTCCTCATGGCGAGCTTCGGCACGCTCGCCCTCATCCTCGCGTTCGGTCTGCTGGCCGGCTGGTCGGGTGCCTACGACTTCGCCGCCATCCGCAACACCTCCCCTTCCATGCTGATGGGCGCGGCGGTGCTCGTCCTCGCGCTCGCCGGCGCGGGCTCGAAGGCGGGCGTCGTGCCGCTGCATGTCTGGCTGCCGCTCGCGCACCCCGCGGCGCCGAGCCATGTCTCGGCGCTGATGAGCGGCGTGATGACCAAGGTCGCCGTGTACGGCTTCGTGCGCATCGTGTTCGATCTCGTCGGCGCGCCGTATTGGTGGTGGGGCGCGCTCGTGGCGCTCGCCGGCGGCATCACCGCGGTGATGGGCGTGCTGCACGCGCTGATGGAGCATGACCTCAAGCGCCTGCTCGCCTATCACACGGTGGAGAACATCGGCATCATCTTCATCGGCCTGGGGCTCGCGCTCGCCTTCACGGCGAACGAGATGCCCGCCGCGGCGGCGCTCGCACTCACGGCGGCACTATTCCACGTGTTCAACCACTCGGTGTTCAAGAGCCTGCTCTTCTTCGGCGCAGGGGCGGTCCTCACCGCCACCGGCGAGCGCGACATGGAGCGCCTGGGCGGCCTCATCCATCGCATGCCGCAGACGGCGTTCCTCTTCCTCGTCGGCTCGGCGGCGATCTCGGCGCTGCCGCCCTTCAACGGCTTCGTCTCGGAGTGGCTCACGTTCCAGGCGATCCTCTTGAGCCCCGCCCTGCCTCAGTGGCTGCTCAAGTTCCTGGTGCCGGCGATCGGCGCGCTGCTCGCGCTCTCCGCGGCGCTCGCCGCCGCGTGCTTCGTCAAGGCGTTCGGCATCACGTTCCTCGGCCGGCCGCGCAGCGCGGTAGCGCGCGAGGCGCGTGAGACGGACCGCTGGTCGCTCGCCGCGATGTGCACGCTCGCCGCGCTGTGCCTCGTCGCCGGCGTGCTGCCCGCCTGGTTCATCGATGCGCTCGCCCCCGTCGCGCAGGCGCTCACCGGCAGCCATCTGCCCGAACGGCACGGGCTCGACTGGCTCACCATCGTGCCGATCGCGCAGAGCCGCAGCTCGTACAACGGCCTGCTTCTTTTCCTGCTGATCGCGCTCGCCGCGGGGCTCGCCGCCGCGGCGATCCACCGCTTCGCCTCCAGCCGGCTGCGCCGCGCGCCAGCCTGGGATTGCGGCTTTCCCGATCCCAGCCCCGCCACGCAGTACACCGCGGGCAGCTTCTCGCAGCCGATCCGCCGGGTCTTCGGCACCGTGGTGTTCCGCGCGCGCGAGGAAGTGCACATGCCGGCGCCCGGCGCGCTGGACAGTGCAAGCCTTCACGTCCGGCTGCGCGACCTGCTGTGGGATGCGCTCTATGTGCCGACTGCGCGCGTGGTAGCGTTTGCCGCCGATCGGCTGAACGCGGTGCAGTTCCTCACGATCCGCGCCTACCTCACGCTGGTGTTCGGCGCTTTGGTCGCGCTCCTCATGGTGCTCGCCGTATGGCAATAGCGCTCGCGCTCGCCGTGCAGCTTGCACAACTCGCGCTGGTCCTGCTGCTCGCGCCGCTCCTTACCGGCTACGTGCGCAAGCTCAAGGCCCATCTCGTCGGCCGCCAGGGGCCGCCGCTGCTGCAGCCCTATCGCGAGCTCCTGCGCCTCTTGCGCAAGGACGTCGTGCTCGCCGAGTCGGCTTCGTGGCTCTTTCGCGCGGCACCCTACCTCATCTTCGCCACGACCTGGGTCGCCGCGGCGCTGGTGCCGACCTTCGCCGCCGGCCTCGTCTTCAGCTACGCGGCCGACGTGATCGCCATCGTGGCGCTCCTGGGCGCCGCGCGCTTCATGCTGGCGCTCGCCGGCCTCGACGTCGGCACGAGCTTCGGCGGCATCGGCGCGAGCCGCGAGATGATGATCGCGTCCCTCGCCGAGCCGGCCATGCTGATGGTGGTGTTCACGCTGTCGCTGCTCGCGGGCTCCACGCAGCTCTCCTCGATCGCCGCCGCGCTGCAGGCGCCGGAGGTCGGCCTGCGCGTCTCGCTCGCCCTCGCGCTGGTGGCGCTCATCATGGTCGCGCTCGCCGAGAATGCGCGCATCCCGGTCGACAACCCCGCGACGCATCTCGAGCTCACCATGGTGCACGAGGCGATGATCCTCGAGTACTCGGGCCGGCACCTCGCGCTGATCGAGGCCGCCTCCTATCTCAAGCTCGTGCTCTACGTCTCGCTCATCGCCTGCGTCTTCTTCCCTTGGGGCATCGCCGGCCCGGGCCAGGGCGCCGCGGCTTACCTTGCCGGTACCGGCGTTTACATCGCCAAGCTCGGCGTCGCCGGCTTCGCCCTCGCCGTGTTCGAGACCGCGATCGCCAAGATGCGCGTCTTCCGCGTGAGCGACTTCCTCGGCGCGGCGCTGATGCTCGGGCTCCTCGCGGCGCTTCTTCTCTTCGTGACGCAAGCCACGTGATCGACCGCCTGGCACTCGATATCGCGCACCTCTGCGCCGGCGGCCTGGTGCTCGTGAGCTTCATGCTGCTCTACCAAGACCGCCTCACCGGGCTCATCAATACCTTCGCACTGCACGCGCTCGTCGTCTCGTTCTCGGTGGCCTGGCAGGCCTATATCCAGCAGGCGCCGCAGCTCTACATTACCGCGGCGATCGCGCTCGGCGTGAAGGCGGTGATCATCCCGCTCGCGCTACACCGCATCATCGTGCGCCTGGGCATCCATCGCTCAATCGAGCCGGTGGTGAGCATCGGCCAAACGATGCTCGCCGGCATCGGGCTCGTCGCCTTGGCGGTGATGGTGATGCTGCCGGTGACGGCGCAGGCCGGCACGCTCGCGCGCGAGGATCTCGCGTTCGCACTTTCGGTGATCCTCCTCGGCCTGCTGATGATGATCTCGCGACGCAACGCCGTGAGCCAGGTGATCGGATTCATGTCGATCGAGAACGGCCTGATCCTCGCCGCCACCGGCGCGAAGGGCATGCCGCTCGTCGTCGAGATCAGCGTCGCCTTCTCGATCCTGATCGCGCTGATTGTGATCGGCATCTTCCTCTTCCGCATCCGCGAGCGCTTCGAGACCGTGGATATCCATCTGCTGCACCAGCACCGCGGAGAGCAGCCGTGAGCGACCCGGGCTCCCTGGCGGTCGCTGCCATCCTGCTCGTGCCGCTCGCGGCCGCGGCGCTTCTCGCCGCGCTGCCCGACGATCGCACCACCGCCTGGCTCAACGTGGCTGCGTCGTTCATCGCGTTCTGCGCGGCGCTCGCCCTGCTCGCGACGCGCCCCGCGCCCGGTCACTTCCTCATCGTCGATGATCTCAACATCGTCTTCATCGTGCTCACCACTTTCGTCGCGTTTACGACGAGCGTCTTCAGCCGCAGCTATATCGGCCATGAGCTCGAGACGGAACGCCTCACGCCGATGTACCTGCGCTTCTATCACGCGATGTACCAGACGCTGATGTTCGCGATGAACCTGGCACTGCTCGCGAATAACCTCGGCCTGATGTGGGTGGCGGTCGAGCTCGCCACGCTCACCACGGTGCTGATGGTCGGCATCTATCGCACGGAAGCGGCGCTCGAGGCGGCGTGGAAGTACTTTCTCCTCGGGAGCGTCGGCATTGCGCTCGCGCTCTTCGGCACCATCCTCGTCTACCTCGCGGCGCGCGCGGTGGTCGGCGAGGGGCTGGACGCCATGGCGTGGAGCGTGCTCGTGCGCAAAGCCGCCGGCTTCGATCCGGCGCTGCTCAACCTCGCGTTCCTCTTCCTGCTGCTCGGCTACGGCACCAAGGTGGGCCTCGTGCCGCTGCACGCCTGGCTGCCGGATGCGCACGCCGAGGGGCCGACGCCGATCTCGGCCGTGCTATCGGGGCTGCTCCTCAACGTGGCGCTGTTCGCCATCCTGCGTTTCAAGAGCGTGATGTCGGCGAATCCCGGTGCGCTCGCGCCGGGGCCGCTGATGGTCTCGCTCGGCCTGGCATCGGTGGTGTTCGCGGCCTTCATGCTCTACCGGCGCCAGGACATCAAGCGGCTCTTCGCCTACTCGTCGATCGAGCACATGGGGATCATTACCTTCGCCTTCGGCATGGGCGGCCCGCTCGCCAACTTCGCCGGCCTCCTGCACATGGTGCTGCACAGCCTCACCAAGTCGGCGATCTTCTTCTGCGTCGGCCACATCGCGCAGGTGAAGGGCACGCAGCGCATGCCGGACATCCGCGGCCTCACGGTTTCGCATCCGGTCCTCGGCTGGGGCCTCGTGCTCGGCGTGGTGGCGATCGCGGGACTGCCGCCGCTCGGGCTCTTCATGACCGAGTTCCTGATCGTCACGTCGACCTTCGCGCGGCAGCCGGTGCTCGCGATCGTGCTGGGCCTGAGCCTGCTCGTCGCGCTCGGCGCGCTGCTCGCGCGGCTGAACAGCCTCGCGTTCGGCGAGCCGCTCGGCAAAAGCGAGCCGTCGCGCGCTTCCTTCGTGCCGGTCGGGGCGCACTTCGCGCTCGTGCTCGTGGCCGGCATCTGGCTGCCGCCCGCGCTCGTCGCCTGGTTCCAGTACGTCGCGAGGCTGCTCAGTTGATCGTCCACCGTTCCGACTGGGAGCAAGCGGCGGCGCGGCTACAGGCGGGCGAGGCCTCGCTCGTCGCGCTCTGGGGCGAGCCGGGCTCCGCGCACATGGCGCTCCTCGACCAAAACGAAATACACACGCTCAGCATCGCGTGCGACGGCGGCCGCTATCCCTCCGTCGGGCGGTTGCACCCGCCGGCGATACGCCTCGAGCGCGCGATGCGCGATCTCCACGGGCTCGAGCCCGACGGTTTGCCGGATACGCGCCAGTGGCTGCATCACGACGAGCCGTATCGCTTCCTGCCTGCGGAAGGCGAGAGCCTGCACCAGATCCCGGTCGGTCCGGTGCATGCAGGGATCATCGAGCCGGGGCATTTCCGCTTCACGGCAAATGGCGAGACGGTCGTGCGCCTGGAAGAGCGCCTGGGCTACGTGCACAAGGGAACGGAGCAGCTCATGGCCGGCGCGCCGCTCGAGCGCGCGGCGCGGCTGGCTGGCCGGGTATCAGGCGACAGCACCGTCGCCTATGCGCTCGCCTTCGCGCACGCCGTTGAAGCGGCGAGCGGCGTCGAGCCGCCGCCGCGTGCGGTGTGGCTGCGCGCCCTGATGGCGGAGCTCGAGCGGCTCGCCAACCATTGCGGCGACATTGGCGCCGTGTGCAATGACGCCGCCTTCGTCGTGCTGCATGCACAGTTCGGTTGGCTGCGCGAGCAGGTGCTGCGAACTGCGGCGCGCTGTTTCGGCCACCGGCTGATGATGGACTGCGTGGTCCCGGGCGGGGTGCGCGCCGATCTCGCCGCCGAAGGCCAGCACGCGCTGCGCGTGCTCGCCGCGCTCGTGCGCAGCCGCTTCCCGGAGCTCGTGGAGGTGTACGACAACACCGAGTCGCTCAAGGACCGCACCGTCGGCACCGGCATCCTCACGCCGGCGCTCGCCGCGCAATTCGCCGCCGGCGGCTATGTCGGCCGCGCCTCGGGGCGCGCGTTCGACGCGCGCCGCACGCCGGGCTACGCGCCTTACGGCGAGCTCGAGTTCGACGTGCCGGTGGTGCAGGCGGGCGACGTCAACGCGCGTGTCTGGATCCGCGTCCGCGAAGTCGGACAGAGCGTGGCGCTGATCGAGCAACTGCTTGCGGCCTTGCCTACCGGGTCTATTTACGCGGAAGCACGACCCAGTGCCGGCGAAGGCCTGGCGCTGGTCGAGGGCTTCCGCGGCGACATCTTCGCATGGGTGCGCATGCGCTCAGACGGCCATGTGGAGCGCTGCCATCTGCGCGACCCCTCGTGGTTCCAGTGGCCGCTCCTCGAAGCGGCGATCGAAGGCAACATCGTGGCCGACTTCCCGCTCTGCAATAAGTCGTTCAACTGCTCGTACTCGGGGCACGATCTCTAGATGCGCACGCTCCTCCTCAAACGCTTAGTGCAGGGGCCGCTCACCGAGCCCGCGCCAGCGCCAGACGCTGCGGCGCTCGCCGAGCTCGGCGCGCAAGTCGATCGCGCCGCACGGCGCCGGCTCGGCCGCTCGCTTTCCATTCGCGAGGTCGATGCGGGCTCCTGCAACGGGTGCGAGCTCGAGATCCATGCGCTGAACAACATCGTCTACGACCTCGAGCGCTTCGGCCTGCGCTTCGTCGCCTCGCCGCGCCACGCCGACGTGCTGCTCGTCACCGGACCGGTCACGCGCAACATGCGCGAGGCCCTCGAGCGCACCTACGCCGCGACCCCGGATCCGAAATGGGTGGTGGCGGTGGGCGACTGCGCGCGCGACGGCGGCATCTTCGCGCCGAGCCCCGCCTGCGTCGGCGGCGTGTCGCGCGTCGTGCCGGTGGACCTGCACATCGCCGGCTGCCCGCCCACACCGTTAGCCCTGCTTAGCGGTCTGCTGGCGCTTCTCGAGGATGCTTCGAAGAACCGCTGACCATACGGAACGACCAGCTACGCGCGAACTCTCTATGCAGGCCTTCATGGCCGATTGCACACGGCGCGCGCGTCGATGAAGTCCGCAGCGCGCATTCCTCGCAGACCGCGCCCATCCGCAGTTCGACTCCAAGCTACCTAGGCGTAGTGCTAAGAGCGACAAATTGTGTCGCACTCTAGCGACACGTAACACCCTAAAGCGCGTTGCATTGCAACGGCTAGAATCCGGCGCGTGCCGTCGAAATCCAGCAGAAATTTTCACGTCGTGCCCCAGGGGAGCGACAGTGCGCGTGCGAAGCGCTTGCCGCTTCGCGTCCTGATCGCAGACGATGATCGCGACACCGCGACGATGCTCGCAATGGTGCTGCGCGACGAAGGCCACGAGTTGCACACGTCGCTGCGCGGCGACGAAGTGCTCGAAGCCTGCCGGCTGCTGCGGCCCGACGTGGTGATCGTGGACATCAACATGCCTGGCATGAGCGGCTACGCCATCGCGCGCGAGCTGCGCGAGCGTCATGGCACGCTCGCGCCGCTGCTGATCGCGATTTCGGGCGTATGGACGCGCACCTCCGACCGTATGGTGGGCACCGCGGTCGGCTTCGATCACTATCTCCTCAAGCCCTGCGAGCCGAAGGAAGTGGTGCGGCTCATCGAGCCGCTGCGCTCGGGCTCGAGCGAAAGCAGCGCGGCATAATCCGAACGGCGTACGCCGGGCGCGTCCTGCAGACGCGCAGCACGCCTAGGATGGTCCTCATGTCGTCGGCGACGGATTTCATTCCGCTTGCGCGCGCAGCCGCCATCGTGCACGAGCGGCTCTTTCCCGAGCACCCGGGCAAGGATGCCAAGACCCTGGATGTCATCGCGCTCGCGCTTTCCACGCTGATGCCGCTCTACCAGCGAGACATGGAAAGCGGTGCGCTGCACGAGCTCGGCGAAGCCGAGCTCGCCGCCGGTCGCTTCACCCGCGGCGCCACGACGCTCGAGTTCCCGAACCGCCCGCCGCTTCGCTACCTCGTCGTTCAGCGCCAGCAGCTCGACCGCGCGGCGCGGGCGCTGATGAGCGATGCGCTCACCGCCGCGCGCGTGAGCCTCACGCTCCGCCAAAGCCCGCGCAACGCCAGCCGGCCCTAGCGGGCCATCAGGCATTTATCTTGCCGCGCGAGCACCCGCGCTGACGGCAATCGATCGCTAAGGTAGCGATCGGATTTGCCGCCACCTACCATCCAGCCCGTCGTGACCAGGACGTCTCGCAGGTTGTGGATCGGCTTCGGTGTCTCGACCGGGCTGCTCATCGTCTTCAGCGTGGTCGTTCTTTCGTTGTTGCGCTCCATCGAGCACGACATCGCCGAGCAGTCGGACGTGGCCCGCCCGCGAAGCCTTGCCGCGAAGCAGCTCGAAGTCGGCCTGCTCGGGTACGCGCTCGCCGTAAGAACCTTCTATCAAACCGGCGACCCGAGGTTCAAGCAAACCGCGGCCGAGGAAGCCGCGCAGGTGAGGCAGCACCTTGCCGAATACGAGCGGCTCGCGAGCAGCACCGAGCAGCGAGAGCTCGCCGCGCGCTTCGCGTCGCAGTGGCGCGAGTACGAGGAATTCGCGCAGTCGCTGCTGAAGGCCGATAGGCTGAGCATCCGGGATTCCGAGCGGCTCGCCCGCTTGCGCATCGCCCTGGAGCGCTTCGTCGACGAGGAGATGCAGGGCGAGGCAGACCGGAGCTACGACGCGCGGCGCGAAAGGACCGTTGGACACCTGCGCGGGATTTTGGGCGGCTTGGTGGTGCTTCTCGGCGGCGGGCTCTTGCTCGCATTCGCCACCAGCATAGTGGTCTCGCGCGGAATCGTGCGCGGCGAGCGCGCCCTTTCGCGCGAGCACGGGCAGCTCGAAGCGATCATCCAGGCGATGGCCGATGGCGTCATGGTGTTCGACATGTCGGGCAACGCCATCGTCGTCAACGACGCGCAGGCCCGGCTCATCGGCTATGAGAACGCCGACCAGATGAAGCGCAACCGGGAATACTTCGCCGACAGGTTCGAGCTCGCCGATCTCGACGGCAACCCGGTGCCGGTCGACCAATGGCCGGTTAGCCGCGTGCTGCGCGGCGAGTCCTTACGCGAATGGCAGCTCGCGGTAAGGCGAAAAGATGTGCCGCGCCACTGGGTCATCAGCTTCAGCGCCGAACCGGTGCGCAACGGCGAGGGCGATCAAATCCTCGCGCTCGTCGTGTCGCGCGACGTGACGCGGCGCAAGGAGAACGAGGAACAGCTGCGCGATAGCGAAGAGCGCCACCGGCTCGCTTCCAACATCGCCGGGGTGGCGCACTGGGACTGGGATCTGGCGAGCGGCACGATTCATTGGTCCGGCGAGTTCCGCCAGCTCTACGGCATGGACCCGGCGGCCGGCCCGTCCTACGAGAGCTGGCGAGCAGCGATCGTCCCGGACGATTTCCCAAAGCTCGATCGCGCGATCCAGCAAGCCATCGCCGAATGCGGCACCTATCGCGTCGAATTTCGCATCCGGCATCCGGAGCGCGGGGTGCGCTCGCTGCTCGGCGCCGGACGCGCGATACCGGGCGAAACCGGCGCCGCGGCGCGCTTGATCGCCGTCAGCATGGACATCACCGAGCTCAAGCAGGCGGAAGAGGAAGTGCGCCGCCTAGCCGAGTCGCTCGAGAGGCGCGTCGACCAACGCACGGCCGAGCTCGCCGAAGCAAACTTCGAGATGCAGGCTTTCAGCTACACCGTGTCGCACGACCTGCGCGCACCGCTGCGCGGCATTCAGGGCTTTGCGCACGCGCTGGTGGAGGATTTCAGCGCGTCGCTCGGCGACGAGGGCCGCGAGTACTGCCAGCGCATCTCGGCCGCCGGCGAACGCATGGAAGACCTGATCGAAGACCTGCTCGATTACAGCCGGCTCGCGCAGCAGGAAATCGTGATGAAGCCGATCGAGCTGCAGGTCGCACTCGACGAGGCCTTGCAGCAGCTCCAGGAGCAGATCGGCCGGACCCAGGCGCAGATCTCCGTAACCCAGCCGCTGGGCACGGTGCTTGCTCCCCCGGCCGTGCTGATCCACGTGCTGCAGAACCTGCTCGCAAACGCAGTGACGTTCGTGGCCAAGGGGCAGTGCCCGCGGGTGCGCGTGTGGTCGCAGAAGATGGACGGGCACCTTCGCCTCAATGTCGAAGACGAGGGCATCGGCATCGAGCAGAGAAACCTGCAGCGCATCTTCAACGTGTTCGAGCGCCTGCATGGCGACGAAGCATATCCGGGCACGGGAATCGGCCTGGCGATCGTGAAACGCGCGATGGAACGGCTCGGCGGCACCTGTGGCGTCGAGTCGACGCCCGGCAAGGGAAGCCGCTTCTGGATCGAGTTGCGCAAGGTTTGAACGGAGCGACCATGGACAGCGACCACTGCATCCTGCTCGTCGAAGACAGCGCGGACGACGTGAAGCTGCTGAAGCGCGCCATGCGCAAGGCGGCCGTGTCGTGTCCCGTGCATATAGTCGCCGACGGCGACAAGGCGATCGAATACCTGGATGGTGCCGGGGCCTACGCAGACCGGCACGCCTTTCCGCTGCCGACGCTCGTGTTGCTCGATCTCAAGCTGCCGCGGCGTTCCGGATTCGAGGTCCTGGAATACCTGCGCGCGCATGCGATGCTCAAGAAGACCATCGTCGTGGTCCTCACCGGCTCGAGCGAGAGCCGGGACATCGCCAACGCCTACACGCGCGGCGCCAACTCCTATCTCGTCAAGCCGATCAAGCCGGGGCAGATGGACCACCTCGTCAACTGCGTGAAAGAGTATTGGCTCGACACCAACCGGCCGCCGCCCGTTTTCAGTCCCGCCTAGCGCATGCGCATCGTCATCGTCGACGACAATCCGGACGACCGGCTGCTCGCGATTCGCGCGCTGAAGCCGGAGTTTCCCAAGGCGGAGTTCGTCGAAGCATTCGACGCCGAAGCGCTCGAGCGCGCGCTCAGCGGCGAAGTCGGCCTCGTCATCACGGATTACGCCCTGCGCTGGACGACCGGCATCGAGGTGCTCGATGCCGTGCGAAAGCGGCTGCCGCGCGCCCCGGCCATCATGTTCACCAATACCGGCAGCGAGGAGATCGCCGCGCGCGCCCTGCGCCATGGCGCGGCCGATTACGTGATCAAGCGTCCCGGCCAGTTCAATCGCCTCGCCACTGCGGCCAGGGGCGCGCTGACACAGGTTCAGCTTCGCGCCAGGATCGACGTGCTGCTCGAAGAGGAGCGCTCCGGCCGGCTGGAAGCCGAAAAAGCGAGCCGGCTGCGCGAAGAATTCCTCGCCACGCTGTCGCACGAGCTGCGCACACCGCTGCACGCGATCCTCGGATGGGTCAACCTGCTGCGCATGGGTGCGCTGACGAGCGAAGAAGAATTGCACAACGCGTACAAGGTGCTCGAGCGCAATGCCCGGGCGCAAGCAAGGCTCATCGACGATCTGCTCGACTTGTCGCGCATCGCAACCGGCCGGCTCGTGTTCGACATGAAACCGGTGCCGCTGAAACGCTGCGTCGAGGAGGTGCTCGAAGAGATGCGGCCGATGGCGCACTCGCGCGCCGTCGCGCTCGGCGAGTACGTCGACGAGTACGGGGGCCTCGTGCGTGCCGACGAGCCGCGGCTTTGCCAGGTGATACGCAACCTCGTATCCAACGCCATCAAGTTTTCCGACGCAGGCGGGCGCATCGAAGTATGCACGCAGCGGGTCGGCTCGCACGTCGAGCTCAACGTGAGCGACCAGGGCATCGGCATCGCCCCGGACTTCCTGCCGCGCATCTTCGAGCGCTTCCAGCAGGCGGACATCTCCACCACGCGCCGCACCGGCGGCATGGGCATTGGCCTGTCGGTCGCGAAATACATTGTGGAAGCGCATGGCGGCGAAATCACCGCGTCGAGCGCCGGGCTCGGCAGAGGCGCCGTCTTCACCGTGCGCCTGCCGGTGCCGTCAATGCTCGAGGCAGCGGCGGCGATGCCTGCCGGCGCCCTGCCGTCGCTGGAGGACGTCAAGGTCCTCGTGGTCGATGACGATCTCGACTCGCTCGCGGTGATGCGGCGGGCTCTGGAACAGGCAGGCGCCGAAGCGCACATCGCCGAGAACGCGAGGGACGCGCTCGAGCTGGTGAAGGCGCGTACCCCGCACCTGCTGGTGTCCGACATCGGCATGCCGACCGAGGACGGCTATGCGCTCGTGCGCAAGGTGCGCGAGCTCGACCCGCCGCTCGGCGCCATTCCAGCGATGGCGCTCACCGCGTTCGCGCGTCCCGAGGATCATCAGCGCGCCCTCGCCGCCGGATTCAATGCCCACATCGGCAAGCCGGTCGACGCCGAGGAGCTGATCCGTGCGGTCGCTGCATTACTCGCAGGGCGAGCGACGTAGCGCTAAGGCCACGGTACACTTCGCTGCATAGAGATCGGCGACACGATTCGCCGATTCATTCACCGCGGGGAGGAAACGGTGACCGAAGTGCACCGCAATGGGAAGGAGATCCTCGTCGTCGACGATGATCTGGACACGGCGCGCATGTTCGCCGTCATGCTAAGGCAGCTCGGGCACGCTGTCGAATACGTTACGAGCCCGCAAGCGGTTGTGGACGCGGCACGATCGATCCGGCCATGGCTCATATTTCTGGACATCGGCATGCCGGGACTCAACGGCTGGGAGCTCGCGCCGATCCTCAAGCGCGAGCTTGGTCATGAAGCGGTGCGCATCGTCGCCGTGAGCGGATACGGCGCGCCGGAGCATCACCGGCGAAGCCGCGAAGCCGGCTTCGACGCGCACGTACAAAAGCCGGTCGATATGACGTTGCTCCAGAGCATTCTCGCTCAGATCAAGTAAACACGGAGGGCGACCGCCTTATCCGTTCCTGGCCGGCTTGACTGGCGCGCGAGCAGGCGCGCAGCTCCTCCCTGAAAGCCCAGCGAATGGATGCTGCACAGAGTGGCGTCGATGTCGCTGTACTTGAGCGCAGCAATCGCCTGCTGCAGGAAAAAGCCCGGGGACGATCTCGAAGGCGGGAATAAACGCTCGCCTGGCATGTTGGCGGCCATCGACGTAAATAAAAGCCAGTCCGGCCTCGCGAGCGGCGTATGGTGTACCGAGTGAGCGAAGAAACCGCAGGACTAATTCAGAAGCTTCGCGAGATCGAGGAGCAGGCTGACTACGCGCTCCAAGAGGTATCAGGTCTGACCGCCAGCCGGATACGACATATCCGAGTTCTGGCGAAATTCATTCGCACGCAGCTGCAGGGCAATCCGCCCGGTCCCATTCCGCCACTACCGGGCGAGCTCGCGAAAAGGAAGCGTTCGCCGGAGTAATGCGCCGCTGCGCGCGGCCAGCGCTATTGCGTCTTGTTTTTTTGGTCCTTGAGGTGCTCTACGGCATTGCGCACGCGGCGCGCTTCCTCGCGTGCTTCTTCGGCCGCCTTGCGCGCGGCTTCGGCTTCCCGGCGCGCGAGCTCGGCTTGCTTGCGCGCCTCTTCCGCAATCTCGCGTGCCCCCTCCGCGCTCAAGCGGCCGCCCTCGGCTGCGCGGCGGCTCCCTTCGGCGTCTTTGCGCTCGCCCTCGCTCTGTTCGCGCTCATGCTCCGCAGACTGGCGCCGCGTTTCTTCAGTCTGGCGCTGCCGCTCCTTATCGTTGCCTGAGTCCGTGCCCGATGGTGCCATGACGACCGAAATTTACTTTTCCTAGCGTTTGCACTTGCCGGGTATAAGCTTTGCGGAGG
>VBCM01000044.1 GCA_005883675.1 Betaproteobacteria bacterium
CGAGCTCGACGGCACGATCGTGTGCCCCTTCGAACGGAAAAACTCGAGGAAGCTCGAGCGGATCTCGCTGGACTTCATTGCGGCCATTCTACTGCCCTGCGGCAAAAACCCGGAGCGCCGCGGACGCCCCGGTACCTCCCCCGCTATGCGTTGATGCGGCCGTACTTCAGCAACCGCGCCCTGACTGCCGCCATCGTGCGCTCGTGCGCCGCGGCGAGCTCCTGCAGCGCCCGGCCCGCGTCGAAAGCGGCGAGCAGCTTCCGGTCCTCTTCCTCGGTCCAGGGCTCGCCGGTCTTCGCCGGCAGTTGGCTCTTCCGGCGCTCGAAGCGCTCCATGCGCTCGAGCGCGGAGGCGGCCTCATACAGCGCGCGCACCACGAGCGGCCGTTGATAGGCGCTCTCGGCAGGGAACACTTCGCCCGTTTCCGGATCGACGCCGTTCGCGAGCGAGCGCACCACCGCCAATGCTTGTGCTTGTTCCATCGCATTCACCTCCTCTCTGCAGAAATGCCTGCACAGGGATGAACGCGCGAAGAACCTGCGCGCCGACAACTACCCGAAGAAAATTTAGTCGCTCTCTGCGAGTGCGAGCGCGCGGTGAATCGTTTCAAACGAAAACCCGCGGCTCTGCAGGAAGCGGGCGCGCCGCGCTCTCTCTTCGCGGGTGGTCGCGGGTTGCCGATATTTGCGCGCCAGGATGGCGCGTGCGCGCTCGTCTTCGCCCTCGCTCGAGACGCGTTCAGCGATGGCATCGGCGATGCCGTGAGCCTTCAGGTCGGCGCGGATCTTCGCCGCGCCGTACTTGCGCGCAAGCCAGTGCGCGCGCGTCTCGGCGTAGCGCTCGTCCGAGAGCTGCTTGCGGCCCGCGAGCTCATCGAGCAGCGCAGCGAGCGCCTGCGCCGATTCGGCGTACGGCACGAGCTTGCGCGCGAGCTCCGCGCGCGAATGCTCGCGCCGTGCGAGATAACGGAGCGCGCGGACTTTGAGCTCGACCGGCGTGTCGGGCTGCTCGCGCGCCATCGCTGCCGCGCTAGGCGTTATTTCCGCGCTTGCGCGTCGGCAGGTGCTCGACTTTCTTTTCCGCCGCCGCATCTTCGGCCACCGTTGCGACGGGCAGCTGCGAGCGCACGCCCGCCTTCTCGCGGATCTTGCCCTCGATCTCGCGCGCGAGCTGCGGGTTTTCTTTCAGGAAATCGCGCGCGTTGTCCTTGCCCTGGCCCAGCCGGTCGCTGTTGTAGACGTACCAGGCGCCGGACTTCTCGAGCACGCCGAGCACGACGCCGATCTCCAGCACCTCGCCTTCGCGCGAGATGCCGTCGCCGTACATGATGTCGAACTCCGCCTGCTTGAAGGGCGGCGCGACCTTGTTCTTCACCACCTTGACGCGGGTCTCGGAGCCGATGACCTCGTCGCCCTTCTTGATCGAGCCGATGCGGCGGATGTCCATCCGCACGGAGGCATAGAACTTGAGCGCGTTGCCACCGGTCGTGGTCTCCGGGTTGCCGAACATGACGCCGATCTTCATGCGGATCTGGTTGATGAAGATGACCAGCGTGTTGGTGCGCTTGATGTTGCCGGTGAGCTTGCGCAGCGCCTGGCTCATGAGGCGCGCCTGCAGGCCCATCTGTGGCTCGCCCATCTCGCCCTCGATCTCGGCCTTCGGCGTGAGCGCCGCCACCGAGTCGATGACGATCACGTCGACCGCGCCCGAGCGCACCAGCATGTCGGCGATCTCGAGCGCCTGCTCGCCGGTGTCAGGCTGCGAGATCAGCAAGTCCTCGGTCTTGACGCCCAGCTTCGCCGCGTAGGAAATGTCGAGCGCGTTCTCCGCGTCGATGAAAGCCGCGGTGCCGCCGACCTTCTGCATCTCGGCGATGACCTGCAGCGTGAGGGTGGTCTTGCCCGAGGATTCCGGGCCGTAGATCTCGACCACCCGGCCGCGCGGCAGGCCGCCGACGCCGAGCGCGAGGTCGAGGCCGAGCGAGCCGGTCGACACCACCTCGATGTCCTTGATGGCGGCGTCGTCCATCCTCATGATCGAGCCCTTGCCGAACTGCTTCTCGATCTGCGAAAGCGCGGCGGCCAATGCCTTAGACTTGTTGTCGTCCATTGCGTGTACCTCTTTTAGGTTGTCGGCATCTACGGCAGACGTGGGTTCTGGGCCAACACCGGATACTGTATAAACGTCCATGATTGTGGTTCGGTTGACCGGCCCTGTCAACTGCAGCGAAAAGCTTTAGGAGACAAAACGATGGCGAAAGTTGCGTTCATCGGCCTCGGGGTCATGGGCTATCCCATGGCCGGCCACCTGCTGAAGAAAGGCGGCCACGACGTCACCGTCTATAACCGCACCGCCGCCAAGGCGCAGCAGTGGCTGAAGGAGTACGGCGGCAAGCACGCGGCCACGCCGCGCGAAGCGGCACGCGACTGCGACCTCGTGATGATGTGCGTCGGCAACGACGACGACGTGCGCTCGGTGGTCTACGGTGACAACGGCGCGCTCGCCGGCATGAAGCGCGGCGCCATCCTCGTCGACCACACCACCGCCTCGGCGACGCTCGCGCGCGAGCTGCACGCGAAAGCGAAAGAGAAAGGCCTCGGCTTCGTCGACGCGCCGGTCTCGGGCGGCCAGGCGGGGGCGGTGAACGGCCAGCTCGGCATCATGTGCGGCGGCGATTCCGCCGACTTCGAGCGCGCGAAGCCGGTGATCGACGTCTACGCCAAGATGGCCGCGCTGATCGGCGGCCCGGGCGCCGGCCAGCTCACCAAGATGGTGAACCAGATCTGCATCGTCGGCATCGCCCAGGGCCTCGCCGAGGCCGTGGCCTTCGCCAAGCGCAACAAGCTCGACGTCGAGAAGGTGATCGGCGTCATCTCCAAGGGCGCGGCGCAGTCCTGGCAGATGGAAAACCGCTGGAAGCAGATGGACGAGCTGAAGGCGGAGGGCTTCGGCTTCGCCACCGAATGGATGAGGAAGGACATGGGCATCTGCCTCGACCAGGCGAGGAAGAGCGGCGCCGCCCTGCCGCTCGCGGCGCTCGTCGACCAGTTCTATTCGCGCCTCGAGGCCCGCGGCGGCAAGCGCTGGGACAGCACCGCCGGCCTGATCCAGCTCCTGCTCAAAGACTGAATAAATGGGGTCAGATCAACTTTATTAGCACGCCGGTCAAGCGAGTGCCGGAAATGTTGATCTGACCCCATTTAATTGACGAGACAGACCCGCGCGCACCGGTCAATCGGAGCGCATTCCCTTCTCGCGGATGATCCTGCCCCAGCGCGCGTTCTCCGCGCGGACGAAGGCGCCGAACTCCGCCGGCGTGCTGCCGATCGGCTCCGCGCCCAGCGCGGCGAGGCGCTCGCGCACTTCCGGCAGGCGCAGCACCTTGCCCACTTCGGCCTGCAGCCGCACCACGATATCCGGCGGAGTGCCGGCGACGCCGAAGAGTCCCTGCCAGCCGACCACCTCGTAATCCCGCACGCCCGACTCCGCCATCGTCGGCAGCGCCGGCTCGAGCAGCGAACGCTGCGCGCTGGTGATGGCGAGCGCGCGGAGTTTCCCGCCCTTCACGAACGGCATCGTGCCCGGCACGTTCTCGATCATGAACGAGAGCTGCCCGCTGATGAGATCGTTGAGCGCCGGCGCGCCGCCCTTGTACGGCACGTGCACGGCGTCGATCCCGGCGGCGGACTTGAAGAGCTCGACCGACAGATGCGGCGTGCTGCCCACGCCGCCCGAGCCGAAGTTGAGCCGGCCGGGATTCGCCTTCGCCAGCGCGATGAGCTCCTGCACTGAGCTTGCCGCGATCGACGGATGCACGACCAGCATGAGCGGTGACGTGGCGACCAGCGTCACCGGCACAAAATCCTTCTGCGGGTCGTACGGTAGCCGGGAATACAGGTAGGCGCTCGTCACCAGCGACACGTTGGTCATCAGGAACGTATAGCCGTCGGGCGCCGCCTTCGCCGCGGCCTCCGTGCCCGCGATGCCGCCCGCGCCCGCGCGGTTCTCGATCACGACCGGCTGCCCGAGGCCGGCGCCCAGATGCTGGCCCACCAGCCGCGCCATGATGTCGTTGATGCCCGCGCCCGCGGCAAACGGCACGAGGAAGCGCACCGGCCGATTCGGCCACGCCTGCGCGAGAGCCGCTTGCGAAACGAGCAGCGCCAGTAGTAGCGCCACACCGCATGCAAAGAAAGCTCTCATCGGGCGAGTCTATACGGTGTGCTCCACGCACCCTTTTCGTCAACGGCGACAAAGGGACTGCGTTGCTGATCGAGGGATGGAGAGCAAGCCGCAAGACACGCGAGCGATCGAATCCAGGATCCTGGTCCTGCGCGGGCAGCGGGTAATGCTGGATGCCGACCTCGCGCAACTATACGGAGTGAAGGTTAAGGCGTTGAATCAGGCCGTAAGGCGAAATGCCGACCGATTCCCCGATGATTTCATGTTCCAGCTCGAATCGGACGAGGCTGACTCTTTAAGGTCACAATTTGTGACCTTAGACGCCGCCGCATCCCGCCGAGGCCGGCACTCCAAGTACCGGCCTTACGCCTTCACCGAGCAAGGCGTCGCGATGCTGTCTTCCGTACTGAAGAGCAAGCAGGCGGTGAGAGTGAACGTCGAAATCATGAGAGCCTTCGTAAGGCTGCGCGCATTGATCGGCGAAAACCGCGAGCTCGCGCGCAGGCTGGACGCGCTCGAAGCCAAGTACGACCGGCAGTTCAAGGTGGTGTTCGACGCCATGCGGGAGCTGATGACACCGGCTGCGCCGCCCAAGCGGCGCATTGGCTTCGTCACGCAGAACTGAGGCTGCCGGCCGCGGCTTGATCTGTATCGACGTCGAACCATCGAACAGCAATGGCAAGCGCGGCTCAGTAGGACACAGCGCTTTCGACCCACCCTATACTGGCCCGCACCGTGAAACTTCGCATCGCCGAGAACTTCCGCGCCGTGTTCTACGCGCCCTTCTACGCCATCCGCGCGCTCGGGCTCGCGGAACGCGAAGGCCTGGCGATCGAATGGCTGCCCTCCGAAACACCCGGCGGCACGATCGAAGAGGTGAAGCGCGGCCGCATCGACGCGCAGTGGGCCGGACCGATGCGCGTGCTGAAGGACCATGATTCGACGCCCGCCGACGGCGCGAGGCTCGTGTGCTTCAGTGAGGTCGTCGGCCGCGATCCCTTTTATCTGATTGGCAGAAAAGGCCAGCCGCCCCTCCGGCTGAAAGATCTCGCCGCCATGCGGCTCGGCATCGTCTCGGAAGTGCCC
>VBCM01000045.1 GCA_005883675.1 Betaproteobacteria bacterium
CAAGCCCAGTAGAAGGCGAGCTTCGCCGCCGCCACGGCGATGAGCCCCCGCCGCCACATCCCGGGCGCCGTCACGAGCGCGCTGCCCGCCACCATGGCGGCGCTCGCGACCCCGAGCACCAGTACCGTGGGCTTCCACAGCGCCTCGAGCCGGAAGCCGTGATGCGTCCCGCCGAGCGCCGCGCCGAGCGCGAGCGCGATGAAGGCGATGCCCCACCAACGCCGCGAGTTGTGCTCGCCTGCCCCGCGCAGGATTAAAACGCCCATCAGCGCCGCCACGGCCGCGAGGATGTAGTCGGTGGCGAGCGTCATCGGCTCGCTGATCATGTGTTCCTCATCGCATGCACCACGAGCTCGCCGCGCGCAAGCCGCAGCTCTGGGTGGGCCTGCGCCAGGTCGGCGTACTCGCGCAGGCGAAAGCCCCGCGCGCCGAGAAAATCGCCGAGCGCCTCGCGCGGGATCGCCCACTTGAACGGCTCCTTCCACAGCGCGAGGAGCGCGCGCTCGAGCCAGGTCGCGTTGTGGAAAGCGATGCGGCCGTCCGGGGCGGGCTCCATCACCGTGAACACAATCTCGCCCGCGAGCGCGTCGAACAACGCATCGACTTCGGCGGCGGTGAGGTACATGAGCAGCCCCTCGGCGATGGTCACGCTCGGCTCACGTGCGGGCGACAGCACCTGGCGCAGCGGCACGCGCGCGAGATCGGCGGCAACGAACTGCAGGTTGGCGGATGCGGGCACGGCGACGCGCTTCACCGCTTGCGTCGCTGGATGGTCCACCTCGATGAAGCGCACGCCGGGAAACTCCGGCGCCAGGCGCGCGGCCAGGGTGTCGTAGCCCGCGCCGACGACGACCACCTCCCGGGCGCCGCGCGCGATTGCGCCGCGCACCGCCTGCTCGATCCAGCGCTTGCGCAGCATGAAGTGCAGCAGCAGGCCGGGGATCGTGGCGCGCTCCGCCGTCAACGCGAGCCAGCGCAGGCCGCGCCGCGTCGAGAGCAGCTGCAGCGCCGTCAGGCAGCGCGCGCAGATCGCGGCAGCGCCCGCGGGAACGAAGCGCGCGAGCGCGCGATCGCGGGAGAGAAACACGGTCGCCGCGGCGATCAGCGCGGCGGTCGAGCTCGGCCGGTCGGCGCGCACGCCTAGGGGAGCTCTGGCGTCGCCCCCGCGAAAGCGGGGGCCCAGTTTCTTGCTCGAAAAGCATGGGTTCCCGCTTTCGCGGGAACGACGATTGGCCGGTTATTCAGAGATTCCCTAACCGAAAAACATTTTCTTGTAATGCCGGTACCAGTCGCTCTGGAAGAGCTCGCCCGGATCGTATTTGCGCTTGAGCTTGAGGAATTCCGTGAACTGCGGGAACGCGGCCTCCACCTGACGGCGCAGCGCGTAGCGGTGGTACGTGGGGTAGTAGCTGCCGCCGTGGCGCAGGCCGATGTCGATCAGCGCGCGGAACGCGTCGGCGGCGCGGATGAGGCCGGTGCTCGTGCGCTCGACGTGCAGGTTGAAGATCACGCACGCATAGGGTTTCTTCGCCCAGGCGAGGAAGCTCTCCCGGTCCTGCTCGATCCACCGCACGGTGCCGTAGATGATCTCGGTCTTGGCGCGAAGCGCATAAGTGCGCACCTCGGCCATGAACGCCTCGAGCGCCTCGCGCTCGCAGTAGATCTCGGTGATCACCTCGGTGCCGCGATTGGCCGCGCCCCTGCGCTGGTCGATCGTGCGGTGGTAGTTCTCCGGGTAGATCGACATCTGGTGCTCGTCGGACCAGTAGAGCTGCCCGTTGGTCGAGAGATAGTAATCGGCGTAGCGCCGGAACGCGGCCGACTTGTCGGTGTGCGCGAGGTAGAGGAGCTCCGTCCAGTCGCGCTCGCCGAGCTCGCGCTGCGTCGGCGCGATCGGCCGCTCCTCCGCGACCGGGCGATAGCAGGAGAAGACGCCGCGGCGCAGGAAGTCGGCCGAGGCGTCGTCGATCGCGTACTGGAAGTCGCCGTAGAGGAAGCCTTCCCCGATGCGCTCGGCGAACGCGCTGGCAAGCCCCTCGATCGTGCGCACCTCCACGACGCGCTCGAGCTGCCGGCGCGGTACGAGCCGCAGCGTGACGGAATAGATCACGCCGAAAAGCCCGTAGCCGCCGATCGCCAGGCCGAAGAGCTCCGCGTTCTCGGTGCGGCTGCACTCGATGAGGCGGCCGCGGGCGTCGAGCAGCTTGATCGCCTCGACGTCCGAGATCATCGGCGGAAGCGTCAGCCCGCGCCCGTGCGCGTTTGCGGCGAGCGAGCCGCCGAGCGTCAGGCGGTCGGCGCCGGTCTGCTTCTGGTTGAACGCCCATTTGCGCTCGGGCGGCTGCAGCGTCTTCAGCGCCTCGAGCAGCTCCGGCCACTCGATGCCCGCCTCGAGCTCGACGAGGCCGCGCTCGGCATCGAAGGAAAGCACTTTCGCCAGCTTGCGCGTGTCGACGAGCACGCCGTCGGCGGCGAAGGCCTGCGAGCCCATCGAATGGCGGCCGCCGGCGATGCAAAGGGCGCGCTTCTCGCGCGAGGCGAGCCTGAGCGCCGCGCGCAGGCCGTCGAGGGTCTCCGGCTGCACGATGCGATAGACCCAGGTCGCGGAGAGCTGGCCGTGCACATCGTTGACCAGGATGCCTTCGGGCTTCTTCGCCGCTTTCTGGGCCCAGGCGCGCGCTGCCGGCCACATCGCCCCTGCCGCCGCGAGGCGCAGGAACGCCCGCCGATTGCTCATCGATTCTCCCCTTGGTTCAGGCGCATTCTAAAATGCGCCCATGCAAGCCGACATCACTTATACGCGCGACACGGGCGAGAAGCTCGTGAACGAGACGTTCGGGCCGAACAACATCCGCCGGCGCACGAGCGGCACGGAAGAGCGCCACCGCGTGGAGATCGCCAACGGCCGCGAGGCGCGCGGCCTCGCGCTCGACGCGAACGGCTTCGTCCTCGTCGAGCACCGTACGGCGGTGCGCGACTTCTTCGACACCGAGGAGCTGAAGCGCGTCTATTACCCGGAGGTGGAGGCACTGATCCGGCGCGTCGCGGGGGCGAGCCGGGTGCTGGTGTTCGACCACACGCTGCGCTCGGGCAGCGAGGGCGAGCGCGAAGCGAAGCTCGTCCGCGAGCCGGTGCTCTCGGCGCACAACGACTACACCGAATGGTCGGGCCCGCAGCGCGTGCGCGATCTCATGGGCGCGGAAGCCGAGGAGCTGCTCGAGCGGCGGTTCGCGATCATCCAGGTATGGCGTGCAATCGCTGACCCGATACAATCCAATCCGCTCGCCATGGCCGATGCGAGGAGCGTCGCGCCGGAGGACCTCCTGGTCGCGGAGCGCCGCTATCCCGGCCGCGTGGGGCAGACCTATCGGCTGAAATACAGCCCGCGCCACCGCTGGTTCTATTTCCCCGAGATGCGCCGCGACGAGGCGCTCGTGTTCAAGGTGTACGACTCGGCGAAGGACGGCCGCGCGCGCTTTACCCCGCACACCTCGTTCGATGATCCGGCGACGCCGCCCGGCGCGCCGCCGCGGCAAAGTATCGAGGCGCGCGCCTTAGCCTTCTTTTAGCGGCCGCTCCGGCTTTTTCGCCAGCACGAAGAAAAGCGAGCCGAGCCCAGCGAGGAGCGCGAGGATGGTGAAGCCGGTGCGGTAGGTGCCGGTGATGTCGGCGAATATGCCCGCGATCATCGGCCCGCCCACCTGGCCGACCACCACGATCATGAGCGAGAGGCCGAGGATCATGCCGATCGCGCTGCGGCCGAAGTAGTCGGCGCGCAGCGCCTGCATGAACGGGCCGCGCAGCCCCCACGCCGCGCCGTGCAGCACGGCGAAGGCGAGCACCATCGGCGCGTTCAGCGCGTAGGTGAGAAGCAGGAGCCCGGTCATGTGCATCAGCATGCAGCACGCGGCGATGAGGCGCTTGTCATAGCGATCGCCGATCAGCCAGCCGACGCCTACGCCGCCGATCTGGGAGAGCGTGAGCAGCGTGTAGACGAAGGACGCCTGCTCGAGCGTGTAGCCGAGCCCCTGCTTCAGGTGCGTGATCGAGTGCACGCTCACCGCGTGCACCACGAAGAGCGCGAAGCCGTGGCCGAGCGAGAGCAGCCAGAAGGCGCTCGTGCGCAGCGCTTCGCCGGCGGTGAAGTCGCGCCGCGGATCGGGCGCCTTCGTCTGCGCGGCGGCCGGCGCCGCCGGCGGCAGCCCGTCGATGGTGTAGCCGTGATCTTCGGGCCGGCGCTTGATCACCATGGCCATCGGCAGGCCGACCACGATGGCGATGACGCCGGAGGCAAACGCGGTGACGCGCCAGCCGTAGGTCGAGAGCGACCACGCGACCGCCGGCACCGAGATGCCGCCGAGCGCAAGGCCGATCGACATCGAGGAAAGCGCGCGCGCCCGCCAGCGCTCGAACCAATGGATGAGCGCGACGTTGATCGGAAAAAGGCCGCAGCAGCTCGCGCCGATCGCGATGACGAGGAAGGCGCCGTAGAACGCAAGCAAGCTGTCAGTCTGGCTGAGCAGCATCAGCCCGCAGCCGAAGACGACGATGCCGAAGCGGATGATGCCCTGCGGCCCGAAGCGGTCGATGAGCCAGCCAAGGAGCGGGCCGAGGATCGCGGCTTCCATCTGCTGGAGTGCCGCCGCGCCCGAGAGCGCGGTCTTGCTCCAGCCGCGCTCGGCTTGCAGCACGGCGACGTAGGCGCCGAACGATTGGGTCATCAGTCCCGCCAGCAGGAACTGCAGGCTCGCGCCGGCGCCGACCATGTACCAGCCGTAGTACAAGCGCTTAGAATGCGCGGCCTGCCCCTTGGAGCCTTCCGCCATGACCATTTCAATGTATCAGGCTTCCGCGCCG
>VBCM01000046.1 GCA_005883675.1 Betaproteobacteria bacterium
AGGCGAATGAGGCGACGACGATCGGCATCGTCTGGGAATTCGGCGTCTGCGTGAACATGAGCGCGAGCAGGAACTCGTTCCAGCTCGTGAGGAAGGTAAAGAGCACCACCGCCACCAGCGCCGGAGCCGCGAGCGGCACGTACACCCGAACCAGGGTCTGCAGGCGGGAGCAGCCGTCGACGCGAGCCGCCTTGTCGAGCTCGTCGGGCAGCGACTCGAAATAGCTCACCAGGATGAAGACGCTGAAGGGCACGGTGATCGCGAGGTAGGTAATGACGAGCGAGCCCAGGTGGTCGAGCAGTCCCAAGGCGCGGATAAAGAGAAAGAACGGCACCACCAGCGCGATGTCGGGAATGACGCGCGTACTGAGCATGAAGTAGATCGAGGTCTGCCGGCCGATGAAGCGGATCTTGGCCATGGCGTAGGCGGCGGGCACGGCGACGATCAGGTTGAGCGCGACCACCCAGACCGCGACGACCAGGCTGTTCCACATCGAGGGCATGAAGTTGCGCGCGGTAGACGGGATGTAGCCGCCGGTAGCCGGGTCCCCCGCTCGCCGCGTCTCGTAGGTCACCTTCTTGTCGCGCGCCTGGAAGATCGCCGCGAAGTTCTCGAGCGTCGGCGCGTGCGGCATCCAGTGCGGCGGGCGCGAGGTGATCTCCGCCTCGCCCTGGAAGGAGGACGACAAGAGCCAGGCGACCGGCGCGAGCACATAAATGAGGAACAGCGCCGACGCGAAGAAGAGAAAGAGGCGCCGCTTCACAGCTTCTTCCCGAGCGCGCGGATCAGCCAGAAGGCGAGCACAAAGGTGACGATCGCCATGATGTAGGCGAGCGCCGAGCCGGTGCCGAACGAGAGCTTGCGGAAAGTCTCGACATACACGTGCCAGGCGAGCACATGCGAGGCCTCCGCCGGCCCGCCCTCGGTGAGGATGAAGAAGAGATCAAAGTGGCGGATCGCCATCATCGTCTCGTAGATCACCACCAGCATGAACGAGGGTCTGAGCGAGGGCAGCGTGATGTGGATGAAGCGCGCCCAGGTGTTCGCGCCGTCGACGCGCGCCGCGCTGTAGAGGTCGGCGGGGATGGACTTCAGGCCGACGAGCACCAGGATCGTGGCGAGCGGTACCTCCTTCCACACGAAGGCGTTGGCGATCAACCACAGCGTCTTCTTCGAGTCGCCGAGCCAAACCATGTACTTGTCGATGAAGTCGAGCTGGAAAAGAATGCCGTTCAGCGCGCCGTAGCCCGAGTCGTAGATCCACTTCCACATCAAGCCGTTCGCGACGTAGGGAATCGCCCAGGGCACGAGCAGCATTGCCGAGAGGAAGCGCCGGCCGCGAAACTCCTCATTGAGAAGCAGCGCCATCGCAAGCGCGATCAGCATGATCGCGACAACGCAGATCAGGGTGAACGAGGTGGTGCGCCACACCGACTGCCAGAAGAGCTCATCCTGGAAGACGTCGACATAGTTGTCGAAGCCGACGAACGGCACGCGATGCGGCCGGGTGAGCCTCAGGTCGAAGAAGCTCACCCACAACGAGTAGAGCACCGGGAACACCGCCACGACCGCGAGCACGGCGAGCATCGGCGCGAGCAGCCAGAGCGCCGCCGCCTGGTCGTAGCGGTTGACCGGCGCCCTGGACGCCCGGCGCAGGGCGAGCGCCGTCATTCAGGAGCCTCCGCTAAGCCCGGCGGCGCAGCTTGTTCCAGGTGTCGGCCGAGCGCTTGAGCGCGTCGTCGATCGGGCTCTTGCCGACCACCGCCGCTTGGAACGCCGTGCCGTTCACCTCGTCCCACTCGCCGAACCAGGGCGCGATCACATCCTTCTTCTGCGCGAGCGCCTGCTGTTTCTCGTACATCTTGATGTCGGAGTACTGGTTGTAGGCCTTGATGATGTCGGGGTCCTTGAATAGCGACTTCACCGCGAAGCCGGAGCCGACGTCCGTGAACATGAGTTTCTGGAAGGCGTACTGGCCGTCCGCCTTGCCGACGAACCACTCGATGAATTTCACCGCCTCGGCGGCCTTGGCCTTGTCCTTGGCCGCGGCGGTGGTAAGGCCGTAGAAGCGGTTCCAGCCCACGGTGGCGTTCTTGCCGTGAGGGCCGCGCGGCATCAGCGCCTGCCGCGCGCGCGGCGCGATCTGCGATTGCTTCGGATCGTTCAGCGTGCGGATGCGATAGCGCCCGAGCATGGCGAAGGCGTGCTGGCCCGAGGTGAAGGCCTTCAGGCCGTTCAGCTCGCCGATCTCCACGCACGCCGGCGAGACGATCCTGTGCTTTTGCACGGCGTCGACGATCCAGGTGAGCGCCTCGTGCGCGCCCTTGTTCTTGTCCTGCATGACCGCCGCGCCGGAGTCGTCAACGAAGCGGCCGCCATGCGAGAAGACGAGCGCCGAGAGGAACTCGATCAGCCAGGTCTCGCGCGCCATGGAAAGCATGAGTGGATATTCGGAGAGCCCCGCCTTCTTGATCTTGAGCGACTGCTGCACCACCTCGTCCCAGGTGGCGGGCGGCGCCGAAATGCCCGCCTTCTGCAGCATGCCTTCGTCGTAGAAGAAGCCCATGTAGTCGGTGTAGTAGGTGAGGCCGTACTGCTTGCCTTTCCACATCATCGACTTGGTGCTGAAGTCGTCGACGTCGGCGTTGTACTTGAGGAGCTGCGGATAGCCGTCGATCGGCGCGAGCCAGCCCGCTTCGGCCCATTCCGGGAGCCACGCGTCGGACACCCACAGCACGTCGAGCGGCGCCTTGCCGACGAACTTGGTGACGAGCGTGTCGCGGTACTGCGCCCACGGCGCGTTGCCATAGTTGACCTTGATGCCCGTCTTCGCCTCGAAGGCGCTGATATGCGCCTTCACCTGGTCGACGCCGGCCGACCAGGCGAAGAAGTTAAGCGGCTCGGCGGCGAGCGCGCGGCCGAGCGCACCGAAAGCGCCCGAGCCCGCGAGCGCGGCCGCCGCGGTGGACTTAAGAAAGTCACGTCTGTGCAGTCTGTGCAATTTCATTGCGGCCTCCTCGCCTGGAAGCGGCCACCATAGCAAAGTGGTTATTGGTCATCAACTCGCTCGTCATGAATTCGGTCTAGCGCTCCGGCTAGCGCAGCAGCATTGCGAGCGCGGGGCGCGGCTCCTCCTGCTCATTCCAGAGGCTTGAGATCGCCGAGCAGCGTCGGGATCAGCTCGGTCACCGTCGGGTGGATGTGCACCGCGCGCTGGATGGTGGTGTAAGGCCGCTTGGCGTACATCACGTCGAGCAGCGAGTGCACGATCTCGTCGCCGTTCAGGCCGAGGATCGCGGCGCCGAGGAGCTCCTTTGAGTCGGCGTCCACCAGCACCTTCATTAAGCCCTGCGTCTCGCCCGCTTCGCGCGCGCGCCCGACGCGGCTCATCGCCATCTTTCCGACCAGTGTCCGCTTGCCCGCCTTCTTCGCTTCGGCCTCGGTCATGCCAGCGCGGCCGAGCGGCGGGTCGATGAAGAGCGCGTACGCCTGGATGCGATCCGAGATGCGGCGCTTGTCGTTGTCGAACAGGTTGGCGGCGACGATCTCGTAATCGTTGTAGGAGGTGTGCGTAAAGGCGCCCTTGCCGTTGCATTCGCCGAGCGCCCAGACGCCTTCGGCGCTTGTGCGGCAATCGTCCTCCACCTTGATGTAGCCGCGCTCGTCGGCCTCGATGCCGGCCTCGCGCAAGCCGAGATCGCCGGTGTTGGGCGTGCGGCCGACCGCGAGCAGCACGTGCGTGCCCTCGGCGATGGGCTTGCCTTGCTTGCATTCGAGCGTCATGGCGATGCGCTTGCCTTTCTTCTTCAGCGCCATGCACTCCGCATCGGTGCGGATCTCGATGCCCTCGCGCCCGACAATCGCCCGGATCTCCGCCGCCACGTCGTCGTCCTCGCGCGGCAGGAGCTTGGGCATGCGCTCGACCACAGTGACTTCCGAGCCGAAGCGCCGGTACATCTGCGCGAATTCCAGGCCGATGTAGCTGCCGCCGACGATGATGAGATGCGGCGGCCTGAAATCGACGTCCATCATCGTGCTGTTGGTGTAGAACGGCACCTCCTTCACGCCCGGCATGTCCGGCACCGTGGCGCGCGCGCCGACGTTGATGAAGATGCGCTCGGCCTCGAGCTCGCGGCCTTTCACGGCGATGCGCCGCGGTCCGGTGAACTTCGCCTGGCCGCGTAAGAGCGTCACGTTCTTCATGCCGGCGATCCATTTGCGCAGTCTGCTCGCCGACTGGCCGACCACGTGGTCCATGCGCCGCTTGACCGCCTTCATGTCGACGCGCACTGCGCCCGTGGCGAAGCCGTAATCGCCGCCGCGCCGCGCGAGATGGGCGGCGTGCGCGCTCGCGATCAGGGTCTTGGTGGGAATGCAGCCGTTGTTGACGCAGGTGCCGCCGAGGAGCTTGCGCTCGATGACCGCAGTCTTCAGTCCTTGCTTGTCCAGCCGCGCGCACAGGGCGGGTGCTGCCTGTCCCACGCCGATCACGATTGCGTCGTAGCGCTCAGCCATCTCTCCTCCTGAAAACCAGCAGCCGGTTGTTCGCCGGCATCGCATTGTCCTCCTCCAGCCCGAGGCCATGGCGCGCGCCGAGCTCGCGCATGTCCTCGAAATCACGCAGGCCGCTCGCCGGGTCGCGGCCGCGCAGCCACTGATCGAACTCGGCGTTGCTCGGCGAGGTGTGCTTGCCGCCATAGTTGAACGGACCGTAGAGCGCGAACACGCCGCCGAGCGGCAGCAGCGCCGCCACGCCGGCGAACATCTTCTCGACCTGCGGCCAGGAAATGATGTGGCAGGTGTTTGCGGAGAACGCGGCGTCGGCGCTCACCCGGGGAAACGGCTGGTCGACATCGAGCTCGATCGGCTCGAGGAGCTGCGGCGTCTGCACTTCTTCGCGCCACAGGCGGATGCTGGGGAGGTTCTCCGCCACATCGCTCGGCTGCCAGGCGAGGTGCGGCAGCTCGGGCGCGAAATACGCGGCGTGCTGGCCGGTGCCGGCGCCGATCTCGAGCACCTGGCGCCGGTCGGCAAACACGCGCTTC
>VBCM01000047.1 GCA_005883675.1 Betaproteobacteria bacterium
CGCGAGCGCGCGGGCGAGCGGCTCGACCTTGCGGATTTCGCAGCAGCGCTGGCGCAATTCCAAGCCGCGGTAGAAGGCGTCGCGCCCGTGGAACTGCACATAGTTCGCCACGGCAGCCGCCTGCGGCGTGTACACATTCACCTCGACCGCGTAGCGGTCCCTGATGGCGCCGACGAGTTCCAGCGTCTCGGCATGCAGCCGCCCGGTGTCGAGCACGAAGATGCCGACGGGCAAGCCCGCGGTCGCGATGGCGTGGGTGAGGACCATGTCCTCGGCCTGCAAGCTGTTCGCGAGCACGGCCGGCGAATAGCGCTGCGCGATCTGCGTCAGCGTTTGCTCGAGCGCGCTCATGCCAGGCGGCGGCGAAAGAGCGGCAGCGGGCGCTTGACGGAAGCCTGATAGGACTCGCTGAAGTCCGCGAAGCCGGCAAGCGCGGCATGCGGGTCTTCGCCCGCGCGCAGCTCGAAGGCGTCGAAGCCGCAGCTCTCGAGGAAAAAGAGATGATCGCGGGTAATGTGGCCCACCGCGCGAGCCGCGGCCGTCGCCGAACTTCGGGAAATGCACCTCCACCCGCGCCACGCGCGCCAGGCGCTCGGCCACCGCCGCCGGGTCGTCGGTCGGCTCGAGACGCAGCACCTCGCCTTGCTCAGGCGAGGGCGTGCTCTCGCTGATTACGCGACGACCTTTGATCAGCGTTGCCATAGACATGTTCCTTGAACGGGGCGATGCCGATGCGATTCACCACGTCGATGAAGCGCTCGGCGTCGCTGTCGCGGTGCGCGAGGTAGCACTCAATCAGCCGCTCGATGACCGCGGGCACTTCGGCGCGCGCGAACGACGGGCCAATCGCCTTGCCGAGCGCCGCCTTGAGACCCGGACGGATCTCGCCCTGGTTGCCGCCGATTTCGATCTGGTACCACTCCTCGCCGTTCTTATCGACGCCGAGGATGCCGATGTTGCCCACATGGTGGTGGCCGCAGGCGTTCATGCAGCCGGAGATGTTGAGATCGAGCTCGCCGATGTCGTGCAGATAATCGAGATCGTCAAAGCGGCGCTGGATTGCCTCGGCGACCGGAATGGACTTCGCGTTCGCGAGCGCGCAAAAATCCCCGCCCGGACAGCTGATGATGTTGGTCAATAGCCCGAGGTTGGGCGTTGCAAGCCCGAGCGCGCGCGCCGCGCGCCAGACTGCGACCAGATCGGCCTGGCGTACGTCGGCGAGCACCAGATTCTGCTCGTGCGACACGCGCAGCTCGCCGCAGGAATAGCGGTCGGCCAGATCGGCGATTGCGTCCATCTGTTCGGAAGTGACGTCGCCGGGCGGCACGCCGGTTTTCTTTAGCGACAGCGTGACCGCCGCGTATCCGGCAACCTTGTGCGGGTGCACGTTGCGCTTCAGCCAGGTCGCGAAGCCAGGCAGCGTCACCGTGCTGAGATCGATGTCGCCCAGTCGCTCGTAGGCCGGGCGCGTAAAGCGCGCGGCGATGCGCTCGATTTCTTCGCCAATCAGCGTCGCAGGGCCGTCCTTCAGATGCGCCCACTCGGCTTCGACCTCGTCACGGAACTTGTCGGCGCCGCGCTCCTTCACCAGGATCTTGATGCGCGCCTTGTGAATGTTGTCGCGCCGGCCGTAGCGGTTATAGACGCGCAGGATCGCCTCGAGATATGTGAGGAGATGCGGCCAGGGCTGGAACTCGCGGATGCACACGCCGATCATCGGCGTGCGGCCAAGCCCGCCGCCCACCAGCACGCGGAAGCCGATCTCGCCCTTCTCATCTCGCAGCGCGTGCAAGCCGATGTCGTGCACCGCCACCGCGGCGCGGTCGGCTTGCGCGCCGTTCAGCGCGATCTTGAACTTGCGTGGCAGGAACGAGAATTCCGGATGGAACGTGGACCACTGGCGGATGATTTCGCACCAGACGTACGAGTCGACGATCTCGTCGCGCGCGACGCCGGCGAAATGGTCGGTCGTTACGTTGCGAAACGAGTTGCCTGAGGTCTGGATCGCGTGCATCTGCACCGTGGCGAGCTCGGCGAGGATCTCCGGCACCTGCTCGAGCTTCGGCCAGTTGAGCTGCAGGTTCTGGCGCGTGGAAAAATGTCCGTAGCCACGGTCGTAGCGCCGCGCGATGTCGGCGAGCTTGCGCAGCTGCGGCGTCGACAGGAGCCCGTAGGGAATGGCGATGCGCAGCATCGGCGCGTAGCGCTGGATGTACAGGCCGTTGCGCAGCCGCAAGGCACGGAATTCTTCTTCCGACAGCTGGCCGGCGAGAAAACGCTCGGTCTGGCCGCGGAACTGCCGCACCCGCTCGTCTACCAGCCGCTGGTCGATCTCGTCGTAGACGTACATGTCAGGCGATCGCGAGCGCCGAGCGGCGCGATCTGAAGAACGCAAGCAGCAGCCACAGATCGAGCAGGATCGCGGCTGCCATCGCACTGTAGGCGAGCGGGCTCGCCGCCAGCTTGAGCGTGATCAGCGTGCGCGAGAGGCCGAAGCCGACCACCCATACGTCGAAGCTCATGCAGATGCGCCGGAAGGTCTCCGCATCCATGCGGCGGATGGCGAAGGCGCCGAGCGGGATGCCGACGAGCACGCTCGGCACGATCCATGACCCGACGTGCAGCGCTTCGGCGGTGAAGAGGCCAAGCTGCCAGTACGCGAACGCGGTGAGGCAGGACTCCGCGACACGGATCAGCGCAAGCCCGGCGCGGAATTCCTGCTTGACCAACCCCTGGTTATTGAAGAGCAGCGCCAGCGGCGGTCCCGAGATGGTGGTCACCGAATAAAGGAAGCCGAGACCGGCGCCAAAGGGCAGCCCGATGAGCCGCTCGCGGCCGATCGGGCGGCGCACGCCGGCCGCTTGCAGCAGGATGAGCGGCAGGATGACCGTGTACGTGCCGAGCTTCAGCCAGTCGGGGTGCAGCGAGGCGAGCAGGTAGCTGCCGAAAGCCACGCCCGGCAGCAGCCCGACGATGATCGGCCAGACGCGGCGCCATACCGCCCTGATCGCCGCCCGGTTGATGAGCAGCACGTAGAGGTTGATGAACACTTCGACCAGCACGAGGGCCGGGTTGAGCACGCGGTTCGCGAAGAACACCAACCCCACCGGCACGGTCAGCGACGAAAAGCCATAGCCGAGCGCGCCGTTGACGAAGGCCGCGGCGAGCGTGATGGCGACGAGGGCGAGAACGCCGGGCTCCATGGCAGCCGCCAATG
This sequence comes from Betaproteobacteria bacterium, assembly GCA_005883675.1. Lineage (GTDB taxonomy): Bacteria > Pseudomonadota > Gammaproteobacteria > Burkholderiales > SG8-39 > SCGC-AG-212-J23. The sequence continues at coordinate 3,218 of VBCM01000047.1, forward strand.
CTAGGGCGGCGCCTTATGCTTTCAAAGACTAATGTGTTAGGATGTTATGCAAACTTGCTATAAGGCATGAAGCTTCAGCAGCTTCGTTATTTGACCGAAGTGGTGCGCCGCGGCCTGAACGTCTCCGAGGCGGCGGAGGCGCTGCACACCTCGCAGCCCGGCGTCTCCAAGCAGATCCGTGCCCTCGAGGACGAGCTCGGCATCCAGGTGTTCGCGCGCCATGGCAAGCGCCTTGTTTCGGTCACCGAACCGGGCAAGGCGGTGGTGTCGATCGCGGAGCGCATCCTGGCGGAAGCGCAGAACCTGCGCCGGGCAGGCGAGGAATTTGCCAACGACCAGCTTGGCACTCTGACCATCGCGGCCACTCACACGCAGGCCCGCTACGCCTTGCCGAAGGCGGTAGCTGCCTTCAAGCGTCGCTATCCACGCGTCGAGCTCGTGATCCAGCAGGGCAATCCGACGCAGATCTGCGACCAGGTGGCCGCCGGCGAGGCGGACCTTGGTGTCGCCACCGAGATGATTGCGCTACGGCCGGAGCTTGTTTCGCTACCGGTGTACCAATGGAATCGGTGCGTGGTCGTGCCGCCGCGGCATCCGCTGCTGAGGAGCACGCCGCTTACCCTCGAGAAGCTGGCCGAGTATCCGATCGTCACCTACGACTTCGCATTCGCCGGCCGTTCGCACATACAGAAGGCGTTCGAGAACCGCGGGCTTACGCCTCACGTGGTGCTGAGCGCGCAGGACTCGGACGTCATCAAGACCTACGTGGAGCTCGGGCTTGGCGTGGGCATCCTCGCCAAGATGGCGTTCGACCCCAAGCGCGACCGCACGCTGCGCGCGATCGACGCGAGCCACCTCTTCGAATCGAGCACTACGCGCCTGGGAATCAAGCGCGCCGCGTACCTGCGCCGCTATGCGTACGAGTTCATCGAGCTCTTTGCGCCGCACCTGCCTAGAAGCGTCGTCGAGCGCGCGGTGCGCGGCGAAGAAGGCTCGCGCTACGAGTTATAAGCGGCGATGAAGTCGCGCACGCGCGGGAATACCACCTCGCGCCAGCGCCGTCCCGAGAAGATGCCGTAGTGCCCAACGCCGGGCGCGACGAAATGCGCGCGGCGCGCGCGCGGGATGTTCAGGCACAGCGCGTGGGCCGCCTCCGTCTGGCCATTGCCCGAGATGTCGTCGAGCTCACCCTCGATCGTCAGCAGCGCAGCGCCACGAACCGCGTACGGCCGGACAAGCTCATCGCGTACATACATGCGGCCCTTGGGTAGCGCGAATTCCTGGAATACGGTCTTCACCGTGTCGAGGTAATACTCGGCGGGCAGATCGAGCACCGCGTTGTACTCGTCGTAGAAGCGCCGGTGCGCCTCGGCCGACTCGCCATCGCCCACCATGAGGTGGTTGAAGTACTCCCAGTGCGCGTTCACATGGCGATCCGGATTCATCGCCACGAAGCCAAGGTGCTGCAAGAAGCCCGGATACACGCGCCGCATGTAGCCGGGGTACTTGGGCGGCACGCGCTCGATTACGTTGCGCTCGAACCAGGAATACGGCTTGCGTCGCGCGAGATTGTTCACTGCCGTAGGGCTGCGGCGTGCATCGATCGGGCCGCCCATCATCACCATGCTGAGCGGCTGTGCTTCGCCGCGCGCCGCCATGAGCGAGATCGCGGCGAGCACCGGCACCGTCGGCTGGCATACGGAAATCACATGCAGCCGCGGGGAAAGCCGCGTGATCCAGTCCCGTACACAATCGACGTAGTCCGCGAGGTGAAATGGCCCGGCCGACAGCGGCACGAGGCGCGCGTTGATCCAGTCGGTGATCCACACTTCGTGCTCGGCAAGTAGCGAGCGCACCGTATCGCGCAGCAGCGTGGCGTGATGGCCGGAGAGCGGCGCCACCACCAGCACATTGCGCCGTTTGTGCGTTGCCTGCTTGAAATGCACCAGGCGGCACAAGGGCTTCTCGTCGGCCATCTCGATCTCGACGCCGGGCAGGCTCCATTGCGGCTTTTCGTAGCGCTCGGTGACGCGCAGAAAGAGATCGCTGGACGCCGCAAGGCGGCGCGAAATCGGCCAATGCGCGAGCGGGCTGAAAGGATGGCCGAACCAGCCGCGCGACCATTCTGCGACGTAGCGCAGGGGCTCGAGCGCCATGTGCTGCGCCTCGTAAAGGCTGTAGAGCACGCGGTGCTTATAGCAGAATTGACGCACCGCCGCATGCAGCAGTGCGCGTTTCCCGCGAGCGGTTTAGGCCGCCTTGCGCTCGTCCCGCAGTGCGCGCCGCAGGATCTTGCCGACGTTCGTCTTCGGCAGCTCGGTGCG
>VBCM01000089.1 GCA_005883675.1 Betaproteobacteria bacterium
CCGCCGGGGTATTCGACTTCGCGCGCCGCGCTGCATGACGCGTGACGAGCGGCCGCTCAGCGCGCTGCCCGCCGGGCTGTGGCTTGCGCTCGCGCTTGCCCTTGCTGCGCAGCTTGCCTGGCGCACCCATGAGCCGTCAGCGAGCGTGCGCGAGGCCGACCTGCCGCCTGCGCCTTCGGCCGCGGCGCTGCGCCTCGCTAGCTTCGGCGAGCCCGAGGCGGCGGCGCACCTAGCCATGCTGTACCTGCAGGCCTTCGACTACAGCGGCGCAAATGCCAACCCGTACCGCCGGCTTG
>VBCM01000090.1 GCA_005883675.1 Betaproteobacteria bacterium
CTTCGCCGCTGCGCGCGTCTACGCCGAGACTCCCGATGCGCCCCAGAGCCGCCGGGTGCTGGAGTTCGTCTACCACGAGTTCTTCGCCGATCCGGACCGCCGCTGGGCGGCGCTTGCGCATGCGGCGCTCCTCGCCAAGCACCGGCTCAAGGACCTGCCGCTCGCCCGGCGCTACGCCGCGGCGATCCAGCGCTACACCCGCTCGCCCGACGTGCCGCTATGGGCGAAGCAGATGGAGGTCTTCATCCTCGAGGACATGAACGAGCTCGACGCCGCCCGCATCATGCTTGGGGGCCTGCTCGAAAGCGGCGCCATCCACGACGCCGACGAAGGCCGCTTCCTGCGCCAGAAGCTCGAGGAGCTCGAGCGCCGGCAGGCAAGCGGCGCGAAGTAAACCGTCGAAGCCGCGACAGTCTTGTCGACAATTCGACGAATCTGCTTTGCACTTTGCGTGCTAAGCCTTTGTTTGGAAGATGTGTTAGCTTGGGCATACGTCTTGCGAATGCAAGCGCGCAATTTAGGGAGGAAGAGATGAAATCGCGGCACACAACCCAAGGCTTCACGCTGGTGGAGATCGCCATCGTGCTGGTCATCATCGGTCTGCTGCTGGGCGGCATCCTGAAGGGCCAGGAGATGATCACCCAGGCGAAAATCAAGAACGTCATCGCCGACTTCTCCGGCATCTCGGCGGCTTACCACGGCTACGTCGATCGCTATCACAAGATCCCGGGCGACGATCCTTGCGCGGGCGGAGCTGTGACCGCAACCATCTGCGGCACCACGACCGGCCGCTGGACTGGCGCCAGCGCCGGCAACGGCAACGGCATTGTCGCCGGCAAGTACAACAGCACGACGGCAGGTGATGAGTCGAGGCTCTGGTGGGACCATCTGCGCCGCGCCGGCTTTGTTTCCGGGACCGGCGAACAGCAACCGTTTAATGCGCTCACGGGCATGCTGGGCGTGCAAACCGGCGATGCCGCAGCCACGCCCGGCGCCGCACTTGGCGGCTTCAGCGGCATCATCATCTGCTCGGCGAACCTCCCGGACAAGATCGCCCTCGCCGCCGACACGCAGATGGACGATGGCGTGCCGAACTCGGGCACGGTGCGCGGAACGTCGCAAAGCGCGCCGAATCCCGATATCGCCACCGGCACCGCGGCGGCCACGGCGTACCAGGAGACCGGAACGAACGTTTATACGATTTGCCGCGCGCTGTAAGCGGCACCTATTTTCCCGAAGCCGGCTCGCGCCGGCTTTTTTTTTGCCTAGCCGCGCAGCAGCCGCTCTTCGGCGGCGAGCAGGCGCTCGGGCTCGCCGAGCAACACGACGATGTCCCCGGCCTGGAGCGGCCCGGCTTGCGCCGGCGCGAGCCGGGCGCGCGCGCCAGGCCGGCGTACCGCGCGCACCTGCACGCCGTCGGCGCCCGCAGGAATGATCTCGGCGAGCTCGCGCCCAACTGCGTAGGCCTCGGGCTCGAGGGTCACGGCGTGGAGCCGCGCGACGTCGCTTCCGCTCTGCTCGCCGCCGCCCGCAAAGAGCCCGCGCAGCAGGCTGTACTGCTGGTCGCGCACCTGGCTTACGCGGCGCATCACGCGCGAGAGCGGCACGCCGACCACCACCAGCGTGTGCGAGGCGAGCATCACGCCCGACTCGAACGCTTCGGGCACCACCTCGGTCGCGCCCGCTTGCGTGAGGCGCGCGATGTCCGCCTCGTCGCGCGCGCGGACGATGACCGGCACCGCCGGGTTGAGCGCATGGATATGCGCGAGCACCCGCAATGCCGCGTTGACGTCGGCAAAGGTGACGACCACGGCCGCGGCGCGGGCGATGCCCGCCGCGACCAGCGCCTCCCGGCGCGAGCTGTCGGCGAAGACCACGTTCTCGCCCGCGAGCGCCGCCTCGCGCACGCGCTCGGGATCGAGGTCGAGCGCGACATAACGCACGCCCTCGGCTTCGAGGAGCCGCGCGAGGCGCTGGCCGTTGCGGCCGTAGCCGAGGACGATGACGTGGCGCTCCGCGCTCATCGACTGCGCGGCCACGCGGTGCACTTCGAGCGAGCGCAGCATCCATTCCGAGCGCGACAGCCGCAGCGCGATGGCGTCGGAGGCGGCGATGATGAAGGGCGCCGCGAGCATCGACAGGATCATCGCCGCGAGGAAAGCCTGCAGGAGCTCCTGCGGCACCACGCCCGCGTAACCGGCGAGCGGCAGCAGCACGAAGCCGAACTCGCCGCCGTTGGCGAGCGCGAGCGCCACGCGCAGCGCCGTGCCGCCGGCGATGCGGAAGAGCTTGGCGAGGAGCGCGATCAGCACGAACTTGCCGCCGACGAGCGCGATGAACAGGAGCGCGATGAGCCCCGCATTCGCCGCCACGGCGCGCAGGTCGAGGAGCATTCCCACCGTGACGAAGAAGAGGCCGAGGAGGACGTCCCGGTAGGGCCGGATGTCCTCCTCCACCTGGAAGCGGTACTCGGTCTCCGACATCAGCATGCCGGCGAGGAACGCGCCGAGCACGAGCGAAAGGCCCGCGAGCCGCGTGAGGAAGGCAGCAAGGAGCACGATGAGGAGCACGTTCAGCACGAAGAGCTCGTTCGAGCGCGCGCGCGCCGCGGCGCCGAGCCAGCCACGCATGAGGCGCGGCCCCGCGAGCACCACGAGGGCGAGCGCGAGCGCCGCCTTGCCGAGCGCCGCCACGACGGCCGGCCCGAGGCCGCGCGGCTCGGCGAGCGCCGGCAAGAGCACGAGGAGCGGCACCACCGCGAGGTCCTGGAAGAGCAGCACGCCGATTACGTCGCGGCCCTGCGCCGTGTCGAGCTCGCCGCGCTCGGCGAGGAGCTTCGAGACGATCGCGGTGGAAGACATCGCGGCGATCGCGCCGAGCGCGAATCCCGTCTGCCAGGCGAGACCGAGCGCGAGCGCGGCGACGAGCGCGAGCGCCATGCTGCCGAGCACCTGCGCGCTGCCGAGCCCGAACACCACGCGGCGCATCGCGTGCAGCTTCGCCAGGCTGAATTCGAGCCCGATGGAGAACATGAGGAATACGACGCCGAATTCCGCCAGGCTCTGCGTCTCCTCGGCGTTCGACGCGACGCGCAGCGCGTGCGGACCGAGCGCGAGGCCGGTCGCGAGATAGCCGACGAGCGCCGGCAGCTTAAGCACGCGGCACAGCGCGACCGCGGCCACGGCGGCGGCGAGCAGCACGAGCACCGACTCGAGCACCATTGGGTATACTCCCTACCCTATGATAAAGGCCGCTCGCCTCGCCCAAAAAAAGAGCGCGCTGAACGCGCTCGAGCTCGCGCGGCGCGTGCTCGCCATCGAAGCGGACGCCGTGCGCGCGCTGATCGAGCGGCTGGATGAGCGCTTCCTCGCCGCGCTGGAGCTCGTCGCCGCGCGCACCGGGCGCGTGGTGGTGAGCGGCATCGGCAAGAGCGGCCACATCGCGCGCAAGATCGCCTCCACCATGGCGAGCACCGGCACGCCGGCGTACTTCGTGCACGCCGCCGAGGCGAGCCACGGCGACCTCGGCATGATCGAGGCGGGCGACGTCTTCATCGCCATCTCCTATTCGGGAGCGAGCGACGAGCTGCTCGACATCGTGCCGCTGGTGAAGCGCCGCGGCGCCAAGCTCATCGCGATCACCGGCAACGCCAGCTCGGCGCTCGCGCGCGAAGCCGACGTGCACCTCGATGCGCGCGTCGCGCAGGAAGCCTGTCCGCTCAATCTTGCGCCCACGGCGAGCACCACGGCGGCGCTCGCGCTCGGCGATGCGCTCGCGGTGGCGCTCCTCGAGCGGCGCGGCTTTTCTTCGGCGGACTTCGCGCACAGCCACCCCAAGGGCCGCCTGCCGCGTCAGGCGCTGGTGCGCGTCGCCGAGGTCATGCATACCGGCGACGACCTCCCGGCGGTGCAGTCCGGCTCGAGCGGCATGCAGGCGGTGGCCGAGATCTCGCGCGGGCGCCTGGGCATGACCGCGGTGATCGACGCGGCGCGCCGCGTGCAAGGCATCTTCACCGACGGCGACCTGCGCCGCGCTCTCGAGAAGGGCATCGACCTCGCCGCGGTGGCGGTCGACCAGGTGATGACACCCCGTCCACGCACGCTCTCGCCGCAGGCGCTCGCCGCCGAGGCGGTGAGGCTGCTGGAGGCGCACAAGATCAGCCAGCTCTTGGTCGTCGATGAGCGCGGCACGCTGCTCGGCGCGCTCAACATGCACGATCTCTTCCGCGCCAAAGTCATCTAGAGCCGATGCGATTCATCGCCTCGGATGCGCTCGCCCGGGCGCGGCGCGTGCGCCTCGTCATTTTCGACGTCGACGGCGTGCTGACCGACGGAAGACTGTGGTACGGCCCCGGCGGCGAGGAGCTGAAGGCGTTCCACGCCTTCGACGGCCACGGCGTCAAGTTGCTCGAGCTCGGCGGCCTGAAGACCGCGCTCATCAGCGGCCGCCAGTCCCAGGCGGTAGCGGAGCGCGCGCGCGAGCTCGGCATCAAGCATGTCGTGCAGGGCGCGGACGACAAGCAAAGCGCCTACCGCGCGCTGCTACGGCGCCTCGGCGTGAAGCAGCAGGCGACGGCTTACATGGGCGATGACTTGGTCGACATGCCGGTGCTCAGGCGCTGCGGCTTCGCCTGCACGCCACACGAGGCGCCGGAGGACGTGCGCCGCTGCGCGCACTATGTCGCCTCCGCGCCCGCCGGGCATGGCGCCGCGCGCGAGGTGTGCGAGTTCATCCTGGAAGCGCAGGGCAAGCTCGGGCGCGTGCTCGCGCGCTTTCGCCGTTAGCCACGTATGTGGAGCACCACGCGCCTCTTTCCACTGTTGCTGATGCTCTCGCTCGGGCTGCTCACGCTCTGGCTCGATCACGCCGTGCGGGTGGAAGGCGGCGATCACCCGGCCTTTCGGCGCCACGACCCCGACTACCTCGTCACCAACTTCACCACCACGACCTACGACCGCAGCGGTCACGCCGAGACCGTGCTCTCGGCGGCCGAGCTGCAGCACTATCCCGACGACGATTCCACCGAGCTCACCGAGCCGCGCGTGGTGCAGGCGAAAGCCGACCAGCCGCGCTTCACCGTGCAGGCCTCGCGCGGCAAAATCTCGCGCGAAGGCGACGAGATTTTTCTCTACGACAATGTGGTGCTGGTGCGCGAGGCGGATGGCACGCGCCCCGAGGCGCGCATGATGACGAGCTTCCTGCACATCCTGCGCGATCTGTCGCTCGTGCGCACCGACCGCGAGGTGCGCTTCGAGGAGCCGGGGCGCTGGCTCACGGGGAAGGGCATGGAATACTTCAACGCCACGCGCGAGCTCTTCCTGCGCGACGACGTGCACGGCTACTACGAGCCGGGCAAAAAGTGAATCATCACCAGCAACGCGCGCTCGCCCTCATCGCCGTGCTCGCGACCGCGCCCGCGGCGGCGGAGCAGGCCGATTCGACCAAGCCGACGCAGATCGAAGCGAACCGCATGAGCGCGGACGACACGCGGCGCATGAACGTCTTCGAGGGCAATGTCGTGGTGACGCGCGGCACGCTCAACATCCGCGCCGACCGCATCGTCGTGCGCCAGGACGCCGAGGGCTTCCAGTACGCCACCGCCACCGGCAACCCGGTGCGCTTTCGTCAGCGCCAGGATGCGAAGCCGCCCGAGACCGAGGGCGTGTGGCTCGAAGGCGAGGCGAAGAGGATCGAGCTCGACGACAAGAGCGGCAAGATCGAGCTCTTCGAGCAGGCGCGCGTCAACCGCGGCGGCGACGAGGTGGCGGGCGCCTACATCCTCGTCGACCAGCGCTCCGACTTCTTCACCGTCACGCCGGGCAAAGGCGAAGGCCGCGTGCGCGCGACGCTGCAGCCCAAGCCGCCCGCGAAATGAGCGCGGCAAACGGCAGCAGCCTTCGCTCGGAGCGGCTGCGCAAGCGCTACAAGTCGCGCACCGTGGTGCAGGATGTGTCGCTCGAAGTGCGCAGCGGCGAGGTGGTCGGGCTGCTCGGCCCGAACGGCGCGGGCAAGACCACCTGCTTCTACATGATCGTCGGTCTCGTCCCGGTGGATGCGGGCCGCATCTTCCTCGACGAGGCCGAGCTCACCCATCTGCCGATCCATCGCCGCGCGCGCGCCGGCATCTCCTACCTGCCGCAGGAAAACTCGGTGTTTCGCCGCTTGAGCGTCGAGGAGAACGTGCAGGCGATCCTCGAGCTGCAGGGCCTCGCCACGGAGGCGATCGAGACGCGGCTCGCCGAGCTCCTGAAGGACCTCAACATCGCGCACCTGCGCAAGCACACCGCGCTCTCGCTCTCCGGCGGCGAACGCCGGCGCCTGGAGATCGCGCGCGCCCTGGCAACCAAGCCTGCCTTTATTCTGCTCGATGAACCATTCGCCGGCGTCGACCCAATCGCGGTGCTCGACATCCAGCGCATCATCCGGTTCCTCAAGGAACGCGCGATCGGCGTGCTCATAACGGACCATAACGTTCGCGAGACGCTCGGCATCTGCGACCGCGCCTACATCATCAACGAAGGCGCGGTGCTCGCTTCGGGGCAACCCGAGGAGATTGTTTATAATGACAGTGTGCGCCGAGTCTATCTGGGCGAGAACTTCCGGATGTAGCTTTCTCTCGGCACACTGCAGGGACTAATGAAGCCTTCGCTGCAGTTCCGACTATCGCAGCACCTCACCCTCACGCCGCAGTTGCAGCAGTCGATCCGGCTGCTGCAGCTCTCCACGGTCGAGCTCAACCAGGAGATCGACCGCCTCCTGATGGAGAATCCGGCGCTCGAGCGCGAGGATGCGGACGACGCCGAGCCGCTCGCCGGCGCACCGGCCGGCGGCAGCTCGAGCACGAGCGCGCCCACCGAGGAGGCGCCGAGCGCCGCGCCGGAGGGCGACTGGTCGGTCGAGACCGCCGCCACGTGGCGCGGCGCCGCGGCCGAGGACGACGAAGAGCGCAGCTTCGCGGCGCCCGACACGCCGTCGCTGCGCGATCATCTGCGCACGCAGCTCTCGCTCACCAACTTGAGCGCGCGCGACCGCGGCTTTGTGGCGCTGCTCATCGACGCGCTCGATGAGGACGGCTACCTCACACAGTCGCTGGAGGAAATCGCTGCCCTGCTCCCGGCGGAAGCTGAGGCCGCGCCGGAAGAGCTCAGCATCGCGCTCGCGCACCTGCAGCACTTCGAGCCCGCCGGGGTCGGCGCGCGCGCGCCGGGCGAATGCCTCGCCCTGCAGCTCAAGAACATCGCCGACGAGCCCGCGCGGCGCCTGGCGCTCGACATCGTCGAGAAGCACCTCGAGCTCCTCGCCGCGCGCGACTACGCAAGACTGAAGAGCCTCACCGGCGCGAGCGACGACCTCTTGCGCGCGGCGCAGCGCCTGATCCGCACGCTCAATCCGCGTCCGGGCGCTGCGTTCGCCAAAGTGGAAGCGCGCTACGTCATTCCCGACGTCGTCGTGCGCAAGGTGCGCAACGCCTGGCGCGCGAGCCTCAACCCCGACGCCATGCCGCGCCTGCGCGTCCACCGGCTGTATGCGGAAATCGCCGCCGGCGCGCGCAACGGCGGCTCGCTCTCTTCCCAGTCCTCGAGCATGGCGAGGTGGCGATGCGTCCGCTGGTACTGCGGGAAATTGCCGAGACACTCAGTCTGCACGAGAGCACCATTTCCCGCGTGACGACCCAGAAGTACATGGCCACGCCGCGCGGCACCTTCGAGCTGAAATACTTCTTCGGCTCGCATGTCGCCACCGAGGCGGGCGGCGCGGCCTCCTCCACCGCGATCCGCGCGCTCATCAAGCAGCTGGTCGCCGCCGAGGATGCCAAGGCGCCGCTTTCGGACGCCCGCATCTCGCAGATCCTCGGCGAGCAGGGCATCGTGGTGGCGCGCCGCACGATTGCCAAGTATCGCGAATCGCTGCAGATTCCCGCCGTCAACCAGAGAAAGGCCTTGTGACATGAACCTGAACGTGAGCGGCCATCATCTCGAAGTGACCCCCGCGATCCTGAGCTACGTGCGCTCCAAGCTCGAGCGCATCACCCGGCACTTCGACCACGTGATCGACGCCCACGTCATCCTCACCGTCAACAAGGTCAAGCAGAAAGCGGAGGTCACGCTCCACGTACGGGGAAAGGACTTGCATTGCGAGAGCGAGGAGGACGATCTGTACGCCGCCATCGACCTCCTCGCCGACAAGCTCGACCGCCAGGTGCTACGCTACAAGGACAAGCGCTACGAGGAGAATAAGCGCGCCTAGCATGAGCCTCACCGGCAAGCTGCTCAACCCCGCCCATGTGCTCGTGGACCTCGCGGCCTCGAGCAAGAAGCGCCTGTTCGAGCAGGCGGGGCTGCTCTTCGAGAATCACGACGGCATCGCCCGCAGCCTCGTCTTCGACAGCCTGTTCGCGCGCGAGCGCCTCGGCTCGACCGGCCTTGGCCAGGGCGTCGCGATCCCGCACGGCCGGATCAAAGGTCTGAAAGAGGCGCTGGGCGCCTTCATCCGCCTCGTCCAGCCGATCCCCTTCGACGCGCCCGACGGCGCGCCGGTCACTCTGGTGTTCGTGCTCCTCGTGCCGGAGAAGGCGACGGAGAAGCACCTGCAAATCCTCTCCGAGCTCGCGCAGATGTTCAGCGACCGCGTGCTGCGCGAGGCGATGAGCGCCGCCGCCGACGCGCAGGCGCTCTACCAGCTCATAGCCTCCTGGCAACCGGATGCTGCAGGTCAACGTCGCGCGGCTGCATGAGGACAACCGCGAGGCGCTCTCGCTCGCCTGGGTGGCCGGGCGTGAAGGCGGCACGGCCGTGCGCCGCGAGGCGGTGGCCGCAGCCGCGCTGATCGGCCACCTCAACCTCACGCATCCGAACTCGATCCAGGTCATCGGCGCCTACGAGGCCGCCATCGTCGCCGGCTTCACCGAGCGCCTGTTTGAATCGCATCCGGCGGCGGTCATCGTCGCCGACGGCGTCGCGCCGCCCCCGGCGCTGGTGGAGGCCGCGACGCGCACCCACACACCGCTCTTCACTTCGCCCCTGCCCGCGCCGCGCGTGATCGAGGGCCTCGCGCGCTACCTCGCGAAGCTGCTGGCAGAAACCATCGAGCGCCACGGCGTGTTCATGGATGTGCTCGGCCTCGGCGTGCTGATCACCGGCGAATCCGGCGTCGGCAAGAGCGAGCTCGGCCTTGAGCTCATCAGCCGCGGCCATGGCCTCGTCGCCGATGACGTCGTCGAGCTCTCGCGCATCGCGGCGGGAACGCTCGAGGGGCGCTGCCCGGCGATGCTCACGGATTTCCTCGAGGTGCGCGGCCTCGGGCTGCTCAACATCCGCACCATCTTCGGCGAGACCGCGGTGCGCCGGAAGATGAAGCTGCGGCTCATCGCGCACCTCGAGCGCCCGCAGCCGGGCAGCCGCGACCCGGGCGAGCGGCTGCCGCTCACCGCGCAGTCGGAGGAGATCCTCGGCGTGAGCGTGCGCCGCGTGGCCATCCCGGTCGCCGCCGGGCGCAACCTCGCGGTATTGGTCGAGGCCGCGGTGCGCAACGAGATCCTCAAGCTGCGCGGCATCGACTCCACGGCCGAATTTCTCGCGCGTCAGCGCCAACACATGCAGAAAGACGAGTAGTGCAGCTCGTTTTGGTCAGCGGGCTCTCCGGCTCCGGCAAGACGATCGCGCTGCGCGTGCTCGAGGATGCCGGCTACTACTGCATCGACAACCTGCCGGCCAACTTCCTGATGGAGACGGTCGACTTCCTCGCCGAGGCCGGGCACGACCGCGCCGCGGTCAGCGTCGATGCGCGCAGCGCCGCGCTTCCCGCGCTGCCCGAGCACATCGCCGAGCTCAGCCGTCGCGGCGTCGACTGCCGCGTGCTTTACCTCGAGGCGAGTCCGGCCGCCCTGCTGCGCCGCTTCTCCGAGACGCGCCGCCGCCACCCGCTCGCCGGCCCCGGCATGACGCTCGCGGAAGCGATCGAGCGCGAGCGGCAGCTCCTCGCCGGCGTCGCGCCGCTCGGCAGCCGCATCGACACGAGTGACCTGCAACCGCGAGTGCTGCAGAACTGGATCCGCGATCTCCTCGGACTGGGGAGCGGCACGCTCACCCTGCTCTTCGAATCGTTCTCGTACCGGGACGGCATCCCCTTGGATGCCGACTGGGTACTGGATGCGCGCATGCTGGCGAACCCGCACTACGACCCGCAGCTTCGCCAGTACACCGGCTGCGATGCGCCGGTGATCGAGTACCTCGGCCGCGACAGCGCCGTGCAGCGCTGGCTCGGCGACGTGCGGGAGCTGCTCGGCAAATGGCTGCCCGAGATCGTGCGCGAGAACCGCAGCCACGTCACGGTGGCCATCGGCTGCACCGGTGGCCGGCACCGTTCCGTCTATTTGGCGGAGGAACTCGCCAAGGCCTTCCGCGGCGACTGGCGGGTGCTCGTGCGCCATCGCGCGCTAGCTAGCGAGGCTGAGCCATAGACAACCTGCCGCTCTTCCTCCTGCAGACCGTGCTCTTTCCCGAGGGACGGTTGCCCCTGCGCATCTTCGAGACGCGCTACATGGACATGGCGAAGGCCTGCCTGCGCGACAACTCGCCGTTCGGCGTCTGCGCGATCCGCGAAGGCGCCGAGGTGGGCGCGCCGGCGACGCCGCACGATGTCGGCACGCTCGCGCGCATCGGCGACTGGGAAATGCCGCAGCTTGGTCTCTTGCAGGTGATCGCGCATGGCGAGCGGCGCTTCCGCATACTCGAGCGCCGCGTCGAGCCGAGCGGGCTGCAGCGCGCGCGCGTCGAGCTCCTCGCCCCGGAGGCCGATGCGCCGGTGCCCCCGAGCTGCGTGCTGTGCTCGCGGCTCCTCGAGCGCGTCATCGACCAGCAGCCCGACGTGCTGCCCGGGCCCCACCGGCTCGATTCGTGCGCCTGGGTGGGTGCGCGGCTCGCCGAGCTGCTACCGCTGCCGCTTCATGCGAAGCAGGAGCTGCTCGAGCTCGCCGACCCGGTCACCCGACTCGAGCGGCTCAACGCGCTTCTGCGCTCGGGCGCCCGAGCCGAATCCTGAAATCGGGGTCAGAGCCCTATTAGCAGCTTTTTCACCGGGGTTGGAACAGCAGCCCGCGCCGCTTGCGAAAGTGCAATCCACCGCTGGTTCTTCGCCGGACGCGCTGCACCTACGGCACAGAGGATCGGCGTGGCGCGCAGCCGGAAGTGCGTGAAGCCGTGCTCGACAATGGGAAGCGTCCGGCGCGACCGAACCCGCCAGCTGGCGTGCGCGATCTCCGGGAACGTCAGCAGTCCACCCCATAGGCCGGCGCTGGGCCGCTTTTCGAGGAGCACGCGGCCCTCCTTAAGCAGCACCCACCAGGTGACTTTCCGCATCGGCAGCGCGCGCTTCGCGCGCGGCGCCGGAAAACGCGCGGTCGAGCCCTGCTCGTGCGCGACGCAATCGCCTTTGACCGGACAGTCGCCGCAGCGCGGCTTCGCGCGCGTGCAGATCGTCGCGCCGAGATCCATGAGCGCTTGCGTATACGTCTCGATATCGCGCTTCGGCAGCAGCCTCTCCGCCACTCGCCAGAGCTGGTCCTCATCGCTCAGCGCAAAGCTCCTCGAGAGAACGCGCTTGGCGTTGCCATCGAGGATCGCGGCGCGCTCACCGTACGCGAAGACCGCGATCGCCGCGGCGGTGGAGCGCCCAACGCCGGGCAGCTCGGCGATCGCTTCCGCCGTGCGGGGAAAGCCGCGCTTTGCGATCAGCCGCGCCGCGCGATGGAGGTTTCTGCCCCGTGCGTAGTATCCGAGTCCGCTCCACAGCCGCAACACGTCTTCCTGCGGCGCATTGGCCAGCGTGTGCACGGTCGGAAAGCGCTTCAGGAAACGATCGTAGTACGGGATGACCGTCGCCACCTGCGTCTGCTGCAGCATTACCTCGGAGAGCCAGATGCGGTAGGGGTCGTGCGTGCCCTGCCAGGGCAGGTCATGCCTGCCGTGCTTGCGCTGCCAGCGGATCAGCTCCTGCGCGAACGAGCGGGAAATCGGGGTCAGAGCCCTATTTAAACCGGGGTCAGAGCCTCTTTGAAATAGGGCTCTGACCCCGATTTCCGATTATATTCGCCGGCTCATGACGGCATTCATCCTGCGGCGGCTCGGACAGGCGATCCTGGTGATGCTCGCCGTCGGCTTCATCGCCTTTTCGCTGTTTCGCTTCGTCGGCGACCCGGTGATCTTCATGCTCGGCCAGGACGCGACGCCCGAGGATCGCGAGCGCGTCACGCGCCAGCTCGGCCTCGACCGGCCGTTCTACGTGCAGTACGCGGCGTTCGTGCAGAACGCGCTGCAAGGCGAGTTCGGCCTGAGCCTGCGCCAGGTACGGCCAGTGTCGACGCTCATCGTCGAGCGGCTGCCGGCGACGCTCGAGCTCTCCTTTACTGCGGCGCTCTTCGCGCTCCTCGCCGGCATCCCGATGGGCGTCTATACGGCTCTCAGGCGCGATTCATGGCTCTCGCACCTGCTGCTCGCCGTGTCGCTGATCGGCGTCTCGCTGCCCACCTTCCTCATCGGCATCCTGCTGATCCTCGTTTTCGCCGTGCAGCTTGGCTGGCTGCCCTCCTTCGGCCGCGGCGAGACGGTGCAGATCGGCTGGTGGAGCACCGGCTTCCTCACCGCCTCGGGACTGAAGGCGCTCATCCTGCCGTCGATCACGCTCGGGCTCTTCCAGATGACGCTGATCCAGCGCCTGGTGCGCTCCGAGATGCTCGAAGTGCTGCGCACCGATTACATCCGCTTCGCCCGCGCCCGGGGGCTCAGCGATCGCGCGATCCATTTCGGCCACGCGCTGAAGAACACGCTCGTGCCGGTCATCACCATCACCGGGCTGCAGCTCGGCTCGATCATCGCCTTTGCCATCATCACCGTGACCTTCGCCGATGTGCCGGTGATGGCCGCCTACCTCTGCCTCATCGGCCTTTTCTTCGTCATCATCAATCTGGTGGTCGATCTCCTCTACTACGCCGTCGATCCGCGGCTGCGGGCGCAGCCCGTATGAGCACGCCGATCGAGCGCATTCGCGCCTACCACACCGAGCTGCGCGAGGTGCGGCGCGACCTGCACGCGCATCCCGAGCTCTCGTTCCAGGAGACGCGCACCTCCGGCGTCGTTGCCGATCAACTCGCGCGCCTCGGCATCGAAGTGCATCGCGGCCTCGCCAAGACCGGCGTGGTGGGCGTGATCCCCGGCCGGCAGACGGCGAGCGGCCGCGCCATCGGCCTGCGCGCCGACATGGACTGCCTGCCGATGCACGAGCTCGCCGAGATCCCGCATCGCTCACGCCATGAAGGCCGCATGCACGCGTGCGGGCACGACGGCCATGTGACGATGCTGCTCGGCGCAGCGCGCTATCTCGCCGAAACGCGCAATTTCGACGGCACGGCGTACGTCATCTTCCAGCCGGCGGAGGAAGGCGGCGGCGGCGCGAACGTGATGGTGCAGGAAGGCCTCTTCCAGCGCTTCCCGATGACCGAGGTCTACGGGCTGCACAACTGGCCAGGACTGCCGCCCGGCAAGCTCGCGGTGCGCGCCGGCCCGGTGATGGCCTCCACCGACGAAGTGCAAATCACCGTGCGCGGGCGCGGCGGCCACGGCGCCATGCCGCACCTCGCAGTCGATCCGGTGGTGGCAGCGGCGCACATCATCACTGCTCTGCAGACCATCGCCAGCCGCACCGTGAGCCCGGTGGACGCGGTGGTGGTCAGCATCTGCTCGCTCGCGACGAGCCAAATTGGCGTGTTCAACGTCATCCCGGACCATGTGAAGCTCGTCGGCACGGTGCGCACCTTCCAGCCACAGACGCGCGACCTGGCGGAGCGCCGGCTTCGGGAGATCGCTACCAAAACGGCCGAGGCGTTCGGCGCCACCGCCGAGGTGACCTATGCGCGCGGCTACCCGGCGACGATCAACAGCGCGCGCGAAGCGCGCTTCGCCGCCGACGTGGCGAAGCGGCTCTTCGGCGCCGAGAACGTCATCACCGAGCACGAGCCGACGATGGGCGGCGAGGACTTCGCCTACTTCCTGCAGGAGCGTCCAGGCGCCTATGCCTTCCTCGGCCAGGGCGGCGCCAGTGGCGGTTGCCTGCTGCACAATCCGAATTACGATTTCAACGACGAGGTGATTCCGCTCGGTGCCGGCTATCTCGCCGCGCTGGTGGAGGAAAGCTTGCCGCTCAAGTGACCCGGGGAGGAGGAATGATGCGAACGCTGCTTTTCATCCTGGCGCTGGCGCTCGGCCCGGCGCACGCCGCCGTCACCCTGCGCTGGGCGGCGCAGAACGACATCCTGACGATGGATCCGCACTCGCAGAACCACGCGACGACGCACGCCATGATGCAGTACACCTACGAAGGCCTGGTGCGCTACACCAAGGACTACCAGATCGAGCCCTGCCTCGCGACGAGCTGGGACAAGATCTCCGAGACGCAATACCGCTTCCACCTGCGCAAGAACGTCAAGTTCCACGACGGCTCGCCCTTCAGCGCCGACGATGTGGTGTTCTCCTTCGGGCGCATCAAGGAGCCGCAGGGCACGAACCAGATCTACGTCGCCGGCATCAAGGAAGTGAAGAAGGTGGACGATTACACCGTCGACTTCATCCTCGAGGGCCCGCATCCGCTGCTGCTGAAGAACATCGTCGACTTCCGCATCATGAGCAAGTCGTGGTCGGAGAAGAACCGCTCGCAGCACATCCAGGATTACTCGAAACGCGAGGAGACCTTCGCCTCGCGCAACACCAACGGCACCGGCCCCTACCTCATCAAGGGCTGGGAGCCCGACAAGCGCATCGCCATGACGCTCAACAAGGACTGGTGGGGCAAGCTCGACGGCAACGTGACCGATGTGATCTACACGCCGATCAAATCCGACGCAACGCGGGTTTCCGCGCTGCTCTCGGGCGATGTGGACCTGGTGACCGACCTGCCGACGCAGGACGTCGATCGGCTGCGCAAGGAACCGGCGCTGAAAATCCTCGACGGCCACGAGGTGCGCACCATCTTCATCGGCCTCGACCAGCAAAACGATGAGCTGAAGTATTCCAGCGTCAAAGGCAAGAACCCGTTCAAGGATGTGCGCGTGAGGAACGCCCTCAACCTGGCGGTGGACCGCGAGGCGATCAAGAAAGTGGTGAGGCGCGGCCTCTCGATCCCGGCCGGGATCATGATCGCGCCCGGCGTGCACGGCCACTCGAAAGACATCGACCTCGTGCCCAGGTTCGACGCGGCGGCCGCGAAGAAGCTCCTTGCCGAAGCGGGCTATCCGGAGGGCTTCGAGTTCACGCTCGACTGCCCGAACAACCGCTACGTGAACGACGAGAAGATCTGCCAGGCACTCGTCTCGATGTGGGCAAGAGCGGGCCTGCGCGTGAGGCTGAACGCGATGCCCTTCGCCACTTACATTCCGAAGCTCCTTAACTTCGACACCAGCGCCTACATGCTCGGCTGGGGCGTACCGACCTTCGACGGCCTATATACGCTGCAGTCGCTGGTACACACCAAGACCACCGGGGCCGAGGGCAGCTTCAACATCGGGCGCATCAGCGACAAGAAGCTCGACGAGATGATCGACGCGCTGAAGGTGACCACTGACACGCAGAAGCGCGACGCCATCCTCAAGCAGGCGCTGGAGATCACGCGCGACCAGGCCTACTACGTGCCGCTGCACCACCAGATGCGCCCGTGGGCGATGAAGAAGGGCGTGAACATCGTCTACAGCCTCGACGACCGGCCGCAGGCACGCTTCGCCACCGTGAAGTGATTCTCCTGCGGCGGATCTGGGACCACGACCTGGCGTGGAGCTTCCGCCGCTCGCCAGTGACGGTCGTGGCGGCGGCGCTGACGGTGATCTGCGTCGGCGCGGCGCTGCTTGCGCCGTGGGCTTCGCCGCAGGACCCATTCGACATGGCGGCGCTCAATCTCAGCGACGCCTTCACGCCGCCCGCCTGGGAAGACAAGGGCATGGCGAGCTACCCGCTCGGCACCGACAACCAGGGCCGCGACATCCTCTCGACGATCATGCACGGCGCGCGCATCTCGCTCGGCGTCGGCATCGCCGCGGTGCTCTTTGCGCTCGTGCTCGGCGTTTCCCTCGGACTGCTGTCGGGCTACCTCGGCGGCCGCGTCGACGCGGTGATCATGCGCATCGCCGATGTGCAGCTTTCCTTCCCCGCCATATTGATTGCGCTCCTCATCGACGGCTTCGCGCGCGTCGCGCTGCCCGGTGATCGGCACGACGAGCTCGCCATCCCGGTGCTGGTGCTCGCGATCGGCTTCGCCGGCTGGGTGCAGTACGCACGCACGGTGCGCGGCTCGACCATGGTGGAGAAGGAGAAGGAGTACGTGCAGGCCGCGCGCGTCATCGGCCGGCGGCCGCTCGCCATCATGCTCTCGCATGTGCTGCCGAACGTCACGGGGCCGGTGCTCGTCATCGGCACGATTCACATCGCTACCGCGATCATCACGGAGGCGACCCTTTCTTTCCTCGGCGTCGGCGTGCCCGCTACGCGTCCCTCGCTCGGCACGCTGATCCGCATCGGCAACGAGTTTCTCTATTCAGGCGAATGGTGGATCACCGTGTTCCCGGGCCTCGCGCTCGTCGTCCTCGTGCTGTCGGTCAATCTGCTCGGTGACTGGCTGCGCGACGCGCTGAACCCGAAGCTGCGATGACGCTGGAAGTACGCGACCTGCGGGTCGAGTTCCCGACGCGGCGCGGGACGCTCACGGCGCTGGACGGCGTTTCCTTCTCCATCGCACCGGGCGAAGTGCTGGGCGTCGTGGGCGAGTCGGGCGCGGGGAAATCAATTACCGGCCTGGCGATCATCGGGCTGCTCGAGCCGCCCGGCCGCATCAGCGCCGGCGAGGTGCGCCTCGAAGGCCGGCGCATCGACAACCTGCCGCCCGAGGAGATGCGCAAGCTCCGCGGCCGCCGGATCGGCGTCATTTTCCAGGACCCGCTGACCTCGCTCAATCCGCTCTACACCATCGGCCGCCAGCTCGAGGAGACCATCCTCGCCCACCTGCCGCTGAGCAAGCGCGACGCCCGCACGCGCTCGCTCGCGCTGCTGGGCGAGGTCGGCATCCCGGCGCCGGCGGCGCGCTACGGCCACTATCCGCACCAGTTCTCCGGCGGCATGCGCCAGCGCGTGGTGATCGCGCTCGCGCTCGCGGCGGAGCCGCGGCTGCTGATCGCCGATGAGCCGACCACCGCGCTCGACGTGTCGATCCAGGCGCAGATCATCGCGCTGCTCAAGCGCCTCGCCGCCGAGCGCAGCGCCGCGGTGATGCTGATCACGCACGACATGGGGGTGATCGCCGAGACGGCGCACCGCGTGGCGGTGATGTACGCCGGCCGCATCGTCGAGGTGGGCAGCGTGCGCGACGTGATTCATGCGCCGAAACATCCCTATACCGTCGGCCTGATGGGCTCCATTCCGCGCATCGCGGCGAAGCGCAGCCCCCTGGTGCAGATCGATGGCGCCATGCCGCGCCTGAATGCCATCCCGCCGGGCTGCGCGTTCCATCCGCGCTGCGTTCGGCGGTTCGAGCGCTGTTTCGACGAGCGCCCGGACCTGATGGCAGCGGGCGCCAGCCTCGCCGCCTGCTGGCTGCATGCCGCTGCTTAAGCTGGAGCGCGTAAGCCGCGACTTCGACGTGTCGCCGCCTTGGCTCAATCGCGTGCTCGACCACGAGCCGCGGCGCATCCTGCGCGCAGTGGACCAGGTGTCGCTCGACATCGATAAAGGCGAGACCGTGGGCCTCGTCGGCGAATCGGGCTGCGGCAAGTCGACCGTGGCGCGCCTCATCGTCGGCCTCTACGCGCCCACCGAGGGCCGCATCGAGTACCGCGGCCGGCGGCTGCAGATGATCTTCCAGGACCCCTACGCGAGCTTGAACCCGCGCTGGCGCGTGCACGACATCGTCGCCGAGCCGATCCGGTTCCTCGGCACCCCGCAGAAAGTCGAGGAGCTCCTGCGCCAGGTCGGGCTTTCGCCCGACGACGGCGAGAAATACCCGCACGAGTTCTCCGGCGGCCAGCGCCAGCGCATCTCGATCGCGCGCGCGCTCGCGGGGGAGCCCGATTTCCTGGTGTGCGACGAGCCGACTTCCGCGCTCGACGTCTCGGTGCAGGCGCAGATCCTCAATCTGATGAGCGACCTGCAGCGGCGCCTGGGCCTCACCTACCTCTTCATCTCGCACAACCTCGCCGTCGTCTCGCAGGTCGCCGACCGCGTCGGCGTCATGTACCTCGGCCGCATCGTCGAGCTCGCGCCGGCGGCCCAACTGTTCTCACGCCCGCGTCACCCGTACACGCGCATGCTCCTCGACGCAGTGCCCGACCTCGGCATGAGCGGCCGGCCGCGCACGCCGGTGCGCGGCGAGGTACCCAACCCGCTCGCACCGCCCTCGGGCTGCACCTTCCATCCGCGCTGCCCCCACGCCAACGAGCGCTGCCGCCGCGAAGTACCCGCCTTCATCGACGGCGTCGCCTGCCACGCGGTCCTCGAAGGCCGCATCTAGGAATCGGGGTCAGAGCCCTATTTCCGCCGCCGAGTGAAACGCAGCCGAGCCTCGGCCAAGAAAACGAAATAGGGCTCTGACCCCGATTTCAGCGCGGTGGCGACACCGGAATGACCGACGGGCACGCCGGATCCGCATCGTCCTGCGCGGCGCAGCGCTCGAGCCTCGCGCGCTCCTGGCAGAAGAACCCCGCCAGACCGGTGAGTGAAGCGCAGGGGTCGTCAACCGCCATGACTGTCATCGGGACCGGCACACCCGCGACCAGGGGCTCTATGGGCCGCTGCCACTCTGGCGTGCGCTCCCGCGCGAGCCGCGGCACTTCGGGCGCGGTCCCGCCCGCCGAGGCCGACTGCCGCGCCGTCGCCTTTGGCAACGCCACATGCTCGGCGGGATTCCATACGGTCGGCGCCCTCTTCACCACGAGCACTTCCGCCGGCGCCGCCGGCAGCTCGCTCCATTGGAAGTAAGAGAGATAGAGCATCGCTACGCCGGTAAAGAACGTGGTGGCGGCGGCCGTGACCTCGCCAAGATGACGCCGATTACGTGCCGTCCGCGCACAAAAGCCGGCTAGCACGGCCAATATGCAGAGGCAGCCGCTGATCTGCATTGCCGTTTTGAACGTGATCAGCGCGTGCGCCCATTGACTGGCATAGACGCAAAGGCCGGCGCCGCCGATGAGCGCTACGACAAGCAGCACAGCAAATACGCGGCGGCCGAGCGCCGCGCTTACTAGTTCCGGGGAAAGCAAGGCGCCATATTCTTACCGCGATTCAGCGGATGTTGGCTACCCCGAACGGGACGTGACCGGCGGCGACGTACGCGCGCGCCGAGTCCACGTGGCCGCGCTGGTCGTCGAAGTAAAAGTCCGGCTCGAACGCCTTTAGAAACGCGCCCTTGTCGAGCCCGCCGAGGAACATGAGCTCGTCCACGGCGATGTTCCAATCCATGAGCGTGCGCACCGCGCGCTCGTGCGCCGGCGCGCTGCGCGCGGTGACGAGCGCCGTGCGCACCTTGAGCGGCACGTCCGTGCCCGCGGCCGCCTGCAGCCGGTGCAACGCCTCGAGCAGCGGCTTGAACGGCCCGGGCGGCAGCGGCTGGAGCGCATTCATCGCCTCGTGCTTGGCAAAGGCGTCGAGCCCGTCGCGCTGGTAGACGCGCTCCGCCTCGTCGGAAAAGAGCACCGCATCGCCGTCGAACGCGATGCGCAGCTCGTCCGCGTGCCGGCTCGCCGCCTGGGTGGATTCCGGATAGACCCGCGCGGCCGGACAGTTCGCCTCCAGCGCCGCCATCACGTCCGCCTCGTTCGCCGACAAGAACAGATTTGCTTTCAGCGCATCCAGATAGCGGTAAGGGCTGCGCCCCCGGGTGAACACGCCGCGCTCGATCGCGACGCCCGCGAGCTTGGCCGAGCGGAACACGCGCAGGCCTGAGACAGGATCGTTTTTGGAGAGGATGACCACTTCTACGCGCTGCGCGCGGGGCGTGTTGAAGGCGAGGAGCTTCTTCACCAGCGGGAACGCCACGCCCTCGCGGGCAGGCACGTCGAGGCGCGCGTACTGCAGCGCGACGTAGGCCGCCTCGCCGTCGCGCTCGAAGACGCGGTTCTCCTCCTCGAAGTCGAATAGCGCCCGCGAAGAGATCGCCACCACGAGCTTGCCTTCGACCGAATAGGGCATCGAACGGCGCCGCTATTGGGAGGACACGAATTCGACGTCCGAGACGCGGTCCGCCGCGTCGAACGAAACGCGCAGCAGCTTGCGCGTGAACTTGATGGAGAAGGGTGACTGCCGGAACGTCGCGGCGTAGTTGTAGCCGATCGCCGGGCCCGCCGTCTCCTTGACCATCGGGAAAATGTAAGTGGCTGTCGGCTTGCCGAGAAGGCGAATCACCTCCGCCCGGTCAGTGCTGCCTTTCGTGATGGCGGTGACCTTGGTCGCGTCGAAGTCCGAGTTGTCGGACTTGAACGAGGATATGAACTCCTGGCCGACAAGCATCCCGTCGACGAAGTAATAGCTCATCGCCCGGGCGGGAACCACGCCAGGCTCGAGCGGCTCGTCGAACTGCGTCGCGTAGGAATAGCTCGCCGCCTGGATCTCCCTGCCGTTTCTGACCAGCGTTCCCTGGCGGCGTGGCTCGCCGAGCTGCTGGACGAGCTGCGAGTACCGGGTCTCGCCGAGCTTGAACGCCTCGTCGCTCGGCCGCACGAAATTGCGGCCGGCACAGCCGGCAATCAAGGTCGCCGCCAACGCCATCCATACCGAAAGTGCAGCGCGTCGCATGGCGTCTCCTCCCGAGACGAGTCCGAGTGGCGGCTACGCTACCTCCGGCCGAGCGCCGAATCAACTGCACGCTCGCCAAAAGGCGTATAACGAAGCCGCGGGCGCCAGCCCGCACAACGGGGGAACCACCATGAAAACCGCACTACTAGCGACTGCTTTTGCATTGGCATTTCCGCTCGCCACGCTCGCCGGCGAGAGCGACCTCTATGGCACCTGGAAGCTCGTGAGCCTCACCCGCACGATGGACGGCGGCAAAATGGAGGAGCCGCGCGGCAAGGCGCCCAAGGGCTACCTCAACTTCGGGCCCGACGGCCGTGTGATGAGCTTCATCGCCAACGAGAAGCGGCCAAAGCCGGCGAGCGTGGAGAAGATGAGCGACCCGGAGCGCGTGGGACTCTTCAATTCCATGAACGCCTACGCCGGCACCTACCAGCTCCAGGGCAACAAGCTCACCTACCGCTTCGACCTCATCCACAACGAGGTGCCCGAACGCGCGGCGGTGCGCGAGATCAAGCTCGACGGGCAGCGGATGACGATGCTGAACGAACCGGCGAAGTCGTCCATGGACGGCAAGATGGTCCAGACCACGACCGTGTGGGAAAAAGTGTCGGCGCCCGCTGCGGCGAAGAAGTAGCTCGCCAACGGTCCTGAAAAAACGGCCGCCGCGGCGGCCGTTTTCTTTGCGGCGCGCGCTTAGTACAGCGTCTCGTCGATCGGTAGCTGCAGCACCAGATCGGCGCACATCATCTGGTGACCGCAGCCCAGGCACACCACGTCGTCGGTGACATCCGGGCGTTCGGAGCCGTCAGTCGAGCGCCATTCCTCGCCGTAGCACTCGGGGCAATGCGCGCTCATTTTGCCGATCAGGATTTTCACCGTGGCTACGGTAAAGCAGTCGTGCCGACGGCTCAATCGGGTGTACAACCTTTTACCTTGGGCAGCTTGGCGACGCCGTGCCAGGATGCGGCGATGGTCATGCGCCTCCTCTTCGCCGGCGTCCTCGCCACCCTCGCGCTCGGCGCCGGCGCCGCGCCGACGCCGCCGGAGCGCGCCGCGGCGCAGGCGTTAAAGATGATCGGCGCGCCTTACCGCTACGGCGGCGCCAGCCCGAAGGGCTTCGACTGCAGCGGGCTCGTGCAATACAGCTACCGCCAGGCCGGGATCACGCTGCCGCACAACACCGAAAGACAGCGCCGCCTCGGAAAGGCGGTGCGGCCCTCCGAGCTACGCCGCGGCGATCTGGTCTTCTTCGATCAGCGCGGCAAGAAAAACGGCCACGTAGCGATCTACGTCGGCAATGGCGAGATCGTGCACGCGCCCTCTTCCGGCAAGCGGGTGCGCCGCGATCGCGTGGACTCGCCGTACTGGAAAAAGCATTTCTCCGAGGCGCGGCGCCTTAGCGCCTGACTACTCGCAGTAGTACTCCAGCAACTCCGTCGCCTGGGCGCGCGGGTCGCCGAAAGCGATCCAGCCGTGGCCCCGCAGAATGTACTCCTCGCGATGCAGCGCGAACTCCGGCTCGCCTTCGACCGTGACGTAGGTACCGTTGGTGCTGTGGTCGCGCAGCACGAACTTCTCCCGGCGCCGTTCGATGCTGCAGTGCTGGCGCGACGCGTTTTCGCTCTCTACGACAATCTCGCAATCCTTGTCGCGCCCGATGTGCAGCGGCGGTTCCTGCGCCACCTCGGTGCCACGATGCTTGAGCGAGAGCCGGCCGGCCGAGTCGGCAAGCGTGCTGCCGGCCACGTCGGTGATATCGGGCCCCTGCCGCCAGACGAGCTCGCAAAGCGAGACGCTCTCCGCTTTGCCCTTCAGCTCGACCGAATACAGGACCCGCGTGCAGCTCCTCAGCGCCGCGCTCAGCAGCGCCGCGGTCTCCTCCGAGGTGAGCACTTGTCCCTTGGCGGCCTTGCCCACGAGCCCCTCAGCGAGCTTGACCGTGTCGCCGAAGAGATCGCTGTCGCGCCGGGTCACCGGGCCGGTGTGGAAGCCGATACGCGCCCCGAGCCTCATGCCAGCAACCGGCGGCAGCGCCTCCACCGCGAGGTGCATGCGCGTCGCGGCGATCGCGGCGGCATCCGGACTGGGAAAGATCGCCATCACCTCGTCGCCGATTTCCTTCACCACCTCGCCGCCCGCGAGGCGCGTGGCATCGCGGAAGGCGCGGATGCATTGCGCGACCGCCTGCGACGCGGCCTCATCGCCCGCGCTCTCGTAGAGCTGCGTGCTGCCGCTCACGTCGGCGAACAGCACGGTTCGCGTGACTTCGCCCGCCATCAGTGCCGCGCGAAATCGGACTTGCGAATCATGGCATTCACCCCTTTGACCCGATCAACCACTTGCGTCACTTGGAAATCGGCGCCGGCGCTAAGGTACGCGAGCGCCGTAGCGCGGTCCATGCCGAGCTTTTCGTTGAGGAACTGGATGGCCTGCCGCGTGGCGTCCTTCATCGCCTCGTTCAAGTCCTGGTTGAGGCCGATCGGAATCCAATAGTCCTTGGTCTCGGCGAACGGATTCTTCATCGGCGCCTTCATCGGCAGCCGCGTATCGCCCGCCTTGAGCACCGTGAGGCGATAAGTCGAGCGCAGCGATCCCTCGATCGCCGTGAGCGCGACCTCGCCGTCACCCTGGGCATAGTGCGGATCGCCGGCGTAGAAAAGCGCGCCGTCCACCTGGATCGGGATGTAGAGCTTCGCGCCCACGTTGAGATCGTTCACGTCGAGATTGCCACCGTACTCGCCCGGCGGCACGGAGTTCGGCTTCTCCTGCGTGTTGGGCGCGACACCCATGGTGCCGTTGAAGGGCCGCAACGCGATGCGCGCTTCCGGTCCATTCGCGCCCTTCACGATGCCGTACCACTTGCCGCCCATCTCGCGGATCGGCACGAAGGTAAAGTGGTTGGCGTAGAGCTCCGGGTGCGCGGCATCGGCACCTGCCTGCGGGCCCTTGTTCTCCGGAAATTCGCCCGGCAGCGCGCCCTTGCCGTGGCGGTTTGAGATCACGCCGTAAGGCACGCGCGGCTGCAGCCCCAGCATCTCGACCAGCAGCACGTCGCCCGCTTTGGCGCCTTCGATCGCCACCGGGCCGGTGATGACGTGCGGGCCGTCCTTCACGAAGTCATGCTCGAGGCTCGATGCGGCGATTGCCTGCGCGTCCTTCAGCACCTGGTCTGGCTTGACGCCGTGCTGGCCGAAGAACTTCACCGGCTCCTTGCCTTGGTCCTCGAGGATGCCTTCGTGCGACACCGTGTCGAAGGTCACCACGCTTCCGGACGGAACCGTGAGCACGGGCTTCGCGGCTGCGTTCGGCAAGCTGCCCCAGCGCGCGGTTTGGGGCGTGGTCGGCACGTAATAGCTGCCGTCCTTTTGCCTCATCGGCTTGTCCGAAAGCGGCTGGAGCACTTTGAAATCGGCGGCGACCACGGCAGCCGAGAAGACGAGCAGCGTGACGCCGGCAAGGTTCTTGATCATGGGAGCTCCCGTTGTCGATCAGTTGTGCCTTCTTGGAGCGGGTGATGGGAATCGAACCGTGAAGATTGCACGCGTTGCGTCTCTGCGGCACACGAGAAAAAGCCACTAAGGGTGCATGGCCCGCGACCCACTACACTCGGTAGTTAGCGAGGATGCAGAACTGCAGGCAGCTGAGAGGCTCGCTATTTAAATTGGCGTCGGCCAGCGTTCATGCCGATTCTCGACTCGCCGCTATTCCCCCCCCCGCGGCGTTACCCTCGACGCGATCCGTTCTGACCGGCGCAGCCGGTTCTCCAATCGTCGGCTTATGTGTTTTATTGATGCCTGCCTTGGTAGCGCCGGAGCTGCGGTTGCGACCGTCGTTTTCAAGAACTCCGAACTCGCTGGAGCGGAGCCCTTTACCCGCGAGGTCGAAACCATTGACCGACAAACCGCGGCGCAAGATCTCGCGGATCGCCGCGGCCAGACTGGGCATGCGCTTTTCAAAACGAAAATTGTCCAGAGCGATCAACTCGTCTGCCGAAAGCATGACCTGCAACCGGTTGAGGCGCTTTTGCTTGGCTTTTTCCATTGGCTTGCCTCGCAAACAAGGGCATCAGTAGGAAGCTGCAGCATTATGAATTTCCACTACCTGAGCTACAAGCGTCATATGAGTAAGTGAAGCAAGCGTGGAGCAGGTGGGCAATGAGGGTAATTGCACCTTTTCATCATATAGCTCATTGAAAATACGATGAAAATATCCTCTCTGCCGGTTAGCCTTTGGATACTGCTAACTCATCCGGCAGGCATGCTGTGCGAATTCAATGAGCCAGGCGTCTCCACAAATGCGCCGTTTTGCGCGGCGCATCATGGCCAATGAGACGCCCTTAGGAGACAAGTCTTCTGACGTCGCAGGTCAGGCCACTTTTCAGGTTATCGATGACCTGCGCCCGCAACTAGTGAACCTGATGGGAATGGGCGGTTTTCGGGGGCTCGTTTCGCGTGCGCTTGCTCTTGGCGGTGCGGAGGTCCGTTGGCTGCGCGCGGTGCATGTGAAATCGGACGGCACTTTGACAGGATTCGAGGAGCACGGATCACTCGCCCCGGGGCAATTTGCCGAGGGCAAGGTCGTTCTGCTGGCCCGGTTGCTCGAAACGTTGATTGCCTTGATTGGTATCGGCTTAACGTTGCGCCTGGTGCTTGATACCTGCCCAAAACTCTCGCTCGAGGATCTCAATCTAGGCAACGGAGAAGCTCATGAAGAGGAAAAATAAGGCGGCCAGAAATACCGGACCGAGAACGGTCATGAGCACATCGAACAAGGTTGCAGTTCATAAACTACCCACCGGCGTGCGCGGGCTCGACGACATCCTCGGCGGCGGCATTCCGGAGTTTTCTTTCAACATGATTGGCGGCGCGCCGGGCTGCGGGAAAACCACGCTGGCGCATCAAATCGTTTTCGCCAATGGAACGCCGAAGAAACCGGCGCTCTATTTCACCGTCCTCGGCGAACCCGTCCTCAAGATGCTGCGCTATCAGCAACAGTATTCCTTCTTTGACGAATCCAAGCTGGGCAAGAGCGTACGGTTTTGCAATCTGTCGGACATGCTGCTGGAGAAGGACTTGAATGCCGTGCTGGAGGAGATCATCAAACAGGTTACGGCGACCAACGCGGGCGTCATAGTGCTGGATTCTTTTCGGACCTTGGCGCGAAAAGCAAGCAGCGAGCTTGGAGAGGTGGAGGTGCAGTCTTTCCTCCACCGCCTCGCCCAGTTTCTGACCAGTTGGCAGGCCACGTCGTTTCTGGTCGGCGAATATGTGGCAGAAGAAATCGAAGGCGATCCGCTGTTTACCATGGTCGATGGCATTTTCTGGCTCTCACAGGTGACGGAGAGAAATTCCGTCGTACGAAAGCTGCAAGTCCTGAAGCTGCGCGGCCAAGCGACGGTGCCGGGCTTGCACACCATCCGCATCAGTAACGACGGGTTGCAAGCCTTCTCGCGCACCCTGGGATTGGCCGGCGCCAAAAAGAGCTCGTCGCGTCGCCGGCATGTTTCTATTGGTATTCCCGAAGTGGACAAGATGCTGGGCGGGGGCATCTTCGAAGGCGACAGTCTCCTGGTGGCCGGGCCTTCGGGAACAGGCAAGTCGGCCTTGGCCACGCAATTCATCGCCGAAGGGCTGCGCCAGGGACAACCGGGAATTATGGCTATCTTTGAAGAACGGCCACCCGGCTACACGCAGCGGGCGAGCCTCTTCGGGTTGCCTCTTAGCGCGGCAGAACAAAAGGGAACACTCGAGATACTTTACCTTCGTCCACTCGACCTCTCTGTGGATGAAACGATGCAGGAGATTCTGGACGCCATCAAGAGGATCGGCGCGAAAAGGCTGGTGATCGATTCACTGGTCGGATTTGAGATGGCGCTTGCCCCTGGCTTCCGCACCGACTTTCGAGAGTCGCTCTATCGGATGATCGGGGCACTGACCGGAGCCGGCGTCACGATTCTCAGCACCGTTGAGGTGGAAGATACCTTTACAGCGATGCCGTTCAGCCATTACACGATTTCATTTCTCACCGACGACATCATCCGGCTTCGCTATGCAGAGATCGACGGCCAGCTGCGCAAGCTCATGGTCGTCATCAAAAAGCGCGGCGGCAACCATAGCAAAGACATCCGCGAATATGTGATCACGGACAAGGGCGTCGTCGTCATCCTTCCCCGGCGCACTGACTACAATGGATTGAGCACCGGAATCCCCGAGCAGACCGGCCCGCGCCGGGCGCAAGAAAGCGAAGCCGCTCCAGAACCGAAGGCCAAGAGAAAGTCGATGTAGCAGCTTCGTGCCGATCAGCATCCCTTGTTCGGCGACCTCTGGCAACGCGCCTAAGAGCTCTACGGCGACGCCCCCGGGAATCTCAGGTCCGCTTCGAAATTTCCGCCCCCGGAGCGATCGTCACCGTCCCGAAATTTCAGTCCCTCCGGGACCTGAATCTCCACAGTATTTGTCGTGTCTCTCCACCCATATATGACTTTTACTGTGGCACGCGGGGCTCGACGGCACGCGCTCCGAGGCACATGGTGATGGAGCGGCCTACCGGAATCGAACCGGTCGCTTCAGCTTGGGAAGCTGAGGTATTGCCACTATACGAAGGCCGCGTTTCGTGCCCTACAAACCAAGCCTACCAAACCTGCCAAGCTACTTGGCGAGCTGGCTTGGAGTCCCGTTAGAACAATTCGGCATCCTGGCGCTCGCCGATCCTTGCGGGTTCTGTTCGATGGCAGAACGGCAGCTTCACAATTTGGGTAGCTGATGTTCTGCCATTGAACTACACCCGCGCTGCGGCCGATTCTACACAGCCTCGCGCGGTATCATTCGCCCTATGATCGAAGTGCGGATTAACGGCACGGCGCGGCGGTTCGAGGCACCGCTCGACGTCGCCTCATTGCTGGCGCGGCTCGAGATGACGGGCAAGAAGGTGGCCGTGGAAAGGAACGGCGAGATCGTGCCGAAGAGCGCGCATGCGCGCACGCTGGTCGCGGACGGCGACCAGCTCGAGATCGTGGTCGCGGTAGGCGGCGGCTGATGAACGACGCGCTCCTCATCGCGGGCAAGACGTACACGTCGCGCCTGCTGATCGGCACCGGCAAGTACAAGGACTTCGCCGAGACGCGCGCGGCGGTCGAGGCCTCTGGCGCGCAGATCGTCACCGTCGCCATCCGCCGCACCAACATCGGCCAGAACCGCGGCGAGCCGAGCCTGCTCGAATATCTGCCGCCGTCCAAGTACACCTACCTGCCGAATACGGCAGGCTGCTACACCGCCCAGGACGCGGTGCGCACGCTGCGACTCGCGCGCGAGCTGCTGGACGGCCATGAGCTCGTCAAGCTCGAGGTGCTGGGCGATCCGCACACGCTCTACCCGAACATGCCGGAGACGCTGAAGGCGGCCGAGCAGCTCGTCAAGGAAAACTTCAAGGTGATGGTGTACTGCTCCGACGACCCGATCCAGGCGCAGATGCTGGAGGCGGCCGGCTGCGTCGCCATCATGCCGCTCGCTTCGCTCATCGGCTCGGGCATGGGCATCCTCAATCCCTGGAACCTGCAGCTCGTGATCGATAAGGTGAAGGTACCGGTGCTCGTCGACGCGGGGGTCGGCACGGCCTCCGATGCCGCGATCGCCGCCGCGCGCAACCCGGTGCAGATGGCGCGCGCGATGAAAAAGGCGGTGGAAGCAGGCCGCGAAGCGTTTCTCGCCGGCCGCATGCCGAAGAAGCTCTACTCGGCTCAGCCGAGCTCGCCCGCCGAAGGGACGATCTCGTCCAAGGCGGCCTGAAGCGTCCGATCCGCAGCTACGTCCTGCGCCAGAGCAGGACGACGCCGGCGCAGGAGCGCGCGCTCACCGAGCTCTATCCACGCTACGGACTCGCGTTCTCCGACCAGCCGTTAGACGCCGCCGCCATATTCGGCCGCGTGGCGCCGCTGGTGATGGAAATCGGTTCCGGAATGGGCGAGACCACCGTGGCAATCGCAAAAGCGCATGACGAGGCCGATTTCATCGCCGTGGAGGTCCACGGACCCGGCGTCGGCGCGCTGCTCAATGCCGTGGAGCGTGAAAGGCTCGCCAACGTGCGCGTCATCCGCCACGACGCGGTGGAAGTGCTCGAGCACATGATCGGCGACGCGACGCTCGCCGCCATCCACCTCTTCTTCCCGGATCCGTGGCCGAAGAAGCGCCACCACAAGCGCCGGCTGGTGCAGGCGGACGTCGCGGCGCTGCTTGCGCGCAAGCTCGCGCCGGGCGGCGTGCTGCACGCGGCGACCGACTGGGCGGATTACGCCGAGCAGATGCAGGCGGTCTTCGCCGCCGAGCCGCTGCTCGAGCCGGCAGCGCGCGGCTTTACGTCCCGGCCGCCGACCAAGTTCGCGTCGCGGGGCCAGCGACTCGGACACGCGATCCGCGATCTGTACTTTCGCCGGCGCTGAGCCAGGAAATCGGGGTCAGAGCCCTATTTCCTGCGGCTGATGGAAATAGGGCTCTGACCCCGATTTCCTACGAAGAGCGCGAGCAGCTCGTTGAGGAAGAGCCGCCCGCGCTCGGTCGGGCGCACGCGCTGCCAGTCGCGCTGCAGCAGGCCTCTTCTTTCTCCTTCTTCCAATTGCTGGATGACCGCGCCGAGCGGCATCCCGGTGCGCTCCTGGAAGAGCGCGAGCGGAAAACCGTCGACCAGCCGCAGCGCATTGAGCATGAACTCGAACGGCAGCTCGGCGGGCGGCACCGTGAACTCGCGAGCCGTGGTCGACGAAATCGGGGTCAGAGCCCTATTTGTTTCGGGCTCTGACCCCGATTCCAGGTAGTCGCGCGGCTGCTTGATGCGCTCGTGGCGCGTCACGCGGTCGGGGAAGCTCACCTTGCCGTGCGCGCCGGCACCGATGCCTAGGTAGTCGCCGAACTCCCAATAGTTGAGGTTGTGCCGGCAGCGATGTCCCGCGCGCGCGAAGGCGGAAGTCTCGTAGTGCTCGTAGCCCGCGGTGCCGAGCGCCTCCTCCACCGCGAGCTGCATGTCGGCGCACATATCGTGCTCGGGGAGCGGTGGCGGACGCCGATAGAACACGGTGTTCGGCTCGATGGTGAGCTGATAGGCCGAGATGTGCGGCACGCCGCAGGCGAGCGCCTCGTGGATATCGGCGCGCGCCGCCTCCAGCGTCTGGCTCGGAAGTCCGTACATCAGATCGATGTTGACGTTGTCGAATGCCGCCAGTGCTGTGACCACCGCCCGGCGCGCTTCCGCGGCGCTATGGATGCGCCCGAGCGCCGCGAGCATCGCGTCGTCGAAACTCTGCACGCCGAGTGAGATGCGGTTCACGCCGGCGTCGCGAAAACCGCGAAAGCGCGCCGCCTCCACCGTGCCGGGATTCGCCTCCAGCGTGATTTCCGCGCCCGGCTCGAGCACCATGCGGGCCCGTACGCCGGACAGCAGCTCGTCGATCGCGCCCGGCGAAAAGAGGCTCGGCGTGCCACCGCCGATGAAGACGCTCACCAGGCGTCGGCCCCAGACCTGCGGCAGCAGCGCCTCGAGGTCTGAAATTAATTTACTGACGTAATCGTGTTCAGGCAGCGGCTCATCGCGCTCATGCGAATTGAAGTCGCAGTACGGGCATTTGCGTACGCACCAGGGAATGTGCACGTAGAGCGCGAGCGGCGGCAGCACTGCGAGGCTCACCTGCGACGGCCGCTCAAGCGCGATCT
>VBCM01000048.1 GCA_005883675.1 Betaproteobacteria bacterium
AGTTTCATCGTCAGGCCTCGATGCGCACGAGATGGGCGACGCGGTTGATCATGCCGCGCACCGCGGGCGTGTCGACGAGCTCGACGATCTGGTCGATGCGCTTGAGTCCCAGGCCGCGCACCGTATCGCGATGGCCGCGCTTGACGCTGTTGGTGCTTTTCAGCAGCCGCACCTTGATCTTGTTCACTGGGTGATTTCCTCGACCGTCTTGCCGCGGCGCGCGGCGATCTCGGCCGGCGTGCTCATCGCCTTCAGGCCATCGAGCGTCGCGCGCACCACGTTGTACGGATTGGTCGAGCCGAAGCACTTGGCGAGCACGTTGGTGACGCCCATCACCTCGAACACCGCGCGCATCGGGCCGCCGGCGATGATGCCGGTGCCCTCCATCGCCGGCTGCATCAGCACCTTGGCCGAGCCGTGCCTGCCGACGACCGCGTGCTGCAGCGTGCCGTTCTTCAGCTTCACCTTGAAGAGCTTGCGGCGCGCCTCTTCCATTGCCTTTTGCACCGCGACCGGCACTTCGCGCGCCTTGCCCTTGCCCATGCCGATGCCGCCGTCGCCGTCGCCGACCACGGTGAGCGCGGCGAAGCCGAGCACGCGGCCGCCCTTCACCACCTTGGTGACGCGGTTCACGGCAACCATTTTTTCGCGCAGGCCGTCGCCGCGCTCTTCGTGCTGCATCCGAGGCTGGATCTTCGCCATAGCTGTCCTTTAGAACTTCAAGCCGCCGGCGCGCGCCGCGTCGGCGAGCGCCTTGACCCGACCGTGATAGCGGTAGCCGGCGCGGTCGAACGCCACCCGCTCGATGCCCTTTTCCTTCGCTCTTGCCGCGATGCGGCTTCCCACGAGCTCTGCCGCCTTGCGGTTCGCGCCATGCTTGAGCTGGCTGCGCAATTCCTTCTCGGCGCTCGAGGCGGCGGCGAGCACCTGGTCGCCCGCCGGCGTGGTGATCTGCGCGTAGATATGCGTGTTCGTGCGATGCACGGTGAGGCGCACGGCGCCGACCTCGCGAATCTTGTGCCGGGTCTGCCGCGCGCGGCGCAGGCGCGCTTCGTTTTTCTCGCTCATGGTTACTTCTTCTTCGTCTCTTTCAATACGATGACTTCGTTCGCGTAGCGCACGCCCTTGCCCTTGTAGGGCTCGGGCGAGCGGTGCGCACGCACCTCGGCCGCCACCTGGCCGACGAGCTGCTTGTCGATGCCGCTGATGACGATCTCGGTCTGTGTCGGCGTCGTCACCTTCACGCCCTTGGGCATCTGGTGCACCACCGGATGCGAGAAGCCGAGCGAGAGATTCAGCTTGTCACCCTGCGCCTGCGCGCGGAAGCCGACGCCCACCAGCGCGAGGCGCTTCTCGAAGCCCTTGGTGACGCCGAGCACCATGTTCGCTACCAGCGCGCGCATGGTCCCGGACATGGCGTTCGCGTGGTTCGAATTGCCCAGCGCCTTGAACAGCACCTGCTCGCCGTCCTTCTTCACTTCGACGTTCGGATCGGCGGCGCGCGCGATGCTGCCGAGCGGTCCTTTCACCGCGATGCTGCCGGCGGCAAGCGTGACCTCGACGCCTTGCGGCAGGGCTACGGGATATTTAGCGATGCGGGACATGGGTAGCGAGCCTCTACGCCACGATGCAGAGCACTTCGCCGCCCAGGCCGTCGGCGCGCGCCTTGCGATCGGTCATTACGCCGCGCGAGGTCGAGACGATGGCGACGCCCAGGCCGTTCATCACGCGCGGGATGTCGTCGCGCCCCTTGTAGACGCGAAGCCCCGGCTTCGAGACGCGCTCCAGGCGCTCGATCACCGGCCGGCCGGCGTAGTACTTGAGCGCAATGGCGAGCTCCTGCTTGGCGCCGCCGTCTTTGCCATTAGCGCCGCCTTTGTCACGGATGGCGAAGTCCTCGATGTAGCCCTCGTCCTTCAGCACCTTGGCGATCGCGCCCTTCAGCCGCGACGCCGGCATCGTGACCTCGGCGTGGCCGACGAGCTGCGCATTCCTGATGCGCGTCAGCATGTCGGCGATCGGGTCGTGCATGCTCATACGTTCTCCTTACCAGCTCGCTTTGATGATGCCGGGGACTTCGCCCCGCAGCGCGAGCTCGCGCAGCTTGTTCCTGCCCAGGCCGAACTTGCGGTACACGCCGCGGGGGCGCCCGGTGAGCGCGCAGCGGTTGCGCAGGCGCACGGGCGAGGCGTCGCGCGGCAGCTGCTGCAGCTTGGCGCGCGCCTCTTCGCGCGCCTCGTCGGATGCGCGTGCGTCCTGGATGATCTCGAGCAGCGCCGCGCGCCTCGCCTTGAACTTCTGGACGGTCCGGCGGCGCTTCTGGTCGCGGAGTTTGACTGCGAGCTTGGCCATATCGATGTGCCTCAGTGCTTGAACGGGAAGCGGCGATGTTCATGCCCCGGAGCACGTCGATCTTGTCGTACTCGATCTCCGGGAAAATGATCTGCTCCCTGATGCCGAGCGAGTAGTTGCCGCGGCCGTCGAAGGCGCGGTTCGAGATGCCGCGGAAGTCGCGGATGCGCGGCATGGCGATGTTCACCAGGCGGTCGAAGAACTCGTACATGCGCGCGCCGCGCAGCGTCACCATGCAGCCGACCGGGAAGTTGGCGCGTATCTTGAAGTTGGCGATCGACTTCCTCGACTTCGTGACCACCGGCTTCTGGCCGGCGATCTTCGTCATGTCGGCCACCGCGTTGTCGAGCACTTTCTTGTCGGTGGTGGTTTCGCCGACGCCCATGTTGAGCGTGATCTTCTTGATGCGCGGCACCTGCATCACGCTCTTGTAGCCGAACTTCTGGGTGAGCTCGGGCACCACTTTCTCGCGGTAGTAGATCGCGAGCCGCGCCGGCGGCGCTGGCACCTGCGGCGCTTGCGCCTTGGGCGGCGGCGCGGGCTTGGGCGCGTCCTTCTTCGGTTGCGCCTTCGCCTGCTGCTGCTGTTGCGCAGCCTTCTGCGCGGCCTTGTCGCCGCCCGCCTGCTTGGGCTTCGCGCTCTGCTTCTGTTCCTTGTCCTTGGCCATGCTTACGCTTCCACCTGCTCGCCGTTCGCCTTGAAGATGCGCACCTTGCGACCGTCCTCGAGCTGCTTCACGCCGCTGCGGTCAGCCTTCTTGGTCGCCGGATTGAAGAGCGCGATGTTCGAGACATGGATCGGCAGGTCCTTGTCGACGATGCCGCCGGTCTGACCGCGCATCGGGTTCGGGCGCTGGTGCTTCTTCACGCGGTTCACGCCCTCCACCACCACGTGCTCGGCGTCCACTCGGCGCAGCACCGTGCCGCGCTTGCCGCGGTCGCGGCCGGAGATGACGATGACCTCGTCGCCCTTCTTGATCCGTTGCATCAGAGCACCTCGGGAGCGAGCGAAACGATCTTCATGAACTGCTCGGTGCGCAGCTCGCGCGTCACCGGTCCAAAGATGCGCGTGCCGATCGGCTCCATCTTCGGCGTGAGCAGTACCGCGGCGTTGCGGTCGAAGCGGATCAGCGAGCCGTCGGCGCGGCGCACGCCCTTCGCGGTGCGCACCACCACCGCGTGGTAGATCTCGCCCTTCTTCACGCGGCCGCGCGGCGCCGCGTCCTTGACGCTCACCTTGATCACGTCGCCGATCGACGCATAGCGGCGCTTCGAGCCGCCGAGCACCTTGATGCACATCACGGCGCGTGCACCGGTGTTGTCGGCGACGTCCAGCACCGACTCCATTTGAATCATTGCTCTCTCCACTCCAACTTGCGCCCCCTACTTCAGCAGTCAGCAGCGCAGTTTTGGACCCCGTCCGGGGCTGGGAAGGCGGCGATTCTACTACAACTCGTACGCTAAACCGCCTTCGATTTTTCCACCAGGCGCGTCACGCGCCAGGATTTCGTGCGCGACATCGGCCGGCATTCGGCGATTTCGACGAGGTCGCCCTCGCCAAACTCCCCGGCCTCGACGTGCGCGTGGTACTTCCTCGTCCGCGTGATGGTCTTGCCCATGAGCGGATCGCGCACGCGGCGCTCGACGCGCACCACCACGGTCTTGTGCATCTTGTTGCTCGTCACGCGGCCAAGCAGCTTCCTCTGGTTCTTGGCGGGCGCGGCGGCTGCCTCTTGGTTCATTTGGCGGACTTCTCCTTCATCATGGTGCGCACGCGCGCGATGTCGCGGCGCACCTTCTTGAGTTGGCTGGTGTTGGTGAGCTGCTGGGTGGCGAGCTGCATGCGCAGGCCGAACTGGGCGCGCAGCAGCGCTTCGAGCTCCTTCTGCAGCTCCGCGGGCTCCTTGCCGCGCAAGTCGCTCGCTTTCATCCTGCGCCTCCGAGCATGCGTTGCACGACGATGGTGCGGAACGGCAGCTTCGCCGCGGCGAGCGCAAACGCTTCCTTGGCCACCGCCTCGGTGATGCCATCCATCTCGAAGATGATCTTGCCGGGCTGGATCTCGCTCACGAAGTACTCCGGGTTGCCCTTGCCGTTGCCCATGCGCACTTCGGCCGGCTTCTGCGACACGGGCTTGTCCGGAAAGACGCGGATCCAGATCCGGCCGCCACGCTTGATGTGGCGCGACATGGCGCGGCGGCCCGCCTCGAGCTGCCGCGCGGTCAAGCGGCCGCGCGTGGTCGCCTTCAGGCCGAACTCGCCGAAGGACACCCGGGTGCCGCGCGTGGCGAGGCCGGTGTTACGGCCCTTCTGCTGCTTGCGGTATTTGGTTCGTGCTGGCTGCAGCATCGCTTATCCCTTCTGCTCGCCGCCGTCGGGCTTAGGCGGCTCTTCCTTCACCACCTTCTTCGGCCGCTTGACGGTGGTCTTGGGCGCAGGCGCGCCCTCTTTGCGGGCGACGCGGGCCTCGGGGCGCGGCCTTGCCGGCCCGCGCTTCTGTCCGGCGCGCGGCGCCGGTTTCTTCGCGCGCCTGGGCTCCGCGGGCGCCTCGGGCTGCGCCGGCGCCGGCGCACCTGCGGCGGCCGCGGCGGCCGCCGCTTGCGCATCGCCTTTCGGCGCCATTTCGCCCTTGTAGACCCACACCTTGATGCCAATCACGCCGTAGGTGGTCTTCGCTTCGCCCAGGCCGTAGTCGATGTCGGCGCGCAGCGTGTGCAGCGGCACGCGACCCTCGCGGTACCACTCGGTGCGTGCGATCTCGATGCCGTTCAGGCGCCCGGCGCTCATGATCTTGATGCCTTGCGCGCCCAGTCGCATGGCGTTCTGCATGGCGCGCTTCATCGCCCGGCGGAACATGATGCGCTTCTCGAGCTGCTGCGCGATCGAGTCGGCGATGAGCTGCGCGTCGATCTCGGGCTTGCGGATTTCCTCGATGTTCACGTGCACCTGCTGCACGCCCATGATGCGGCGCAGCTCCGCCTTCAGCGCCTCGATCTCCTCGCCCTTCTTGCCGATCACCACGCCCGGCCGGGCCGAGAAGATGGTGATGCGCGCGTCCTTCGCCGGCCGCTCGATCAGCACCCTGCCCACCGACGCATGCGCGAGCTTGCGCTTGAGGAAGTCGCGCACCTTGATGTCCTCGGCGAGCATCGGCGCGAAGTTCTTGGTGTTCGCGTACCAGCGCGAACTCCAGTTCTTGTTCACCGCGAGGCGAAAGCCCACGGGGTTGATCTTTTGGCCCATCAGTCACCCACCGTAATAAAGATGTGGCACGTGTGCTTGAGCACGCGGTTGCCGCGGCCCTTGGCACGCGCCTGGAAACGCTTGAGGAACATGCCGCGCTCGACGAACACCTGCTTCACCTTCAGCGTGTCGATGTCGGCGCCGTCGTTGTGCTCGGCATTGGCGATCGCCGATTCGAGCACTTTGCGCATGATGAGACCGCCCTTCTTCGGCGTGTAGGCGAGGATGCTCATCGCCTGGTCGACCGGTTTGCCGCGAATCAGGTCCGCGACCAGGCGGCCTTTCTGCGCCGAGAGCCGCGCGCCGCGCAGGCTCGCTTTGGTCTCCATCATTTCTTCCCTGGCGCTGCCGGTGCCGGCGCGGGCGCAGCGCCCGGCGCGGCCGGCGCGGGCGCTGCCGCAGGGCCTTGAGTGCCCGGCGCCGCGCGGCGCTCGTGACCGACCGCTTCCTCGGTGCGCTTGCCGACCGCGGAGTGGCTCTTGAAGATGCGCGTCAGCGCGAATTCGCCGAGCTTGTGCCCGACCATGTTCTCGGTGACGTACACCGGCACATGCTGTCTGCCGTTGTGCACGGCGATGGTCAGACCGACGAAGTCCGGCACGATGGTCGAGCGGCGCGACCAGGTCCTGATCGGCCGCTTGTCGTTCGCGCCGCGCGCCTTGTCGACCTTCGCCATCAGGTGATGGTCGACGAACGGGCCCTTCTTGATTGAACGTGCCATTCGGCTATCCTTATTTCACTCGCCGGTCGCGCACGATCATGACCTGCGTGCGCTTGTTGCGGCGCGTCTTGAATCCCTTGCTCTGCACGCCCCACGGCGATACGGGGGGCTGCGCGGCCGCGGTACGGCCCTCGCCGCCGCCGTGCGGATGGTCGATCGGGTTCATCGCCACGCCGCGCACCGTCGGCCGCACGCCGCGCCAGCGCTTGCGGCCCGCCTTGCCGATCGATTCGAGGTTGTGCTCGGAGTTGCCGACTTCGCCGATGGTCGCGCGGCAGTCGATATGCACCTTGCGGATCTCGCCCGAGCGCAGGCGCAACTGGGCATAGGAGCCCTCGCGCGCCAGCACCTGTAC
Source organism: Betaproteobacteria bacterium (assembly GCA_005883675.1). Lineage (GTDB taxonomy): Bacteria > Pseudomonadota > Gammaproteobacteria > Burkholderiales > SG8-39 > SCGC-AG-212-J23. The sequence goes on from VBCM01000048.1 coordinate 6,671, forward strand.
GTGCGCGCCCGCGGAGCGCGCGAGCTGCGCGCCCTTGCCCGGCTGCATCTCCACGCAATGCACCTCCGTGCCGATCGGGATATTGCGCAGCGGCAGCGTATTGCCCGCCTTGATTGGCGCCTCGGCGCCTGACATGAGCTGCGCGCCGACCTGCACGCCCTTCGCCGCGAGCACGTAGCGGCGCTCGCCGTCGGCGTAGAGCAGCAGCGCGATGTGCGCGCTGCGGTTGGGGTCGTATTCGAGCCGCTCCACCTTCGCCGCGATGCCGTCCTTGTTGCGGCGGAAGTCGATGAGACGCAGGTGATGCTTGTGGCCGCCGCCCTGGTGGCGCATGGTGACGCGGCCGTGGTTGTTGCGGCCGCTGCCGCGACGCTGCGGCTGCACCAGCGCGAAGTGCGCATCGCCCTTGTAGAGCTCGGGCGTCACGACCTTGACGAGCGCGCGACGGCCGGGAGAAGTGGGCTTTACCTTGACCAGTGGCATGGCTTATTCCGTTGCCGCAAAGTTGATTTCCTGGCCGGCGGCAAGCCGCACGTAGGCCTTTTTCCAGCTGCGCTTGCGCCCGGCGATGCGCCCGAAGTGGCGCTCCTTGGCGCGCACGTTGAGCACCGTCACGTCGTCGACCTTGGTCTTGAACATGAGCTCGATGGCCGCCTTGATCTGCGGCTTGGTCGCGCGGTCGGCGACGCGGAACACGTACTGGCGGTTCTTGTCGGCGACGAACGTGCTCTTCTCCGATACCACCGGCGCCAGCACGACGTTCATCAGCTGCTCGGCGTTGTACTTCCTCGCCGCCGTCATTTCAGCATCTCCTCGAGCTTGGCCATCGCCGCCTTCGTCAGCAGCACGTTCTTCGAGCGCACGAGCGCCACGGGGTTGGCGTGGCGCACGGCAATCACCGCGACGTTGGCGAGATTGCGCGACGACAGATGCAGCTTCTCGTCCACCTCGTCGGTGATCACCAGGACCTCGTCGAAGCCCATGTCCTTCACCTTCTTGGCGAGGAGCTTGGTCTTGGGCTGCTCGAGGCGGAACTCGTCCACCACGCGCAGCCGGTCCTCGCGCGCGAGCTGCGACAGGATCGCGCATAGGCCGGCGCGGTACATGCGCCGGTTCACCTTCTGCGTGAAGTTCTCGTCCGGCGAATTGGGGAAGATCTTGCCGCCGCCGCGCCACAAGGGGCTCGAGGTCATGCCGGCGCGCGCGCGGCCGGTGCCTTTCTGGCGCCAGGGCTTCTTCGTCGAGTGGTTCACCGCGCCGCGATCCTTCTGCGCGCGCGTGGCAAGCCGCGCATTCGCCTGGTACGCGACGACCAGCTGATGCACGAGTGCCTCGTTGAACTCGCGGCCGAAGATCGCGTCCTGCGCGCTAATCGTGCCGCCGCTGTTGCCACCCGTGCCGACCATTTTCAGTTCCATGGCGGCGCCTTACTTCTTCACCGGCGGCGCGGCGGGCTTCGCCGCAGGCTTGGCCGGTTCGGGCTTGGCCGCGGGCCTCGGCGCGCCGGGCTTCGGCGCCGCCGGCTTCGCCTGCTGCACCACCGGTCTTGCGATCTTCACCGCCGGCCGTACGACCACATCGCGCCCCTTGGCGCCCGGCACCGACCCCTTCACCAGGAGAAGCTGCCGCTCGGCATCCACGCGCACCACGATCAGGTTCGAGATGGTGCGCTGCTTGTCACCGAGATGCCCGGGCATGCGCTTGCCCGGAAACACGTGCGCCGGGCTCTGGTTCTGGCCGGTCGAGCCCGGCGTCTTGTGCGAGATCGAGTTGCCGTGGCTCGCGCGCTGCGAATGGAAATGGTGGCGCCGGATGACGCCGGCGAAGCCCTTGCCGAGGGTGACGCCCTGCACGTCGACCCGCTGGCCGACCTTGAAGATGCTCTCGACGCCGACCTTCGCGCCCGGCTGGTAGTTCGCGAGCTCCTCGGGCTTGGCGCGGAACTCGCGCAGCGTGTGGCCCGCTTCGACGCCCGCCTTGGCGAGGTGCCCGGCGAGCGCCTTGGTGACGCGAGTCGCGCGGCGCTTGCCGAACGCCACCTGCACGGCGGCGTAGCCGTCGCTCTCGGCGGTCTTGATCTGTGTCACGCGGTTCTCCGAGACATCGAGCACCGTCACGGGCACGGTCAGCCCGTCCTCGGTGAAGATGCGCGTCATGCCGACCTTGCGGCCGACCAATCCAATGCTCATACCTTCCTCTTCTGTTTGATCCCCGCCTGCGCGGGGACGCCGGCTGCAATTGGCCGGCCTTTCATCTCGTGCTTCGTTACTGCACCTTGATCTCTACGTCCACGCCCGCCGGCAGATCGAGCTTCATCAGCGCGTCGACCGTCTTGTCCGTCGGGTCGATGATGTCCATCAGCCGCAAGTGCGTGCGGATCTCGAGCTGGTCGCGCGACGCCTTGTCGATGTGCGGCGAGCGCAGCAGGTCGAAGCGCTGCTTGCGCGTCGGCAGCGGCACCGGGCCGCGAACCACCGCTCCCGTGCGCTTGGCGGTATCGACGATCTCGAGCGCCGACTGATCGATCAGCCGGTAGTCGTACGCCTTGAGCCGGATGCGGATTCTTTGGCTTTGCATTTCCCTTACTCGATGATCTTGGCGACCACGCCGGCGCCCACCGTCTTGCCGCCCTCGCGGATGGCAAAGCGAAGACCCTGCTCCATCGCAATGGGCGTGATCAGCGTCACCACCATCTTCACGTTGTCCCCGGGCATCACCATCTCGGTGCCCTTCGGAAGCTCCACCGCTCCGGTCACATCGGTCGTGCGGAAGTAAAACTGCGGCCGGTAGTTGTTGAAAAACGGCGTATGCCGCCCGCCTTCCTCTTTAGAGAGCACGTACACCTCGCACTCGAACTTCGCGTGCGGCGTGATCGAGCCGGGCTTGGCCAGCACCTGGCCGCGCTCGACCTCCTCGCGCTTGGTGCCTCTTAGCAGGATGCCGACGTTGTCGCCCGCTCGCCCATCATCGAGGAGCTTCCTGAACATCTCCACGCCCGTGCACACCGTCTTCTGGGTCGGGCGAATGCCCACGATCTCGATCTCATCGCCCACCTTGATCACCCCGCGCTCAATGCGCCCGGTGACCACCGTGCCTCTTCCCGAAATGGAGAACACATCCTCCACCGGCATGAGGAAGGGCTTGTCGATCTCGCGCTTGGGCGTCGGGATATAGGCGTCGAGCGCCTCGGCGAGCTTGAGCACCGATTTGATGCCAAGGTCCGAGTCCTCGCCCTCGAGGGCTTTGAGCGCCGAGCCGATGATGATCGGGATCTTGTCACCCGGGAACTCGTACTTGGAGAGAAGCTCTCGCACCTCCACCTCCACGAGCTCCAAGAGCTCCTTGTCGTCCACCATGTCGGCCTTGTTCAGGTACACCACGATGTAGGGCACCCCGACCTGGCGCGCAAGCAGGATGTGCTCGCGCGTCTGCGGCATCGGCCCATCGGCCGCCGAGACCACCAGGATCGCCCCGTCCATCTGCGCCGCGCCCGTGATCATGTTCTTGATGTAGTCGGCATGCCCCGGGCAGTCGACGTGCGCGTAGTGGCGCTTCTCCGTCTGGTACTCCACATGCGCCGTGTTGATGGTGATGCCACGCGCTTTTTCCTCCGGCGCCGCATCGATCTGGTCGTAGTTCTTCGCCTCGCCGCCGTACTTCTTCGCGAGAATGTGCGTCATCGCCGCCGTCAGCGTCGTCTTGCCGTGATCGACGTGACCAATCGTGCCCACGTTCACATGGGGCTTGGTGCGCTCGAATTTGCCTTTTGCCATCTAGATCGTGCTCTCTCGTTGAGTCGATACCTGGTGCCCATGACGCGGATTGAACGCGTGACCTCTCCCTTACCAAGGGAGTGCTCTACCACTGAGCTACATGGGCGAATAACGGGCCCTCAGCTGCGTGACTTGTCCTCTGGCTCGTGGAGCGGGTGAAGGGAATCGAACCCTCGTCATAAGCTTGGAAGGCTTCTGCTCTACCATTGAGCTACACCCGCCTGGTTCATCGCTTCGCCCGCGTGCTCTGCCCCGCCGGGGCGCCCAAATCTGGTGGAGGGGGTTGGATTCGAACCAACGTAGGCGCAAGGCCAACAGATTTACAGTCTGCCCCCTTTAGCCGCTCGGGCACCCCTCCGGCGGAACCGGCGATTATATTGAGTTTTCCGCAGCTTGGGGCAATAAATCACGTTCCGTAGCGCACCTTGGACTGCAGGACCCGCAACGCGGCAAGTGCGCTGTAGCACGCAAGCCACGAAGTCTTGGGATTCTCCGGCGACGCCACGTTCTCCATCACGATGCTGAAGCGCCCCGTCGGCCCGGAAACGCGGATGGTGTGGGTATTGCGCTCGAGCGCCGGATCGGCGATGACCACGAGCCGGGTGCGGTCAAGCCCGACACCTGCCAGCGCGAGCACCGCCGCGATGTTCACGTTCTGCGGGAAATGCGGCACGCCTTCGCGGGCGGGACCGGCGAAGAGCGTATGCCGGGCGGCCAAGCGATCGAGATCGATGCGCTGGGCTTGCACAAAGGCGATGCCCTTCCATGCTGCCGGCGGCTTGGCGACTTCGATGGAGACTTCATCCACGCCGGCGGCGCAGGCCGCCTTGAGCGCGTCGAGCCCGCCGATACCGCCCGAGGGCACATAGAGCATCGCGCCTGACGTGCTGGCCGCAGCCTCGGCGGCGCGCCGCAGAGCATCGTCCACCAGCGCCCCGGCAGATAGGACGACGGTATGCACCCCGGCCTTAAGGAGCGGCACGAGATGTTCCCGCACTGCATCGTGCGAGGCCGCCTCGAGGACCACTTCGGGCTGCCGCGCGAGCAGCGCATCGCGCCCGATGACAAAGTGCACGCCGTGCTGCTTGGCGAGCGCCGCGGCCCCGGAGCCGCTAGTGCGCCCGGCGAGCGCCACCACCTCGGCGCCGGCCAGCGCGCCCCGCCCGATGGTCTCGAGGACCAGGCGTGCAATAGTTCCGCCACCGAGCAGGCCGACACGCATTCGCGGTCTCCAGTATCATTTGCCTCGAAGGGAGGCGGTCCGTGCGTATCGCGATTCTAGAAGACGATCCCGACCAGCTGGCGCTGCTCAAGCGCTGGATTGCAGACGATGGTCATGATGTTCATGGGTGGCTGAGCGGCCGCGAGACGATGAAGCAGGCGGGCCGCGAGAGCTTCGACCTTTTCATGCTCGACTGGCAGGTGCCCGACGTCTCGGGCGCCGAGGTGCTCACTTGGATACGCGCCAACGTCTCGAAGACCGTGCCGGTGCTCTTCGTCACCGTGCGCGACTCGGAGCAAGACATCGTGTTTGCCCTCGAGCGCGGCGCCGACGACTACATGGTGAAGCCGGTGCGGCGCCACTTCCCGCCATTCGACATCGACCTGCAGCGCAGCGAGATCCGCAAGAACGGCGCGGCGATCGAGCTCACGCCTAAGGAGTTCGAGCTCACCGTGGCGCTGTTTCGCAATATGGGCCGCTTGCTCTCGCGCGGACATCTGCAGGAAGCGGTGTGGGGTCGCACCGGCGATCTCGCCACGCGCACCGTCGATACGCATGTGAGCCAGGTACGCAAGAAGCTCGATCTGCGGCCCGAGTCGGGCTATCGCATCGTGCCGATCTACAACTACGGCTACCGGCTGGAGAAGATCTCGCCCCTGGCCTAGCGGCCAAGGCTACGAAGGACGCGCAGCCCCGAGAAGCTGAGACTGAGCAGCGGCACCAGCCCGGTCAAGATCAGCCAGATCGCGAGCAGTAGCAGCCCGAAATTTCTAGTCAGGCTCAGCCGCATCGCGCGCTCCTTTAGCGGGACGCTTCTCCACCGCCGGGTAAAGCTTTAAAACCTGCAGCATGCCGGCGGCGTTTCGCAACACCACGTAGTCGTGGCCGACGTCTGCGAGCTGTGCATCGCCGTAGTGCGCGCCCCGCTCCACCAATTGCCCGCTGATGATCGCAGCGCGCCGCGTCGGCGAAAGGAAGATGGACTGCAACACGGGGCCGCCGGAGGGCGTTTGCGCCGCGCTCGCTTGCACGCCGCCCAATCCCGGTGGCGGGCGCGTCGGGTCTCTCATTGTTTGCGCCACGGCGAACGCGCAGTAGAACCATAGCGCAGCGAAAACAAGGCGCCGGGTCATACGACGAGCCAGGCCTTCGAAACGCTCAGCGTCTGGACGGTGAGCGTCACGACGAGCCGCAGCTGCTGGTCCGTGTTGACCGCGACGCTGATGCGGCTCCAGAAAAGACGCCACGGAAGCTGCTCCACCATGCGCAGATACTCGTAGAGCTCCACGTAGGACCCGTGTACGGTCATCTCGAAGGTGTGCTGGTAAAGCTGCCGTTCGGCGTCCTGGGCGGCGTTGCTTTCAGCGCTCGCGCCGCTAGCGGCATCGAAGCGTTTCACCGGCAGCGTGCGCAGCGAAACGAGCTGCAGCCCGCGGCTACGGCGCAACATGTCCTCGAGCAGCTTCGCCGTGCGCTCGGGCGGCACGAGGCCGCGCTGGATCTGCGCCATGGTCTTGTCGACATCGGCAAGCTGGCGGCGCAGCGCATCGCGCTCGGCGCGCCGTTGCGCCAGCGGATCCTCAGCCGGCGTTTTCAGGCTTAGCAGCGTCTGCACGCTCTTTTGCGCGTCGGCGAGCTGGCCCGCCAAGCGCCTTTTCTGAACGAGGCTCGGCTCGAGCGCCATCAAATAAAAAAGAGCGAGTACGGCAACAAGCACGCTACCAAAGATGAGCGCGCGTTCGCGTATCGCCAACGCATTGAAGCGGGCAGCAAGGCGCTCGAGTTGCGCCTTCATTGCGATTTATCCACCAGCTTCACCGTTTCGCGCGTTCCGAGGGTGAACTCGACAAACGGCGCAAGCGGCGCCGGCTTCTTGTCCGACGGCGTCTCCGATTCCGGTCGCTTCATCTCCAAGTGCGCGAAGCTATGCCCCGCGAGGGCCTCTTCCTCATTCAGGCGCTGGATATAAACCGGGACGAGATCGGGGCGCAACGCGCGGCCGCTGATCTCGATATCGCCGCCGCCGGTAATGGAGAAGGCGGTGAGCCACACGCCGTCGAGCGACTGGCGCGAAAACGCGCTCAAGAATTGGGCGAAGCCCTTGCGGTCGCCGAAGCTCCCGGCGCTGAGAGCCGACACGGTCTGTTGCGCCTGCCTGAGCTCGCCCTGCAGTTTCGCGATCTCAGCTTCGAGCTGCGGATCGGGCTTGCTCGCGGACCGCTGTCCCGCGAGCTTGAGCGCTTCCGACTGCTCGGCCTTCAGCTGCTCCTGCACGCGACGCACTTCCCGATTGAGGCCGCTCACCTGGAACTGCACAAAAGCGTACATGAGCAGGATCAGGGCGAGGCCACCGCCGACGCATTTCATGAGCAGCTCGAACGACAGCTTCGGCCGCACCTGGCGCAAGCCGGCGTGGAAAAGATTGATGTTCTGCGTCATGCGGGCCGCTTTTTATTCAATGCTTTGTTTTGTCTGCGGCGCTCAAAATACCATAAAAATCAGAACCTAGAAGTTTTCCCGCATGTAGATCACTTCGTCGGCGCCCTTGACCGAACCGAAGGTCGCCCGGGCGCTCGGGTTATCGGCGTAACTTGCCGAGCCCGCCCAGTTGCCTTGCAGATAAGTGCTGCTCGCGCCTGTCGCGGTCACGGTGCTCCCATTGACCACGGTGCACGTCGTGCCGCTCGCTGCGCCGAGGTTGGCAGTGAGGAGCACGCTGCCGTTATTCGCGTTGCCCGGCGCCGGCAGTATCAACATTCCGCGGCCGCCACTGAGCGTCACGGGCGTAGTGGTCAGCGCCGTCTTGCACGCCGTGAGGTTCGAGGTGAAGGCGCTCATCTGGACGTTGGTGTTCGCAAGCGAAGTGCAGCTATCGGCGGTGTTGGTGACAAATATGTATCCCGCGCCGGCCGTCACCGCGTATTGCGCTTCCAAGCGCACCGGCAGCGGCACGAGCTGCGAGCCGTTCGCGTTCCTGACCGCCAAGCGCCCGAAACGCATTTCCTTGCCCGAGCCGAATGCGATGCCATTGCCCGCGCTAGCCTGGCCAAAGCGCGCCGGGTTGCTCGCGTAGGCGACGCCGTCGGTGTCGATCACGTTGATCGCGAGGCTCACCTCGGCATTGAAGGCCGCCAGCGGTGTGTTGCGCGTAAAGAATATGCCCGTGCCCGTGCCGAAAGTCAGCGTTCCCGTTCCATTTCCGCTGTCGGCGATCACCGGATCCGTGCCGGTGATGCCGCTTATGTCTACTGAGCCGCTCGCCGCCGTATACGCCTTGCTGGTCAGGCTGGTGTTGGTGATCTGCCAGACCGCACCGGTATAGTTCGTCGTCGTAGCGTTGCTCAAGTTCTGAGCCGTCACCGTGATCACCGGCGCGGTGGTATAGGAGAACTTCTGCCCGACGTAGGTAAAGGTTCCTGCGCTGCAGCCGGTCGCGAAGCTCGGCGTGTTGTAAGCGACCGCGAAGTGATCGGGCACGAAGCGCCCGACGTTGACGGGGCTTGCCGTGGTGATGTTCATCTCGGCTGCGGTAGAGCCGTCCGCCGCGTCCACCGCCGCGAACGTCGAATCAACGAGTGTCACCGCAATTGCGCCCGCATCGCTGTAGGTGGCGACGTTCGAGGTGAGCTGGCCGGCCACGAAGTTAGCGCCTATGGTCAACGTACCGGCAGGAACGTCGACGCACGCCGGCGTCGGTCCGCAATCGCCGATCGTCGTCGTTGCCGTTCCGGCGTAGTTGGTCGTCGTGGCGGGCGTCGCGGCGCCGTTCACGGCCGTGGCCTGCACCGTGAAGGGCCGCCCGGCCTTGTGAACGGTGCTGACGCCCATGGCCAGGTTGTTGAGCGTGCGCCCGGTGCCCGCGGTCTGCCAGTCGTTATCCGTGACCGTAACATTCGTGAACTGATTCGGGCGAATGGCGAAGTTGTCGCTAGAGCAAGCAGTAGGACCGAGAAACTCGTGTTCTTGCGTCCGCTGTCTGACGCCGCAAAAGTGAGATCCGGCGAGAGCGTCTGGATCACCGTCCAGGTCGAGCGGCAGCCGTTGACGTCCAGCGCTGCCGAGTTATTGCTTGCGTCGAGCACCTCGATCCTCATCGTTCCGACGTAATACGTCGCCACCGCGGTTTTAGCGGCATTCAACGAGGCGATGGCAACGTTGACCGTCGTGCCGGCGACCTTCGTCTTGATGAAACCGCTGGTAGCGCCCGCTGCGGTCGAGGTTTCAAACGCATTGAAGGCGCCCAGTACGCGCCGCAGCGCGAGGATGTGCGCATTGCCCGTTCCTACGACCGTCGCGGTCGCAGTCTTCGTGCCGCTCGCCCCTGCTGCCGATTGCAGCACGTAGTTCATCTCGAGGGCCGCGCTGCCTCCGGTCGCATCGACGGTCTCGGCCATGCCTGTGGGCGGCGTCCAGGTGCTCGCACTGCCGATGCCGTGCGAGGTGATGATCATCGTGTTCGCGAGCGCGGTGGTCACGCCATTCGTTGCCGACGCGGTGCCCGAGGCGGTGTTCACCCCGCTATCGGTTTCGAGCACGGGATCGGCGCCCGAGAAGGCCATGATGCCGCCCGCCGCACCGGTATTGCCGGCCGAAAATGTCCAGTTGTAGCTCGCCGGCTCGGCTGCGCCCGCAACCAGACTGTAGACCGCAAGCGAGTTGCTCGTGCCATTGGCATTGTCCGTGCGCCGCACCAGCGTCCAGCCGGCAGCGGTGATGGTCACCGTGCTTGGGCCAACGGTGATCGACGCGATCATCACGTCGTTCTGCGCCACGCCTGCCGGTTTGTTGATCGTGAGCGTGTTCGACCCGCCCCCGCCCCCAACACCACGGAGCGCGAGGATATGGGTAGTGCCGGGCCCAGTGCATACGCTGCACACGCTCGCCGTCTTTGCCCCCGTGGCGCCCGCCGTCGCTTGCACCACAGTGCTGCCCTCGGTCGAGACGGTGCTCATGGGTAGGTCGTAGTTTTCGGCCATCCCCGTCGGCGCGGTCCAGGTGCGGCCGCCCGAGGAGACCGCGTGCGAGGCGACGAGCAGCGTATTTGCTACTGTGGTCGTCACATCCGGCGTCGCGTGGTCATAGCCGGTCGGCGTGGCCTGGCCATTCTGGACGTCAATCGGATTCGCCGTGTCGACGCCGGAGAAAGATCGAATGATGCCAACCGCGCCCGTGGCGCCCGAGGGGCTGAAGACGTAGCCCGTCACACTGGAATCGCTCGCGTCGGCCGTGCGCTGGTAGATGAAGAGCGAGCTCGTCGGGGCGGTCGTGTTGTCGATACGCGACCCCACGGGCGTCCACCCCAGCGGCGGCGTGATGGTGGCCGTGTTGGGTGTCACGGAGATCGAGGCGATCATGACATCGCCCGCCACAGTGCCGGTCGGCTTCAAGATTCGGCCGCCGAACAGATCCTGGCTGAACTGCAACCAGAGGGGGTAGCCCGAGCCACCGCCTGGAGTGGCATCCGAGATGGGGCTAACGCCGGCGTGATACATGCCCGCGTTGTCCGCTCTCGTGCTGTATCCCACCCAGCCGGCCTCGATGACGATCCGATCGCCTGCCTGAGCGGCCACCGCCGTCAGCGTGGCCGGCGTCCCACCCGCGGGTCCCCTCCCCAGGGGGCTGGTCGGCCATTCATTGGTAGAGGTCGACAGCTCTGCGTAGTTATTGAGTAGTGTCCCCACCAACGTGTCGGGCTCCCTGAGGACATAAACATGTAGCTGGTTGAAGGCGTTCTGGGAGGCTGAGGACTCCTGCGCCGTGATTACCCAGTCCAGCGTCCCGGAGATGGTCTGGGCTACTGGTAGCGGGTCGCTAACCAGCTTTTGAATCAGGACATGCCCGGGATTCACGTCAATGAGGCCTCTGGTTACTGCAACGAGTTGGCCGGCTTGGTCGGGTTTGTAGCGCGTAAGCTTGCCCAGCCTGTACTTTGTTTGTGGGGCCGCGCCGGATGCCCAGCAGCAGGTCGTGCCGCCATCTCGCCAGTTGCCCCGTAGGGTAGGCGGATTCACATCTGCGGTATTTTGATGGAGGTAGAAGCGGGTCGGACCGGTTCCCAACGACGCCGCGGCCCACGAGCGCAGCGTGGGCGCCACCGGCGTGCCGCCACCGCCGCTGATGAAGGCGGAGCTTGAGCTGCGGAAAGCGATTTGCGCGTGCGCGGTGCTGACGAGGGTCAGAACCGCGAGCGCCGCGGTTAATACGACGGTCTTTTTCGCGTTCATGGCTTCCTCATGCTGCTCCATAGATGCGGCGCCCGCTGTCAAACAGTGCGTACGATGAGGAACATTGCCTCATCCGCACGAGCAGCGCGGCGCGGTCGCCGTCGAATCTTTGCATTTAGAAAAAGTGGCCTCGAGCCGGCGCTCGACGTAGCCGCTGGTGGGCGAGGCGTTGGGGCAGCTGCCGCCCGAGGGCTGGTTGCAAGCGGTTGCCACGATCTGGAATACGCGTACGTTGCGGTTGCTCTCGGTCGTGTCCGCGGCCTGCGCACATGTGACGCTTACGGTGAAGGTCGAGAGCGTGCCGCCGAGCGACAGGGTCGGCGACGCCGGGCAGCTTGGCATGACGACCGGCGAGCAGCTCGCGGCGTTCAACGTGTTGTCGGGATCGAGCACCTGGTAGGCGGCCCATTCCGTGCCCGCGCGCGCGCTCTGGTAGGCACGTACGCCGGAAAGGTCGAGCTGGCCGCTCGCCGATTGCATGCCGGTGATCGAGACGATGAGCGTGCCCATGAGCGCGAGTACCACGAGCAGGAAGATCGCGGCGATGAGGCTGAATCCGCTTTGCGTTCTACGGCACATTGTTCACGTGAGCCTGCTGAAAGAGCTGCACCGTTTCACCGCTGCGTTCGATGCGCACGGCAAGGCCGACGACGCCGGTGCGCGAATCGTTCTGCGCATAGGTGAAGCTGCAACCGTTGGTGGCGGATACGTTGTTTGCGAGCAGCGCGTTGTTCGCCGTTACCGGCGGCGTCGCCTGCGCGGCCGCGATGCCGTAGTTCCAGTAGCGGCGCAGCTCGCCGGTCGTGGGATTACACGCGTAGGTGACGGCGTACTGCACGACGCTGAAGCGCTTGCCTGGCGAGGGATACGGGAACTGCTTGCCGGGCGAAAGGGTGATCGTGTTGCCGGCGTTGGATGCGTACGCGCCGCGGTTTGTCGTGCTGCTGCCGTCGTAGGCATTGGCGATCGTCCCGCTCGAAGCGAGGTTATAGATGACGATCCACTCGCCGCCTGAGAAAGTGGGCATCGGGCCCACGACGTCGAAGGACGTGTCTGCAAAAGTGAAGTCGAGGATGTTGCCAGCGCCTGAGCTGTCGACGTCCGCGCGGTAGCGCCCGCCGCCGCTCGTTTGGAGGTATTCGAGGTAGTACGTGCTGGTCAACGGACCGCATGAAGGAACGCACGCTATGCGGATGCTGTTCGGGAGCGCCGTGCGCAGATCGCGCGTCATGCGACGAAGCGCCGTATCCGCGATGTCGGTGAGCTCGGCGCGCCGCGCCGAATCGACGTAGCTTTCGAACGGCCGGCTGATGAACACGGCGACGCCGCCCGCGATGACCGCGGTGATCGCGATCACGATGATCAGCTCGATCAGTGTCACGCCGTGCTGCGCGGCGTATCGCCTACGGCAGCGCATTGGGCGCATAGCGCACTCGATAGCCATCGAGCTTCACGGTGATGCTGGAAGGACCCGTCACGGTCACCGTCACCAACAGCGACTCGGCGGCGGGAATCGCGCCGAGCGCCAGCTGCGCCACGGCGACGCTCGCGTTGTAGGCACCAAGGCCGCTGATCGCGCTGCCGTTGATGTCGCTCACGCTGCTCGCCGGTATGCAGGTCGGACCCATGCAAAAGAGGTTGTAGTCGCTCACGTTGTCGTACGGCGTGACGCCACCGGTTCGCGTTTCGCCCGTTTCGGGGCCTAGCGGGAGTTTCGATTCGTCGTTCGCGCCGTTCGCCCCGCCGGTGCAGCCTGCGGCGTTGAGCGCCGTGGCGGCATTCGCGTCGTCGGGATCGCAGTAGGTGAAGGGCTGAAGTTGCACTTCTTCGAGCAGCGCCTCGGCGATGGCGAGCGCCTGTTTCTGGATCATCGGATCGGTGCTCGAGCGGTTCGAGAGGTCAAGCGCGGTGAGCACGCCCACGACGGCGACGCTTACGACGATGATGAAGACGATGAGCTCGAGGAGCGTGACGCCGCGTGCGCGCCGCCGCTCAGTGATACACATAGCCCGTCTCGGCGGCGACGATGATCTGGCGCACCGGGTCGTCCGCGTTGGTGCTGTTTAGACTGATCGTGGTAGCCGCGCTCGGACGGCCGCCGCTATCGAAGCTGAAGCTTGCAGTCGGCGAAAGCGTGACGCCGCTCGGCGCGGTCGAGCTCTTCAACGGGTTCGCCGGGTTCGCGGGATGCGGCACATAGACGGGCGCATTGCAGTCGCTATTGGAGATGGCGCTGACCTTGTCCGCGGCGACGCAGACCACGATCGTGCGCCGCCAGGCGATGGCCGTTTTCTGTGCGTAGCGCACGACGGCTTGCGCCTCATCGAAGAAACCGCGCGAGGCGAAGCCTTGGGAGGTCAGCATGCGGGACGCCGCGATCGCGCCGAGGATGCCCATGAGGGAGATGACGATCACGAGCTCGACCAGCGTGAACACGTGGGATCGCGTGGCGCGCAGGCCGCTCATCTTAC
>VBCM01000049.1 GCA_005883675.1 Betaproteobacteria bacterium
TGATGGATCGCTCGCCCTGGAACTACTGGGAGCCGGGCGGCGCTAAACCGCGCGCTGTGGTCGCGCCCCTCGTCGAGACGCTCGAGACGGTGCTGAAGAAAGACCCGAGCCATATCGGCGGCATCCACCTGTACATCCACGCGGTGGAGGCATCGGCCGATGCGAAGCGCGCCGAAGGCTATGCTGACAAGCTCGCCAAGCTGGCGCCCAACGCCGGGCACCTTGTGCACATGCCGGCGCATATCTACTACCGCCTGGGCCGCTACAAGGACTCACTGGCCACCAACCAGGTGGCCGCGCGCGTGGACGAGGCGTACATCAAGCAGTTCCAGCCGCAGGGCGTCTATCCGCTCGGGTATTACTCGCACAACCTGCACTTCATCATGGTGTCGGCGCAGCTGTCCGGCGAAGCGGCCATCGTCGTGGAAGCGGCGGGAAAGCTCGCCCGCAACATCCCCGACGAGGTCGCCAAGGCCGTGCCGCTCGTCGTGCCGATGAAGGCCGGCCCGTACTGGGCGCATGCGCAGTTCAGCGATCTGGCGACCGTGCTTGCGCTGCCCGATCCGGGCGCGGAGCTGCCGTACCTGCAGGTGGCATGGCGCTATGCGCGCGGCGTGGCGTTCGCGCAAAGCGGCAATCGCGAAGCGGCGCGCACGCAGCTCGCCGAGATCGAGCGCATCGTCAATACGGCGGATTACAGCGCGTTCAATGCCTGGGGCATTCCGGCGAAGGACGTTGGGCGCATTGCCGCGCATGTGCTCCGCGCGCGCATCGCGCAGGCCGGCAATGACGTCGATGGCGCGATTCGCGAGCTCGAAGCGGCGGTGGCCATCCAGGACACGCTGCCGTACATGGAGCCGCCGTACTGGTACTACCCGCTGCGCCAGACGCTGGGCGCGCTCTTGCTCTTGAAAGGCGACACGCAGGCCGCCCGGGACGCGTTCCGCGAGAGCCTGGCGCGCACGCCGAACAACGCGTGGTCGCTCTACGGCTTGAAGACGACGTTCGAGCGCCAGGGCATGGCCGCGGAAGCGCGCGAAGCCGAGAAGTATCTCGCGCGCGCCTGGAGCGGTGATCGCAAGCGCCTCGACCTGCAGCGGCTCTAAATCAATTCGGGGACGGAGCCCGATTTAGTTCGGGCTCCGTCCCCGATCTCCATGGAGGTGTCATGAAGAAGCTCATCGGATTTTTTGCAGCATTGTTCGCGATCACCGCAGTGGCGCACGAGGAAGACTCGGCCAGGGGGACGCAGAAGATCGGCAAGGTGAATTTCGCGAACTCCTGCAACGCGCAGACGCAGGCGAAGGTGCAGCGCGGCGTGGCGATGCTGCATTCCTTTTGGTGGCCGGAAGGAGAGCGCACCTTCCAGGAAATCGCGGCCGAGGATCCGGCGTGCGCCGCCATTGCGGCGTGGGGTTTTGCGTCCATCCTGATGTACAACCCGTTCGTTGGCCTCGTGCCGCCGAACGAAGTGCCGCGGGCGCAGGGCGCGATCGCCAAGGGGCGAAGCCTCGGCGCGAAGAGCGAGCGCGAAAAGGATTATCTTGAGGCGGTGGCGGCGTACTGGGATGACTTCGCCAACCGCACCGAGCGGCAGCGGGCGCTCGCGCGCTCCCAGGCCTACCAGGCGCTCGCCGCCAAGTATCCGAAGGATGACGAAGCGCAGATTTTCAATGCGCTCTACCTGATCGCCATCCAGGAGCGCTCCGACCAGACCTATGGCAACGCGCTCCAGGCGGCGGCGATCCTCGAGAAGCAGTTCGGAAAACACCCGAACCATCCGGGCATCGCGCATTACCTGATCCACGCCTACGACGCGCCACCGATCGCGCAGAAAGGCCTGCCAAGCGCGAAGCGCTACGCCAGCATCGCGCCGGATGCGCCGCATGCGTTGCATATGCCGTCGCACATCTTCACGCGGGTCGGCGCCTGGCAGGATTCCATTACCACCAATCGCCGGTCGGCCGAGGTCGCGCTGCAGGGCAAGGAGGGCGACGACGCCTTGCATGCGCTCGACTACGTGGTCTACGCGCAGCTGCAACTTGGGCGCGACTCGGAGGCGCAAAACACCGTGAAGCAGGCCATGGGGATCGGCGGCAGTACGCCACGCTTCATCGCTCCCTATGCGCAGGCGGCGATGCCGGCGCGGCTCGCGGTCGAGCGCGGCGCCTGGAAGGAAGCGGCGCAGCTACAGCCCTCGCAGAGCAAGTTTCCGTTCACCGAGGCCATCACCTATCAGGCGCGCGCGATCGGCGCCGCGCGCATGGGCGATGCGAGCGCCGCCAAGGCGGACCTCGAGCAGATCACGCAGCGGCGCGATGCGCTGCGCGCGGCGAAGAACGACTACTGGGCGACGGAAGTCGAGGTGATGCGGCTCGCGTCGGCGGCATGGGTCTCGTTTGCCGAGAATCGCGCGGACGAGGCGCTCGGGCTCGCGCGTGAAGCGGCGGACCTCGAGGACCGCAACGATAAGCACCCGGTGACGCCGGGGCGCATCCTGCCGGCGCGCGAGCTCCTCGGCGACATGCTGATGGAGCTCAAGCGCCCGGCCGAGGCGCTGAAGGAGTACGAGCAGTCGCAAAAGCGCGAGCCCGATCGCTTCCGCGGCTTGTACGGCGCGGCGCTGGCGGCCGAGATGGCGGGCGATGCGCGTACGGCGCGGCGCTACTATGCGCGGCTGGTGCAGGTGGCGGGGAAGGGCGAGCCACGCGCGGAGCTCAAGCTCGCGCGCACCTACCTAGAGCAGTAAGGAAGCTCTGAAAGTCGCCCCCGCGAAAGCGGGGGCCCAGTTCTTTCGAAAAACGATGGGTTCCCGCTTGCGCGGGAACGACGACCCTCCGGATCAGGCGGCGGCGAGGCGCTCGAAATCGTTGTCCGTGCCCAGCACGTAGCGCGCGAGCTCGTCGCCGATGTCCTTGAACTTGGCGGCGCCGATGCGGAACTTGCGGCGGCCGGGGCGGCGCACGTTCACGAGCTCGACCGTCACCGCGAGCGCCTCGTAATCGGCCTGCATCTCGATCTCGCAGAGGAGCTTGCCCTTCACTGTGAACGCGGCGCGGCGCGCCTCGCCGAAGTCGGTACGCGCCTCGATGCTGACGGCGTAGTCGGCGCCGAGGAGCTTCAGGAGCTGCTCGGCCCGGCCGATATCGGTGCCGAAGATGGTCACGCGCGCGGCCTGCACCGGGCTCACGCGGTAACGTAGATAGATGCGCTCGCAGCACTCGCGGCCCTCGACGCGGCGCGGGCGGCTCTCCGTCCAGGCATCCGAGAGCGCAACGGCCAGGCGCCCGATATAGAGCACGTCGTAGGGCTGGCCGGCCTGCGGGTTCACCTCGTTCACTTCCCCGGCGAACTGCCCAAGATACTGGGCAGCCGAACGTAGCTCCCTGTCGAGTGCGTCGATCGTCTTGGCCCGCGCCACCGCGGGATCGTCGCGCTGCTGCTTCCCCCCGGCCTGCTGGCGCAGCGCTTCGAGCGCGCTCGGGCGACGTACCGTGGCCGTGGCGGCCGCCTGCGTCGCGGTCGTGGTGCGCGCAGCCTCCGCGCGCTTGCGCTCCTGCTCCGCGCGCGCGAGGTCCTGGACGCGCCGCTGGCGCTCCGCCTCGGCGGCACGTAGCTGCGCCTGCTGCTCCTCGTCGATGCGCTTGACGAACGTGTCGAGATCGTCGATGAGTTGGTTGCGCACGGCATCGACCTTGACGGTTTTGTCGTAGGAGTGCCCGACGGCGGTCGCGTCGCGCGCCGCCTTGCGCAGCTCGTCCGCCATGTCGGCGGCGCGCGCGTAGCGGTCCTGCGGCTTCTTGGCGAGGGCGCGAGCGACGATGCGCTCGAGGGCCGGCGGGATGGCGGGGTCGAGCTCGCGCAGCGGCCGGTGCGGCTCCACGGAGATGCGATGCATGACCGGCAGCGGCGTGGTGTCGCTGTCGCGCACGAAGGGATTGCGGCCCGTGAGCATCTCGTAGAGCACCACGGCGAGCGAGAAGATGTCGGCGCGGCCGTCGAGGCCGATGCCCGACACGTGCTCGGGCGACATGTACTTCGGCGAGCCCAGAGCGGTGCCGGTCTGCGTCATGCTGGAGGTGGGCACGTAGGCGATGCCGAAGTCGGTGAGCTTGCAGCGACCGGTAGGGCCGACCATGATGTTCGCCGGCTTGATGTCACGGTGCACGATGCGGTACTGCTGCGCATGATCGAGCGCATCGGCGACCTGCGCCGCGATATCGGCGGCGATGGCGAAGGGTGTGCGCGGCTGGTTGCGCATGATTTGCTGCAGCGAGCGGCCCTCGAGCAGCTCCATGGCGATGTAGGCGATGCCGCGGTCCTCGCCGACATCGAAGATGGTGACGATGTTCGGATGGTTCAGGCGGCCGGCGGAGCGCGCTTCGCGCAGGAACCGCTCGCGCACTTCGTTCAGGATTTCAGCCGGCAGGTCGTCGAGCAGCGTCTTGATGGCGACCTCGCGCTCGATCAGCGGATCGACCGCGCGGTACACCGCCCCCATTGCGCCGCGGCCGAGCTCGGCCACGATACGGTAGCGCCCTAGTTTTTCGTATTGCACGCGCCCCCCTGAAAGCTATGATGCCCGGGAAGCGAGGAAATTGCCAATTCGACGCCTGTCAAAGCTGGTTGCCTTGGCTGCGGCGTTGTGCTGCGGCACGGCGGCCGCGCAAACTTTTCCCGCTCGTGCGCTCAAAATCCTCGTGCCATCGGTCGCCGGCAGCTCGCCTGACATCCGGGCAAGGCAGATCGCCGCCAAGCTCGCCGAAGCCTTCGGCCAGCCGGTAATTGTGGAGAATCGCACAGGCGCGAACGGTCTCATCGCCGCGCGCGAGGCGGCAAAGGCGCCGCCGGACGGCCACACGCTCTTCCTCGCGCTCATCAACAACGCGCTCATCGATGTGATCAGCCCGGACCCGTGCTGCCGCCTGGGGAGCGAGTTGATCCCGGTGTCGCGCTTCTCCATGACGCCGTATCTCGTGCTGGTGAACGCAGACGTGCCCGCGCAGACGCTGCAGGAACTTGTTGCGCTGGCGCGCGCCAAGCCCGACACGGTAACGCTTGCTTCACATGGTCCGGGCAGCCTGCCCAATCTGCTCGGCGCGTGGCTCAAGGCCGAATGGGGCGCACATCTGCTCGAGGTGCCCTACAAGGGCGTGAACTCCGAGATTCCCGATCTGCAAAGTGGCCAGGTGATGAGCGCCTTCATCGTGCCGCAAGTGGTGCTCGGGCCGCTCAAAGCCGGGAAGGATTGCCGGGCCTCGAGGCGATCGTCTGGAACGGCATCTTCGTCCCGGCCGGCACGCCGGCGAGTGTCGTGGAGCGGCTGCATCGGGAGCTCGTGCGCGCGTACAACGCGCCCGAGGTGCGCGAGCAGCTGCGCGCAGGCGGCTCCTATGCGGCCGCGGACACGCCGGAGGAGTTCGCCGCCTTCGTCCGTTCGGAGAAGGAGAAGTGGGGCCGCCTGAGCCGCGAGGCGGGTATCAAGGCGCAGTAACGCCCGCTTAACAAGCGCGGCGACATTCTCTGTGGGCCATGACGGGGCGCCGCGCCCCATCGTCGGGCGTAACCTCGCCCCGGTAGCGTGGAGGCAGTCAAATCCGCCAACGCCCATGGGCCAAAGACTGCTGCCGCAAAACCTGATCGAACTCTATGTGCACGCGCTCGCCATCGAGCGCGATGCGTTCAAGCGCTTCGTCGAGCTCGAGCGCTACATGCGCGACGTTGGCTACGACTACATCGCCGACGAGTTCGAGCGCATCGGCCGCGAGGAGCAGGAGCAGTACGAGGCGCTCGCCATCGGCACCGCCGAGCGCGATCTCCCGCCGCTCGCCGAGTGGGAATACGCCTGGCACTACCTGGGTCCGCAGCAGCCCAGGGCCGAGCCGCCGAAGAGCGCCCGCGAAGCGCTCGCCATCGCGCTCGCCACGGAGCGGCGCGCGCAGAACTTCTACCTCGACGTCGCCGAGCACGCGCCCGACGACTCGGTATGCGCCTTCGCGGCCGAGATGGCGACTGACGAGCAGCGCCACGTACAGCGGCTGGAGGAGCTGCTTGCGCGCGAGCCGTTGCCGGCGAAGAGCCAGGACGACGACGCCGAGCCCGTGCGGCGCTAGGGAAGCTCGGAAATAGTCTCCCCCGAGAAAGCGGCGTTCCCGCTTGCGCGGGAGCGACATCTAGTTTGCGCTGAGGCGCGAAGCGCCGAGCGCAGCAGCGCCCGCCGGCGCGAGCTTCGCCGTAAGTCCCGCGTCGAGCATTTTCTCCGTCTGCTGCACGAGCTCCACCGCCGTGGCGTTGTCGTAGAGCAGGCTCGTGCTGCGCGCCGTGATGCGCATGCGCGTCAGCTGCTCGGTGATCGGCTCGAGCTCGATCTCGATTTCGCGGTTGGGCGAGCGCGCGCGGATGATCTCGCTCGCTTCCAGGTTTTCGGTTCCCTCGAGCGTGAGCCCCATGCGCTGGAGCGCGGCGAGCGACGCGGTCTTGACGCTCGCCGCAGGCGCGGTGAAGGTGCGCGCGGCCACCCCGTCGAGGTTGTAGCGCAGCAGCGTGGTCACGCCGCCGCCCAGCAGCGCGATCGCCACCGGCTCGCAGGCGGCGAGCAGGAGACAGAGGCCCACCAGCAACAAGATGCCGTAGCGCGCCATCCGGCCACGCTGCGCCGCGTCGCAATACGCATCCACCCGCGCGGCTAGTTCGCGAGGGCGTGACGTCGGCGCCCGACAGCGCGGGATTATAGTTGGCGCGATGCTGCGCCTTGCCGCGCTCTTCAATTCGCGCCGGCCCCGCGGCCGGCTCGTGCTCTCGATCGCGGGCATCGCGCTCGGCGTGGCGCTCGGCTACGCCGTGCACCTCGTCAATCGGGCGGCGGTCGCGGACGTCACGGCGGCAGTGCGGGCGCTAGCCGGCGAAGCCGACATCGAGGTGCGCGGCGCCCGCAGCGGCTTTGCCGAGTCGCTCTATCCGCAGGTCGCGAAGCTCCCCGGCGTGCGCGTCGCGAGCCCGATGCTCGAGCTCGATGCCGGCCTCGCCGGCACCGAGCGCACGCTGCGCGTGATCGGCATCGACATCCTGCGCGCGGCGCTGCTGCAGCCGGCGCTCGCGACTGAGGATCGCTACGAGCTCTTCGCGCCGGACAGGGCGTTCCTCTCGGCTACCGCGGCCGCGGCGCTCGGGCTTAGCAAGGGCGAGCACCTGCGCCTCGTCGTCGGACAGCGAGCGCTCGAGCTCACCGTGGCGGGCATCCTGCCGGAGGCGGCGCTGCGCGGCCAGGCGGCGCTCGTCGACATCGCTACCGCGCAATGGCGCTTCGGGCGGCTCGGCGAGCTGAATCGGCTCGAGGTGCGCATTGCGCGCGGGGCGGACCGCGACGCCATGCTGAAAGCCATCCAGAGCCTCCTTCCGCCCGGCGTCTATGCCGCGCCTGTCGAAACGCTGGAGCAGGCGAGCGCCTATCCGTCGCGCGCCTACCGGGTGAACCTCAATGTGCTCGCGCTGGTCGCGCTCTTCACCGGCGGCTTCCTGGTTTTCTCGGCCCAGGCGCTGGAGACGGCGCGGCGGCGCAGTGAGCACGCCCTGCTGCGCGTGCTGGGGCTCGAGCGCGGTGGCATCGCGCGGCTGGTGCTCGTCGAAGCGGGGGCGCTCGGCGTCGTCGGCGCCGCGGCGGGGCTCGCGCTCGGCTACGCGCTCGCGCTTCTCGCGGTGCGCACCTGGGGCGCGGATCTCGGCGCCGGCATGTTCCGCGGCGTGAGCGCGCATCTCGCTGTTTCGTTCCCTGGCGCCGTCTTCTATTTTGCCGCCGGCGTGGCCGTGGCCGTTCTTGGCGCGCTGCTGCCGGCGCGCGACGCCGCGCGCACGCCGCCCGCACGCGCGCTCAAGGCGGGCGACGAGCTCGCCATGCTCACCCGTGCGACGCCGGCCGCGCCCGGCGTCGTCCTGCTCGCTTGTGGAGCGCTCCTCGCGCAGCTCGGGCCCGTGGGCGGCCTGCCGCTCTATGGCTACGCCGCTATCGCCTGTCTGCTCGTCGGCTCGGTGGCGCTCATGCCGCGCATATCGCGTGCCGTGTTCGACGCGCTGCCGCTGCCGCGCAGCCCGGGACTCGCGCTCGCGCTGGCGCAGCTCCGCGCGGCGCCCGGCCAGGCGGCGGTGAGCCTCGCCGCGATCGTCGCCAGCTTCTCGCTCATGGCGGCGATGGCGATCATGGTGGCCTCCTTTCGCCAGTCGGTGGACGACTGGCTCGGCACCGTGCTGCCGGCTGAGGTCTACTTCCGCACCACGCACGCCGGCGACACCGGCGTGCTCGAGCCGGCGTTCGTCGAGCGCGTGCGCGCGCTGCCGCAAGTCGCGCGTATCGACTTCCTGCGTAGCGGCCGCGTGATCCTCGATCCGGCGCGACCGCCGCTCGTCCTGATCGCCCGCGACCGCGCCGCCCTCGCTTTTCCGCTGGTGGCGAAACTGCCGAGCGTGCCTTCGCCCGCGATCTGGGTGAGCGAAGCGGTGCGCGATATCTATGGGTATCAGCCGGGCGACGTGGTCGAGCTGCCGCTGCTCGGACATAACTATCGCCTGCCGGTGGCGGGCGTCTTTCGCGACTACGCGCGCCAGCACGGCGCGATCCTCATCGACCGCGCGCAGTACGCGACGCTGACCGGAGATCAGAGGGTCAACGATGCCGCGGTATGGCTCGCGCCGGGCGCGAGCCGCGCCGGGCTGATGCAGGCGCTGCACGAGCTGCCGGGCGGAAGCGAGCTCGACATCGCCGACTCGGGCGAGATCCGCGACGTCTCGCTCTCCATCTTCGACCGCAGCTTCGCGGTGACCTATGCGCTCGAAGCGGTCGCCGTGCTGGTCGGGCTCTTCGGCCTCTCATCCAGCCTCGGCGCCGTGGTGCTCGCGCGGCGGCGCGAGTTCGGCATGCTGCGTCACCTCGGGCTCACGCGCGCGCAGATCCGCACCATGCTGGCGGCCGAAGGCGCGCTCCTCGCCGCGCTCGGCGCCGCGGCCGGGCTCGCGTGCGGCACGGCGATCAGCCTAGTGCTCGTCTACGTAGTGAACCGCCAGTCCTTCAATTGGACGATCGATTTCCATCCGCCTTATGCGCTGCTCGGCGCTCTGATCGCCATCCTCATCGGCCTCGCCGTGATCACCGCAGTCCTCTCGGGGCGCGAGGCGATGGGTATGGGCCCGGTGCGCGCGGTGCGCGAAGACTGGTGAAGCGCCGCCGCTTCCTTGCCGGTGCTTTGCTGCCGCTCAGCGCGTGGGCGGCGAAGGTGCAATACCCGGCCGTCACGCCGCGCGCGCTCGTCTTCCCGCGCGATTACGGCGCGCATCCCGCCTTTCGCACCGAATGG
>VBCM01000050.1 GCA_005883675.1 Betaproteobacteria bacterium
CCACGGCCTGCGGCACGAGCCGCGGATCGCGCAGGGTTGCGAGCTCGACCAGCCACGCGCCATCGGGAAACTTGTGCAGCACCTGCCACGCGAGCTCGAGCGACAGCCGGCTCTTGCCGATGCCGCCGGTCCCAAGGAACGTAAGCAGGCGCGAGCGCTCAAGGAGCTTCGCCGCATCCGCGAGCTCGTCGTCGCGGCCGATGAAGGACGTGAGCTGCAGCGGCAAATTGTTCGGCGTATCGGCGAGCGCATAGTCGGCGGCGCTCGCGCCTTCGGGCAGCACCTGCCAGAGGGCCACCGGCTCTTCGATGTTCTTGAGCCGCTGGCGCCCGGCAAAGCGCGCCGCGCCGGGCAGCCTTTCCTTCACGCTCTCGTAGAGTGCCTCGCTCATGCATACGCCGCCGGGCGCGGCTTTCGTCTGCAGGTGCGCGGCGACGTTCACCCCGTGGCCGTAGATGCTGCCGTCCGCTTTCTCGATCACGTCGCCGAGGTGCACGCCGATGCGCACGCGCAGCCTGCGCTCTGCCGCGGTTGCCCGCGAGGCGGCCTCGAGCGCCTTCTGCACGGCGAGCGCCGCGTCCACCGCGCCGGCGGCGCTCTCGAAGAGCGCGAGCACCGAGTCGCCCGCCATGTCCACCACGCGCCCGCCCTGCGCCGCGATCTGCTCGTGGAAGAGCGCGCGCGCTTCTTCGAGCGCGGCGACGGTGCCACCGGCGTCCGCCGCCATCAGGCGCGTGTATCCGGCGACGTCGGCGGCGAGAATCGCCGTGAGCCGCTGCCTTAGTCCTCCTTGCTCCACGGGCCAATGCTACGCCCGAGGAGACGCGGCGCGCCTAGCGCCAGCGGCGCCAGTACGGTCCGCCGCGGTAGTAGTAGCCGCCGTAATAACCGTACGGCCGCACCACGACGACCGGAGGGGGCGGCGCCGCATAGACCGGACCCGGCTCGACAGGCACTGCGACGCAACCGCCGAGCGCTGTGCATGCCACCGCGAGTAAAGCGAGCGTTATCTTCATGTCCACATTCAACGCGCGAGCGGGGCGCGCGTCTGTGCCAAGTTGTTACAACCGGTAAAGTACGGCCATGCGCTTGACCTTTGCCGCCGTGCTGCTTGCCTCCGCCGCGCCTGCATTTGGGCAGTCGCTCGACTACGAGTACTTCAAGTCCCAGGTCGAGCCCATTTTCATCACGAAACGCGTCGGCCACACGCGCTGCTACGTCTGCCACAACGAGCGCAGCAACAACGCCTTGCGCCTGGAGAAAATCGCGCCGGGCGCGAGCTTCTGGAGCGAGGAGCAGTCGCGACGCAATTTCGAAACGGTTTCCCGGCTCGTGGTGCCCGGCAAACCCGAGGCGAGCCTGCTGCTCCTGCACCCACTCGCCCCGGAGGCCGGCGGCAACGCTTATCACTCCGGCGGCCGGCAGTTCGAATCGCGCGACGATCCGGCCTGGCGGACGATCGCGCGCTGGGTGCGCGGCGGCTAGCGCAGCACCAGCGTGTTGATGCGCTTCGGCACCTCGCCGACCGGCACCGTGCCGACAAGCTTCATGCCCTGAGTATCGACAACGGAGACGGAGCGGGCCGCTGCGTTGGAGATGTAGAGCAGCCGGCTGTCCGGTGTGAAAGTGACCCAGTTCGGCACCGAGCTGATCGCTTTTTTCCCCGCCACTCGGATCTCGGGCAGCGCCACGTGCCCGATCAGCTTCAGCTCGGGCAGCGAGTAGGCGTACACCGCATTGGCAGCGATGCTCGTCACCCACAGTGTCTTGTTGTCCGGCGCGACGCCCATGCCGTGCGAGGGCGAGTCCAGGCGCCGCTCCTGCACGCCGTAGCCGTTGTCGGGCAACTTGATGCGATCGACCTCCTTGTGCGTGGCGAAATCAACCACCGCGAAGCCGTTGAGGTTCGAGAGCTGCACGAAGATGCGCCGCACCGAGCCGTCGGCCGCCTTCTCCATCGCCATCGGCCGCACGCCTTCGTCGAGCGTGAGCTGCCACGCGAGCTTTTCCGTCGCGAGATCGATCACCGTCAGCACCTTCGTGCGGATCGATCCGGTGATCACATACTTGTTGTCCGGCGTCACATAGACGTTGTGCAGGCGCCCGTTCACCGGAATGCTTTTCGCGACGCTCAGCTCCGCGGTGTCGATGACGTCGAGCGCGCCCGGATCGTCGGCGATGCCGACCACCACGCGGCCGCCGTCCTTCGTCGTGGCGATGTTGTTCGGATGGCCGGAGAGCTTCACCTTTGCGATGCGCTTGCCGCTCGGGCGATCGAACACATCGAGCGTGCTGTCCGCTTCATTGCTTACATAGACGCGCTTGCCGTCAGGCGAGAAATCGATGCCGTGGGCCGCCTCGATCGGACCGATTGTCTGCACCACCTTTTGCGTTGCGGGATCGATGACGTGAATGCTGTCGCCGGCGCTGTTGGTGACATAGATGCGCACGGTTTGCGCCGCGGCTGGCAGTGTGCCGAGCAACAGAACAAGAGCGAGAACGCGCATGGCAGCCTCCGCAGTTTCGGTCAGTGTAAGCCCATCACTGGTCGATGCGCACCCCTGTGTCGCGAATCAGCTTCGCCCATTTCGCCGTGTCTTCGCGCACGAGCTGCGCCAGCCCCTCGGAGGTCGTCGCTTCGCCGCGCATCCCTAGGCCGAAGAGCCGCTCGTTGAACGCGGCGTCCTCCGACACCTTGCGGCTCGCGGCTGCGAGCGTCTGCACCACCACGCTCGGCAGACCGGCTGGCCCGATCAGGCCGAACCAGCCGCTTGCCTCGATCGCATAGCCCTGCTCGCTGAAGGTTGGCACCTCGGCGAGCGCCGGGATGCGGCGGCTCGTGGTGACGGCGAGTGCCTTCGGCTTGCCGCCGCGGATGAGCGGCAACGCCGTGACATTGCCGATGCCGAGCATCAGATTGCCGCCGACGATATCGGAGGTCATCGGGCCCGCGCCCTTGTAAGGCACGTGCACCATGTCGATGCGCGCGAGCCGCTTGAACTGCTCCATCGCGATGTGATGAGGCAAGCCGACCCCGCCGCTGCCGAACTGCACGCCGCCCGGCTTCTCTTTCGCTAGTGCCACGAGCTCCGCCAGATTGCTCGGCGCGAACGTCGGATGGGCGAGGAGCACGAACCCTTCCTCGCGCGAGACGAGCGAGATCGGCGTGAAGCTCGTCGCCGGGTCGTAGTCCACCTTGATGAGAAGCGGCACGATCACCATGTCGCCATTGGAGCCGAAGCCGAGGGTGTAGCCATCGGCCGGCGCATGCGCGATGGCGGCGTTCGACACGGCGCCGCCCGCGCCGGGCCGGTTCTCCACCACGACCGGCTGACCGAGCAGCTCGCCGAGTTTCGCGGCGTAGGGCCGTGCGACCGCATCCATTCCGGCGCCGGGCGGAAAGCCGATCAGCAGCCGGATCGGCCGCGTCGGATACCTGTCCTGCGCCATGGCGCCCGCGCTCAGCAGCGCGAGCACAAATGCGACTATGGTGCGCATCGCTTGGCTCCATTTGGACGGCTGACAAAATAATTACGGACCTGTCCCCGATTTGTCATTCGAGGACGATGTTCGCCTCGCGCGCGAGCTTCAGCCACTTGTCATAGTCCGCGCGCACATAGGCGGCGAACTCGGCGCGCGACATGTCCATCACCTCCACGCCCATCGTGCGGAAACGCCCGCGCACGGTCGGATTCGCCATCGCCTTGCGCAGCGCGCTCGCGAGCGTCTCGACCACGGCCATCGGCGTCCCCGTCGGCGCGAAGAGACCAGTGAAGGTCGAGGCTTCGTAGCCTTTCACGCCGAGCTCATCGAGGGTCGGCACATCGGGAAGGTCGGGGGAGCGTTTGCGCGAGGTAATCGCAATCGCGCGGATGCGTCCTTCCCGGATGTGGGCCATCGAGGCAGTGAGCTGATCCATCATCGCCTCGACTTGGCTGCCGATGAGATCCGTGAGCGCCGGTCCGCTGCCCTTGTACGGCACATGCAGGAGCTGGAGATTCGCCTGACGCATCAGCAGCTCGATGGCGAGGTGATTGGAGGAGCCATTGCCCGCCGAGGCGATGGTCACCTGTCCCGGCCGGGCCCTCGCGCGCGCGACGAACTCGGCAAACGAGTTGACCGGCGTCTTCGGCGCCACCGTGAGCACGATCGGCGCAAGCTGGATCGCGCCCAGCGCCACCAGCTCCTTGAACGGGTCGTACGGCGGGTTCTTGTACACCGCCGGGCCCGCGGTGATGGTCGCGCTCGAGCCGAGCACCAGCGTGTAGCCGTCGGCCGGGGACTTGATCACGGCGCTGGTACCGATGGTGCCCCCGGCGCCGGCACGGTTCTCGATCACGATCGGCTGGCCGAGCGCGTCGCCGAATGCCGGTGCGACGGTGCGCGCGGTAATGTCGACATTGCCGCTTGGCGGGTAGGGCACCACGATACGCACCGCCCGGCTGGGAAAGTCCAGCGCAGCCGCGCCCGCGGCGAACGCCGCGACACATAAACCGAGGTAAATTGCGCGCATGCCCAAAGCCAAGGTCACCGATCTTCGCAAGCATTATCCCGAACTCGCGCCCGACAAGGACTATCCGCCGCTGCGGTTCAAGTCGCTCAAGGGCCGGGTGAGCGCCGCCGAATGGGAAGCGCGCGTCGATTGCGCCTGCGCTTACCGGCTGGTGCGCCACTTCGGGATGGATGATCTCGTCTACAACCACATCTCGGCGCGCATCCCGGGCACGGAAGAGTTCCTGCTCAACCCGTTCGGCCTGCTCTACGAGGAAATCTGCGCTTCCGCGCTCGTCAGAGTGAACCTCAAGGGGGACGTCCTCTGGCAGCCGGACTGGCCCAAGGGCTTGAACTATACATTCAACCTCGCCGGCTTCGTGATCCACGGCGCGATCCACGAGGCGAAGCCGGAGATCCATTGCGTGATCCACACGCACTCGCTCGCCGGCATGGCGGTCGCCAGTCTCGAGCGCGGACT
>VBCM01000051.1 GCA_005883675.1 Betaproteobacteria bacterium
CGACGAGGCTTCGTCCCCAGCGCCCGAGACCGACGATCGCCGCGTCGATCACTGCGGCTCGATCCCCGCGTCGCGGATCTCCCGGGTCCATTTGGCGATTTCCTGCTTGATGAATGCGGCGAACTCCTCCGGCGCGAGGGGCGCGGGCTCGAGGCCGAGCCCGGCGAGCTTCGCCTTGACGTCGGGCTTGGCGAGGCTCGCGGACACCACGTCGTGCACTTTCGCCACGACCGGCTTCGGCGTGTTGGCGGGCGCCACGAGGCCGTACCAGATGCGCGTCTCGAAGCCGGGGAAGGTCTCCGCGATCGCCGGCAGCTCGGGCGCGAGCGGCGTGCGCTGCGGCGAAGTCACCGCGAGGCCCTTCATTTTTCCGCCACGGATCTGCGGTATCGCCACGGCGAAATCGCCGAGCGTGAAGTCGACCTGGCCGCCGACAGCTTGGCGATGGAGACGATCGTCGCCGCCGAGCCGTACCCGGCGGCCAGGCCGCCCGGCTTTTTCTTGGCGTAGGCGATGAATTCGTCGAGCGTCGAGGCCGGGAAGTCGCTGCGCACGAGGAGCACCATCGACGTGGTGATGAGGCGCACGATCGGCGCGAAATCCTTCACCGGGTCGAATGGCAGCGACTTGAAGAGCGCGACGTTCGCGGCGTGCGGCGTGTTCGTCGTAAGGAGGATCGTGTAGCCATCGGGCGCGGCGCGCGCCACCTCGGCGGTGCCGACGTTGGCGAGCGCGCCGGCGACGTTGGCGACGATCACCGGCTGGCCGAGCGCCTCTTGCATCTGCTGCGCGACGATGCGGCCAACGCTGTCGGGCGAGCTGCCGGGACCGTAGGGCACTACGACCTTGATCGTGTGGGACGGATAGCTCTGCGCCCAGGCGGCCGCTGCGGCGAAGAGGAGCGCCGCGGCGAGGCGCCGTTGCCACGCGGGTATCATGAATTTTCCCCACGAGGAGAAGCCAGCATGGACACGCAGGAACTCTACCGTCGCGGCGTTGCCGTTCGCAAGCAGATCTTCGGAGCCGACGCCGTCGAGCAGCGCATGGGCGCGCTCGGCGAATTCGGTGCGCCGCTGCAGCACATGATCAACGCCTACGCGTACGGCGACATCTGGTCGCGGCCCGGCCTCGAGCGCAAGATCCGCAGCCTCGTAGTGCTCGGCATGAACGCCGCGATCAATCGCGCCGCCGAGTTCAAAGTTCACCTGAATGGCGCGCTCAACAACGGCTGCATGCCCGACGAGATCCGCGAGGTCTGCCTGCTCGCGGCGCTTTATGCCGGCATCCCGGCGGCGAACGACGCGCACCGGCTCGCGCTGGAAGTGTTCAAGGAAAGAGGCATCGATGTCTGAGCCGCTGCAGGGCTGGCACGAGTTCTATTTCCTGGTCGGCACCTCGGCGGCCGCACTTACCGGTCTCATGTTCGTGGTGGTATCCATCAACCCGGACAGCGTCGGACGGCGCCCGGCGTCGGGCACACGCGGCTTCGTTACGCCGACGATGGTGTTCTTCACCACCGCGTTCGTCGTGTCGGCGCTCCTTCTCGTGCCGGGTTTGCCGCAACGCTCGCTCGCCATGCTGCTGATGGCGACAGGAGTCGGCGGCATCGTTTATTTGCTCTGGACGCGCGTGCATCACCACTGGCGCCACGGCTTTCCCGATCAGCCGCCCACGCATGATCCCGAGGACCTGGTCTTCTTCGTCAGCCTGCCCTTCGTGAGTTACGCGCTTCTTTGGCTCGCCGCACTCGGTCTGTGGCTGGACAAGGGCTTCGGCGCTGCGACGCTTGCGGTGGCGACGATGCTGCTCGTCGTGACCGGCATCCACAACGCCTGGGACCTGGTCATCTGGATGGCGCAGCGGCGCAAGCCAGAGAAGACGCACAAATAAAAAGGCCGCGCGAGGCGGCCTTTTTTCGTGTTCCGGCTTTCTTCTTATGAGCTACGCGTGCCGGTGATCACGACCTCCACGCGGCGGTTGCGCGCGCGTCCCTGAGCGGTCTTGTTGTCGGCCACCGGGCTCGTCTTGCCGCGGCCGTTGGTCTTGATCTTCGCCGCATCGATGCCGTGGGTGGCGAGGTATTGCTTCACCGCGTTGGCCCGGCGCAGCGACAGCTTCTGGTTCGCGGCGTCGGTGCCGACGTTATCGGTGTGCCCGATGACGGTGATGGCGTCGAAGTTCACATCCTTCAGCTTGGCGACGAGCTGCCCGAGCTTCGCCTGGCCGTCGGACTTGAGGTCCGCCTTGCCGATATCGAACGAGGCGTCGGCGCCGAGCGTAATCGCCTGCAGCCGTGCGCGCACCGGCGCGGGTTCCGGGATCGGCGCGGCCGGGCGCGCGGCCTCGGCCTTCGCGGGCTTGGGCGCGAACTCCGGATCGCACTCGGCGATCGCCTTCCCCTCGCTCCACTGGCCGCTGCGCCAGCACAGGCCGAACGGATTCTTCACCACGACCGTCGATGCGTCGCGCGCGTAGCCGTCGTTTGCCACGCTCTGCGCGAACGCCGGGCTCGCCAGCACCGCGAGCGCGATGACCTGCAGGATCCTCATGAACCTCATGTCCTACCCCCTTGGTTGTTCTAAACGGCGCGATTGTGAGGGTCCGCAAAACTTCGCACTAGGATTTTCCGCACGCGGGTGCAGCAAACTTGGGGCGGCGTTGTTTTTCTGTAGCGCCGGCCCGGGAAGAGGAGCGGCGCGACTGCGCTGCACAAAATGGCTACGGCGTGGACTTTGACACGGAAGTCGGTGTCGGAGCCCGATTTCTAGACGCCGAGCAGGCGCTCGGCGTTGCGGTGAGCGATCTTCGCCTTGTCGGCGTCGCTGATCGAAAGGCTCCGCAGGAACTCCATTCCGGTCTTGTTCGCCTCGTAGGGCCAGTCGATGGCGAAGAGGATGGCGTCGGCGCCGAGCGCGAGCAGCGTGCACACGAGCGCCGGCTCGAACCAGTTGCCGCTGGTGGTGACGACGAGGTTGTCGCGCAGGTACTCGATTGGCTGCTTTTTCAGGCCGCGGCGCTTCGCCGCCGCCCAGGAGTGCTCGTTCATCCGGTGCATCGCGAACGGCAGGCCTTCGCCGAGGTGGCCGAGGATGATCTTGAGCCGCGGGTAGGCGTCGAACAGGCCCGCGAACACGAGGCGCAGGAAATGGCAGCTCGTGTCCACGGCGAAGCCCCAGGGCGCGCGCGCGAGCTCCTCATAACCGTCGAAATACGCCTTCACCGCGTCCGGGTGCGGCAGCGCCGGATGCAGGTACACCGGCACGCCAAGTTTCTCCGCGCGCTCCCAGATTGGCCAGTATTTTTTGCCGTCCAGGAATTCACCGCGCTGGTGCCCGTGGATCATCGCGCCCTTGAAGCCGAGCTTGGTCACGCAGCGCTCGAGCTCCTCCACCGCCGCGGGCGGATCCGCGGTCGGCAGCGCGGCGAAGCCGGCAAAGCGCGCGGGATGCGCCTTCATCGTCGCATGCAGCCGGTCATTGGCATCGCGCGCCATCGCAATCGCCACCTCCGCGCCGAACGCCTGCGGGCCCGGCGAGCCGAAGGAGAGCACCTGCACATCGACGCCGTGCGCGTCCATGTGCGCAAGGCGCTTCGCGCCGAGGTCCATGTTCTCGGCGATGATGTCGTGGCCGAGCTCCTCGCCGCGGCTCGCCAGGTAGTAGTTGCGGTACTCGTTCGCCGTGACGTGCTCGCGGTACAGCGGCGTGAGGAAATGCTCCTCGATGGCGACGACGCGCATCAGCCGAGCCGCGTTACGGCGAGCGCTTGCGGCCGAAGAGCGACCGGAACCACGCCAGGACGCCGGTCTCGGGCACCGTGACGTCGTAGGAGACGATGCGCTGCGGCGCGCCCTCGCCGCTCACCGGGCGATATTCCAGGCGCAGCTGCTCTTCGCCGCTGCGCACAGGAGTGAAGTCGAGCCCACGCTGGTCGCCCGGACCTTGCGCCACGACCATGCGGACCGGCGGCTCGGCAAGCCGCCATTCGTAGGCGCTGCCCGGCTCGGCTGCGAGCGGCAGGTGCAGCCGCTGGCCGTGCTTCACGCTGACCGCGCCGCCCTCGTCGCTCGCTGTCACCGTTTTCGGCGCGTGGGGATCCCACGATGTCGAGCAGCCGGCCGCGAGCAGCGCGATTACGAGCGCCGGCTTCATGCCGCCGCCGGCTGCAGCGCCTGGCGCTCGGCATCGATCAGTCTGCCGAGCGTGCGGCGGAAGTGCGCAAGCGGCGCATCGGCGACGATCGCGTTCATCTTGAAGTTCGGGTCGGCGTCCAGCACTTCCTGCTGACCCTCGATGATGAACTTGTCCTCCATGAAGCCCTCGATCATGCTGTTGTTGAGCGAGAGCGCGATGTTCGGGTCCTGGAGGTCGTAGTCGTGCAGGTAGTCCCAGAAGAAGTGCGTCGAGCGCCGCGTCTCGGGCGTGAAGAACTGGCAGTTGCGATACTGCTTCGCGCCTTCCACATTTCCCTTCTCGGCGCCCGAGCCCGCCGGTGAAAACAGCGTCTCCATGAAGAAGATCCCCGGCACGTGCATGCGCGCGATGTTGCGCCGATCGAGCCGGCCCGCGTGCCGCACGACCTTCTTATGGAAGGGCGGCGCCTCCGCGTCCATGTGCCAGCGCTCGACGCGGAAGCCGTCTTCGAGGCGCTCGATCGCCGTCGGCTTCGACTTGTACGCGTATTCCTCCGAGCCGCCGAGCGTCCGGGTGTGCACGAACGCGAGATGCGCGAAGTCGCTCAGGTTGTCGACGATCAGCAGGTAGTTCGCCTTGTAGTGCATGTAGTCGGGCTTGCCGCGCCACGCCGGATCGCGCAGATAGGGGAAGTCCAAAATCTTC
>VBCM01000052.1 GCA_005883675.1 Betaproteobacteria bacterium
TCACCTACGGCATTCCGCTCGCCACCGTGATGTACCAGGTGCAGCTCGCGGGCACGCTCCCCGGCGTGATCCTCGCCAACCTCGTGCCCGCGCTGCCCTTCGTGATCCTGGTGATGACGCCGTTCATCGAGCAGATCGATCCGAACCTCGAATCCGCGGCGCGCGTGCTCGGCGCGAATACACCGCGCATGTTTCTGCACGTGCTGGTGCCCCTGCTCGCGCCGGGCATCCTCGCGGCGTCGCTCCTCGTGCTGGTGCGGACCATCGCGATGTTCGAGCTCACCTTTCTGACCTGCGGTCCCGACAGCCAGACGCTGGTGGTAGCGCTGTACTACGCGGTGTTCGCCGCCGGCGTGCGCGCGCCGCAGTCGGTCGATGCCATGGCGATGATCTACATGGCGGTGACCCTGGTGTGGCTGCTGGTCGCGCTGCGCTTCGTCAACCCGACGCAGCTCGTCTCGCGGGTCAACGAGCCGGCGCGCGCTGGCTGAATTCTACAGAATTAGGCAGTGCTCGCGAGGGCGAAGTAGAGGTCGTCGATGTCCGGCCGTCGCGCGAGCGCCGCGGTCGTTTCCTCCAGCGCGACGCGCCCCTTGATCAGCACATAGGCGCGGCTCGCGAAGCTGAGCGCGATGTCGAGCTTCTGCTCGACGATCAGCAGCGTGAGGCCGGTTGCGCGCAGCCGCTCCAGCGCCGCGCGGATCTCCTGCACCACCATGGGCGCGAGGCCGAGGAACGGCTCGTCGAGCAGCAGCAGCCGCGGCGCGCTCATCAGCGCGCGGCCGATGGCGAGCATCTGCTGCTCGCCGCCCGAAAGCGTGCCGGCAAGCTGCCGGCGGCGCTCTGCGAGGCGCGGGAAGAGCCCGTAGACATATTCGTAGCGCTCCGCGAGCGCGCCCTTCAGCCGGATGGCGCCGAGACGCAGGTTGTCCTCGACGCTGAAAGGCGCGAACACGAGGCGCCCCTCGGGCACGAGCGCCACCCCGCGCGCGACGATGGCGTGGCTCTTCGCGGCGGCGAGCTCGACGCCATCCAGCAGGATGCTACCCGCGCGCTGCGCGATCGTGCCCGTGATCGCGGCCATGAGCGTCGACTTGCCGGCGCCGTTCGGTCCGAGCAGCGCCACCGTCTCGCCCCGGTCGACGTGCAGCGAGATGCTCTGCAGTACGGGCGCGGCGCCGTAGCTCGCGCGGAGCTCGCTAATGCGCAGCATGGCTGCCGAGATAGGCGTCCATTACCGCCGGGTGCGTGCGAACTTCCGCCGGTAATCCATCGGCGATCTTCGCGCCGAAATTGAGCACCACGACGCGGTGCGCGAGGGGCAGGAGAAAGTGCATGTCGTGCTCGATGAGCAGTACCGCGATGCTGCGCGCGGCGATGCCGCGGATGATCTCGGCAAGACGCGCGCATTCGGCGGCCGTCAGCCCGGCGGCTGGCTCGTCGAAGAGGATGAGGCGCGGCTCGCCGGCGAGCGCGCGCGCGATCTCGAGGAGCCGCCCCTGGCCGAAGGAGAGCGTGGTCACATCGGCCCTCGCGAGCTCGCCGAGGCCGACGAACTGCACGAGCTCCGCGGCGCGCTCGCGCCGGCGCGCTTCTTCCGCGCGCGAGCGGCCGAGCACCACGGACCAGAGCGTGGCGCCGAAGCGCGTATGCGCGCCGACGAGCACGTTGTCGATGACCGGCATTCCCGCGAACGGCCGGTTGTGCTGGAAGGTGCGCATCACGCCGCGCGCGGCGATGCGATGCGGCGCGAGGCCGAGGATCGGCTCGCCGGCGAAGCGCACGTCGCCCGCCGTGGCGGCGTAGGTGCCGGCGATCAGGTTGAAGGTGGTGCTCTTGCCCGCGCCGTTGGGACCGATGACGCCGAGGATCTCGCCTTCCCGCACCTCGAAGTCGAGATCATGCACGGCGGTGAGGCCGCCGAAGCGCTTGGTGAGCCCGCGCACCTCGAGGAGAGCGCTCATCGACTCGGCGAGCCTTTATACCTATCGGCCACGCGGTCGTAGATGCCGATCAGGCCGCGTGGCTCGAGCAGGATCGCGGCCACCACCAGCACGCCGAAGACGAGTGCATGATGGTGCCCCACGAGCGGCGAGAGCCAGAATGGCAGCAGGAAGAGCAGCACCGCGCCGATCACCGCGCCCGCGTGGCGGCCGGCGCCACCGACGATCACCATGAAGAGCAGGAGAAAGGCGTTCTCGATGCCGAAGATCGGCGGGTTCACCGTGTTGTCGACGAATGCGTACACCATGCCGCCGATGCCGGCGAGTACGCTCGTCAGCGTGAACGCGATCACCTTGGTGCGCGCGACATCCACGCCCATCGCGGCCGCCGCTTCCGGGTTGTCGCGCACCGCGCGGCAGGCGCGGCCGAACCACGAGCGGTCGAGCCGCACGAGCACCGCATACGTAGCGACGACGAGGAGCGCGATCACCGCCGTGTACCACGGTCCGCGCAGCCGCAGGCCGTAGATCTCGGGGAGCCGGTAGTTGGCGATGCCGCCGGTGCCGCCGGTCACCGTGCCGCCTTCGTTCAGCACCACGATGAAGAGCTGACCGAGCGCGAGCGTCACCAGGGCGAGATAGAAGCCTTCGAGCCGCGTCGAGGGGATCGCCACCGCGAGCGCGAACGCGATGCAAAGCGCGATGCCGCAGATTGCAGCGAGCGGAAATGGCAGGTGGAGCTGGAAGAGGAAGATGACGATCGAGTACGCGCCGATCCCGTAAAAGGCAAAGTGGGAGAACGCGACCTGTCCGCAGACGCCGAAGAGGAAGTTATAGCCGAGCGCGAGCGTGACCCAGAGGAGCAGCTTGCGGTAGACATCGTTGTGGTAGTCGCCCATGAAGAACGCCGCGCCTGCGAGCACGATGAACGCCCCTGCCCCCCTGATAAGGGGGGTGGCGCGAAGCGCCAGGGGGTTTTCGCTCTTCACACCTTGGCTTTCAGCAGTCCGGTGGGACGTAAGAGCAAGAACACCATGAGAAGCACGAGCGGCACGCCCTGCGCATATCCCGCCGGCACGGGCGCATAGCGCACGGTGAGCTGCTCGGCGAGCGCGAGGAGCAGTCCGCCGAGGAGCGGTCCCGCGACGCGCCCGACGCCGCCGATGACGAGCGCGGTGAAGCCCTGGATCGCGAGCGGCACTCCCATCAGGTAGTGCGCGGAGATGTTGGGCGCCACCAGCAGCCCGCCGAGTCCGGCGACCACGGCGCCCGCGCCGAACGAAAGCGCAGTGACGCGCGTGAGATCGATGCCCATCAGCGCGGCGGCGCGGCGGTTGAGCGCCACCGCCTCGAACGCCTTGCCGGCGACGGTGCGCTCGAAGAAGAGCCACGCGCCGATGAACACCCCGAGCGCGGTCACGATGGTGAAAAAGCTCTGGTAGGTGCCGCCGATCGGGCCGAGCTCGAGGCGGCCGATGCCGAACGCGTCCGGCACCGGATGCGGGTCCGGCGGAAACGTGACCGAGATGCTTTCGCGGAACACGACCAGCATGCCGAGGAGCGCGAGAATCGGCGCAAGCAGCGGCGCGCCGCCCTCGACGAGCCGTCGCACCACGACGCGCTCGGTGGCCCAGCCGACGACGAACATCAAGCCGAGCACCACCGCCATGCCGACGGGATACGGCCATTCATACTTCGTGAGCGTCACGTAGCCGCCGAAGGCGGCGAGCATCGCCCACTCGCCGACCGCGAAGTTGATGATGCCGGTCGGCCGGATGATGAGCAGGTAGGCGAGCCCGATCAGCCCGTAGACGCAGCCCGAGGCCGCGGCGCCTACCGCGAGCTCGAAGAAGTCCTGCAACGGCTACTGCTGACCGACGTGGACGACGCGGCCCTGCCGGTCTCCCTCGTAGACGCGCACCACCATGCCGTTCGGATCGAAGCCGGTGCGCTTGCCCTCGGGGAAGTGGTACTTCATGCCCTTCGCGCCCATTACGCCGCCGTAGGTGAGCGACTGCATGGCGGCGCGGATCTTCTCCTTGTCCGTAGAGCCTGCCTTCTTGATCGCCTCGGCGACGAGCATGATGCCGTCGTAGCCGTAGCCATGCAGATTGGCGGGCTCCTTGCCGGTTTCCTTCCGGTAGGTGGCCTCGAACGCTTTCACCTCGGGCTTGTCCGGGTCGTAGGCGTCGACGAAGGTGATGCCGTTGACGAGTCCCTTGGCCGCCGTCATGTAGATCGGCACCGAGAGGTTGTAGGAGGCGTGGATCGGGAACTTGAGCCCGAGCTCGCGGTAAGCCTTGAAGATGAGCACGTTGGTCGCGGTGACGACGCCGGCGACGAACATCGCATCCGGATTCGCGGCGCGGATCTTCTGCATCTGCGGCGTAGCGCTCGTCGCGCCGAGCGGCACCACTTCTTCATCGACCACCTGCATGGCGGCCTTCTCCAGCCCGCCGCGGAACGCTTTTCCGATCGCCTGCCCGAGGTCCGAGTTGTCGGTGATGAGCGCGACGCGCTTGAGGTTCTGCTTCTTCGCGTGGGCGAGCAGTGTCGCGATCTGCACCGAGCCGAGCGGGCCGGTCTGCCAGAAGTACGGGTTGTCGAGCTGCGTGGTGAGGTAGTCGGCCGAGTTCATCGGCGTCATCTGCGGCGTCTTCGCCTCCATCGTCACCGTCTGCTGCTGCTGCGTCGCCGGGCTGAGCGAGACGCTGAGGATGAAGACCGCGCCCTGGTCGATCAGCTTCCTCGCGAGCGCCGCCGACACGTCGGGCTTCGACTGGTCGTCCTCCACCAGCAGCTCGAGCCTGCGCCCGAGCACGCCGCCCTTCTTGTTGATCTCGTTCGCGCCGAACACCATCCCCTCGGTCGCGGGCTCCGAATAAGGCTTGGAGACGCCCACGCGGTCGGTGATGACGCCGATCTTGATCGTGTCCTGCGCCTGCGCCGCGACAGCAATGAGCGCGGCGGCGAGCATTGCAACGAGCTTCATCGTCCTCCTCCCTAGTCGAGTAAGCGCTGCTTTCCCATCCAGTCGAGGCATGTCTCGACCGCTTGCTTCAGCAGCTCGGGCTGCCCCTGATAGTAATGCGTCGCGCCCTTGATCACGCGATCGCAAGCAGCGGCACGGTGATCGAGGCCGCGCTGCGGGGCCCGTCGGCGTTCGAGTCCTCCACCGACCACTGCGAGAGCCACGCGCGCAGCGTGGAGAAGCGGCCGATGCCCACCGGCCCGGTGTTCGCCGTTTCCGGCTTGCCCAGATAGCACCAGCGCGGCTTGCGATCATTCGGGTCGATCGCCGGGTCCATGAAGCGCAGGTCGGCCATCGTGCGATGCGTGATGAAGCCGCGCTCCACCTCGTCGCCTTTTTTGTTTCGCAGAAAGTCCAGCGTTTCCTTGACCCACGCGGTGCGCCGCTGCAGCCGAGCGAGCTGCGCGGCGCGAAAGCGCGCGATGAACTCCGGCTCGTAGGGCGGCTGGTACGGGCACTTCGGGTTGTAGATGTCGAGCTCGAGCGCGCGCCGGTCGGGATCGAGCTCGTCCGTCACCGACGGATCGATCCATTCCGCGAGCATGCGCGCGCGGGAGAGATGCGCCGCCTGGAAGATCATCGCCTCGGCGGCTATCAGCCCGCGGAGGTCGACCGGATCGCCGGCCGGCGTGGCGGTTACCGTTGGTTTCTCCGCCTGCGCCTGGTAGAAGAGCGAGAGCGAACCGCCGCCCGACCAGCCGCAAAGCACGATGTGCTCGTATCCCCATTTCTCCCGCGCATGGCGCATGTAGGCGCCGAGGTCGAGCACCACCTTCTCCATGATGAGCGGCGTGTCGTTCTTGGCGAAGCGGCTTCCCGCGCAGAGCACGTGTACGCCCGCGCGCGCCATCGCCGCCGGCATGGGCAGGAGCTGCAGCGTGGATGAGGGATGCATGTACACGGCGAGCGTCTTCGAGGGCTTACCCTTCGGCAGGTAGCGCACGCCTTCGCAGTTCACCATGCCCTGCGTGCCCGCGAAGCCGTACACGTCGGTGAACTGCGCGCGCTCCGCGTACTGCACGTGCACCCACTCGCCAGCAATCTCGTACGCGTTTTTGTAACGCAAAAATTGCTCTGACCCCTTTT
>VBCM01000053.1 GCA_005883675.1 Betaproteobacteria bacterium
CGGGAGAAGGCAAATAAGATGGCCTGCCGTGCTCGCGGGCGCGGCCCTTGCGCTGCGGGCTTTCGCCCAGGAGGCGCCTGAAGCCGAAGAGGAGCCGGCGCTGCCGCCGATCTTTGCGCCGGAGCGCGCGCCGAGCGCCGAGCAGGAGCGTCCGCCGACCGGCCAGCCCGATCCCGCCGGCATCCTGCAGCAGGACCGCACGCCGCGCGAGCCGCCGGCACCGCTGCCGCAGGATCGCGCGCTCATGCTGCAGGTCGGCGGCTCGCTCGCCTGGGATTCGAACATCTTCCGCCAGAGCGACGCGCAGGCCGAGCGCATCCGCACCGGCTACGTGGGCCTGCGGCTCGACAAGTCCTATCGGCAGCAACGCTGGTATCTGGACGTCACCGAGACCGCGTATCGCTATTCGAACTTCTCCTTCCTCGACTTCAACGCGCTCAATTACCGCGGCGGCTGGTCCTGGCATCTCGGCCCGCGCGTGAGCGGCGTGCTCTCCGCCGAGCGCGCGCAGGCGCTCGTCAACTACGGCCTGTTCCGCGACACCACGGTGCGCAACGTGCGCACCGCCGAGCGCTACCTCGCCAATGGCGAGGCGGAGCTCGCGACTCGCTGGCACCTGCTCGGCGGCCTCCTCGCCGACGATGTCAAGTACTCGTTCGCCTTTCCGCAGCAGCCGAGCTATCGCGCGCGCGGCGGCGAGGCGGGCCTTAAGTACCTGACGCGCGTCGACCGCTACGTGAGCTTCAAGGTGATCGAGCTCGACGCCGACTACACCGACCGCGCGCTCGATCCGGTGGCGCTTATCGACGACCGCTTCCAGCGGCGGGAAGCGCAACTCGCCGCGAACTGGCGCCTCGCCGGTAAGACGGCGCTCGAGGCGCGCCTCTCGCACCTCTCTTACCGCTATCCGCATTTCGCCGAGCGCGACTTCTCCGGCAACACCGGCATGCTCGCATTTCGCTGGGGCGCGACCGGAAAGCTGTCGCTCGACCTGGCACTGGTTCGCGACATGGCGCCATGGATCGACAACTTCACGAGCTATCGGGTGGAGGAACGCGCCTCGCTCGGCGCCACCTGGCAGTTCGCCGCGCGCACCACGCTGCGCGCGAGTGTCGGCCACTTCAAGGCCGATTACCGCAATCCCGTCGTGCCGCTCAGCGGACCTGCGCGCAGCGACACCGGCGAGATCGCCGAGCTGCGTGCAGAGTGGCGCGCGCTGCGCAACCTTCTCATTAACGCCAGCTGGCAGCACTATCGTCAGGACTCGAACGACCCGACGGCGCGCTTCGCCGGCCGCATTGTGACGCTCGGGGGATCGCTCCTGCTTTGAAGTAGCTACGTAACTACGTTAGCCCCTAGGGGCTATTGAGAGGGGGGTATCACTCTCTCTACATTGAACGAGCGGTCGGCGCGCCGCGATGGCTGCAACGTCCGGCGGATAGAGTCCAATTTATGAACCATAGTCGCGCGACGTTACTCGGTTTTTTCCTGCTCCTCGCGATGTTCGCGTTGCCCGCGAACGCGCAGCAGAAGCTCGTCGAATACCGGCTTGGCGCCGGCGACGGCATCCGCGTCAGCGTGTTCCAGAACCCGAATCTGACGCTCGAGACGCGCGTCGCCGAGGACGGTGCG
This sequence comes from Betaproteobacteria bacterium, assembly GCA_005883675.1. Taxonomy (GTDB): domain Bacteria; phylum Pseudomonadota; class Gammaproteobacteria; order Burkholderiales; family SG8-39; genus SCGC-AG-212-J23. The sequence goes on from VBCM01000053.1 coordinate 1,633, forward strand.
ATCAGCTATCCGCTGATCGGCCGGGTGAGGATCGGCGGCGAGACGCTCGCCGGCGCGGAAAGCATCATCGCCAGAGCGCTCGAGACGGGCAACTACATCCAGAGCCCGCAGGTGACGATCATGCTAATGCAGGCGCGCTCGAGTCAGGTGTCGGTGCTCGGTCTCGTCAACCGCGCCGGGCGCTTCCCGCTCGAGACCGTCAACACGCGGGTGTCCGAGATGATCGCCATGGCGGGCGGCATCGCGCGCGAGGGCGCCGATTTCGTCATCCTCTCCGGCGAGCGCAACGGCAAGTACTTCCGCAAGGAGATCGACGTCGCCGCGCTGTTCCTTACCGGCAAGCACGACGACGATGTTCTCGTCGCCGGCGGCGACGTCATCTACGTGCAGCGCGCGCCGCAGTTCTACGTCTACGGCGAAGTGAACCGCCCGGGCTCGTACCGCGTCGAGCGGGGCATGACAGTGCGCCAGGCGCTGGTGCAGGGCGGCGGGCCGACGCAGCGCGGCACGGAGCGAAACCTGCGCCTGTACCGCCGCGGCGCCGCCGGCGAGCTCGAGGCCTCGAGCCCGCGCCTTTCCGAGCCGGTGCGGCCCGAGGACGTGCTGCACGTCGGCGAGAGCCTGTTCTAGCGACTCGACGCTTGCGCGACACCATGGCGCACGAGCGCACGCCTTTCGACAGCATCGAGGGATCCCTTGAGTACATCGGTTTGCTGCGCGAAGCGATTGAGACGGCAAAAATATCCGTGGCGCACGAATCCGAGCGAGCGAACGAAGAGGCCGCGTCACGGCGTCTCGAGGCGCTGCAGCTCATCGCCTACAAGCTCGATCGGCTGGCCTGGCACGTGGACGGAACCCGCAGGCTGCTGAACGACCTGCGGATGCTCAAGCGGCTGCTTCTGGGTGAGCGGCAACTCGATGCGACCAGCAAGGAAGCTTCGCGCAATACGGCCTTCGTCGCCGTGAAAGGCGCTCGCCCCACAAGCCACGCGGCCCGATAGGCACCGACTGCTCATTGCAATGCGCGCGAGCGATGCCGAATATCAGCCGGCCGACGCCTTGCGTTCGCAATTGGCAGCAGCTGTTGAACGTCAACGTCACCAGCAAGTCGGTTGTAGCCGAGTCGATACGCAAAACTGGCACTTCCGGTGAGGTTGGTTCTACGCCGTGAGGTCTGGTTGCCCACGCTTTGGGGGTGGCTCGTGCTCCTCGTCGTTCTTGCCCTCGCCGCGCTAGTCGCCGGGCGGGCGCTCTATCCATTTCTTGCGATTAACGAGCCGAGCGGCGGCAAGATCCTCGTCATCGAAGGCTGGATGGAGCCGGAGGGCCTCGACCAGGCGGTGGAAGTGTTTCGCAAGGGCAGCTACGAGCTCGCCGTGGCCACCGGCGCCCCGCTCGCGGAATGGCCGCAGGGAAACGTCTATCGAACGGCTGCCGAGCGTGCCGCGGAGTACCTCAAGTCGCGCGGCTTGCCGCCCGCGGCGCTCGCCGCGGTACCGAGCCCGTCGTCGGCGCAGGACCGGACGTTCCTGAGCGCGGTCATGGTGCGCGAGTGGGCGAAGCGATCGGGAATCGAGGTGCGGGCGCTCGACGTGCTCTCGCTGGGGACGCATGCGCGCCGCTCGCGGCTCCTCTTCCGGAAGGCGTTCGGCGCGCAGGTCGAGGTCGGCGCGATCGCCGCCCGACACGAATACGCGGATGAACGCTGGTGGCGCAGCGCGGAAGGCGCGCGCGAGGTGCTCGACCAGGCGATCGCGTACGTGTGGGTCCTGCTCTTCTTCCATCCGCCGGTGCCCGGTTCGCACGAGGAGCACTGGGCGGTGCCGCCGCCGCTAGAAGCTTGAGTGCCTCACCAAGGGCTTGGGCGTACGCGTATGGGCGACGAAGGCCGTATTGCGCGAAGCTTCCTTGCCGGTTGCATCGAGTTGCCTTTCACCCAGAAGCAGGTCCTTGCAATGCGCGCGAGCGAGGCCGAATTAGCTTGAAAGCACTATTGAGGCGCGCGACGCGGCTCCTATGATGATTGGTTCGTCCAGCACGAAAAGACGATCCTTATGACGGCGCTGGCCCGCGACGCAGTGGCCAACCTGACGACGGTGTACTTCGAAGACCTGGAGGTCGGTTCCGTGCATCTCGGGCGGGAATGCGTCTGCGATAAGGACGAAATGCTGCAGTTCAGCCGACGCAATGACCCTTGGCCGTTCCATATCGACGAAGACGCAGCAGCGCATTCGCCCTACGGCGGGATCGTCGCGAGCGGCGGTTATATTGTCACTTTGTGGTACCGCTCTCTGGTCGAGATCTATAACACGCCGAGAGCGACCTGGGCGTTCCTCGGCGGTCTTGAGTGGAAGCTGCGGTTCCGCGCTCCGGTTCGTGCGGGCGACACGCTGCGCGCGAGAGTGACCGTAAAGGACAAACGGCCTTGGATCAAACCTGATCGGGGCGCGGTCACGCTCTTCAACGAGATCCTGAATCAGAGATCCGAAGTGGTGTGCACCGTCGAGGTGATGGCGCTGCTGGCCACTCGGGCAGCAGGGAACACAGCGGGCTCATGAACAGGACCTGCCTCGGTCTGGCGCCCGATCCGATGGCGACTCCGGAAGCGGTCGTCCAGGTGTACGGCGCCCGTTGTCCGGGCTGGCTGGGCTGCTTCGGCGTCCATACTTGGATCGCGGTGAAGCCGACGCGTACGAGGGCTTACACGATCTACGAATTCACCGCGTGGCGCTTGCGCCGCAGGGGTTCGGGGGTGACGATCTGGAAACGCTCGCCCGATGCCCGCTGGGCCGGCAACGCGCCTACGATCCTGGCGGATAAGCGCGGCCACGGCGTGGATGCGCTGATCGAGCGCATCGACATGGCGGCGCGCGAGTATCCCTACGCCGGGGAATACGCCGTTTGGCCGGGACCCAATTCCAATACCTTTACCGCGTACGTCGCCCGCGCGGTGCCCGAGCTCGGGCTGGACCTGCCTCCGACTGCAATCGGCAAGGACTATCTCGGCACCAGGCTCCTCGCGATGGCGCCGAGCGGCAGCGGCTTCCAGCTGTCGCTATTCGGCCTGCTCGGCGTGCTGGCAAGCGGCATCGAGGGCTTCGAAGTCAACGTGCTCGGCCTCGCGTTCGGCATCGATCCGTTCTCTCCGGCGCTCAGGCTCCCCCTCGTCGGCCGCTTCGGGGCGGCTCGCTCGAACGGTCCCGATACCCAGGTTACAAATCCGGTTCGCCAATAGCTCGGCCTCATGAGCCGATGGATCAGCTCGCGACTGCGTGTAGGCGTTAGCTCCTAAGAGTCCTATTTCGCGACTAGCCGCCAGCGTATATCTAGCCTTGCCCCGGCGGAGCCCGAATCTACCGCCTAAGGAGTCAATATGCCCACCACCGCGCCCGATCACGGCTTGAAGATCTTCTCGACTTGCCCTCCGTCCGCACTGGCGCAGCCGAGAACGTGCATTCGCCAACTGCAGGAGATCTCGCGCTGGAGCGAAGACG
>VBCM01000091.1 GCA_005883675.1 Betaproteobacteria bacterium
GCGCGCATCATCGTCACCGCTGACGACGATGGCGACAAGCCCGTGTTCGCCATCGATGCGCGTTCGGGCGCGGTCGAGCGCCTGAGCGCGGCCGCCGCCGGCGGCGCGCACGACCATCCGACGGTGCTTGCCGACGGCCGGATCGCGGTGGTGCGCTCGACGCTGCTCGATGCGCCCGAGTGCTACGTCCTCGAAAATTCCAAGCTTGTTCCGCTCGCGCGGCTCTCCGGCTTCGCCGAAGCGTCCGGCTGGGCGAAGGTCGAAAGCTTCACCACCCCCTCCACCGACGGCACGCCGATCCAGTGCTTTCTCGTTACGCCGAAGAGCGCCCCGGCGCCATTACCGCTCGCCTACTGGATCCACGGCGGCCCGATCGGCATGCACGGCGACGGCTGGCACTGGCGCTGGAACCCGCTGCTCCTCGTCGCCGCGGGCTATGCGGTGGCGCTGCCCAACCCGCGCGGCTCGACCGGCTTCGGCCAGGAGTTCATCCAGGGCATCTGGGGCAACGTCTGGGGCGAGCAGTGCTACCGCGACCTGATGGCGGTGGCCGACGCGCTCGCCGCGCGCGGCGATATCGACGCCGGGCGCACCATGGCGATGGGCGGCTCGTTCGGCGGCTACATGACGAACTGGATCGGCACGCAGACGGACCGCTTCGCATGTCTGATCACGCACGCGAGCATCGCCACCATGGCGCAATTTACCGGCGTCACTGACCACCCGGGCTGGTGGTACCTGGAGATGGGCGGTGAGAACCCCTACGAGGATGCCGAGCGCTTCGACCGCTATGCGCCGCTGCGGCAGATCACGAAATGGCGCTCGCCGGCGCTCATCATCCATGGCGAGCGCGACTATCGCTGCCCGGTCAACGAAGCGCTGAATCTCTTCGAAGCGCTGCAGTACCACGGCGTGCCGAGCGAGCTTCTCGTCTTCCCCGACGAGAACCACTGGATCCTGAAGCCGCGCAACATCATCGTCTGGTATCGCGCCGTGCTGGAGTTCATCGGCCGGCACCTCAGCGCAGCAGCAGCTTCGCCGCCGGCCCGGCGTACTCGTACGCCCGCCATGGGTCGCGCGGCGAGTCGCGGCAGGCGCCATAGCGGAAAGGCGTGACGTCGCGTCCCGGCGTGACGAAGCGCAGATCCACGAACCACACGCAATTGCCCCCCTCGCTGGTGCCGTCGTACGCCGGCTCGGCGGCGAACCAGCGGAAGAAGCCGAGCGCGGGCGATTGCCATGCGTCGCGGATGCGCGCCTGGCCGACTTCGCCGTAGCGGCTGCGCTCGACCCAGATCGTCTGCTCGAGCGGCAGGTACGGCGAATCGATGCGCGCGATGAAGCCGTCGCCCGGCTGGTAGCGGCGCGCCTCGCGACGCACGAGGTTGATGTGCGCAAAGCGATGGCGCTCATCGTCGCTCACGAACACCGTCCAGTTGAACGGTGACACCGGCCGCGGCTGCGCATCCACATGCGCATAGGTGAGCGCATGCGCGTCGGCATATTGCCGCGCGAATTCGAGCGCGTGCTGGCGCTGCACGAACTGGAAGCCGACGTAAGCCGCGAGCACGGCGAGCGCCGCGACCGCCGGCAGGCGCGAGCGCCAGGCGATCGCCGAGGCGATCAGCCCGGCGACGATGATGCCGCTGAACCAAAGATCGATGATGAACGTCGTGCCGATCGCCGCGCGCCAGTCGGAGAGCGGCGCGAAGATCATCGTGCCGTAGCTCGTGATGACGTCGCAGGCGATGTGCAGCGCAATCGCCGCGGCGCTCATGGCGTAGAGCGCGCGCCAGCCCTGCGGCTCGCGCAGCAGCCTGGCGAGCACCCATGCCACACCGATCGCCCAGAGCGGCAGCAGCACGAGCGAGTGCGTGACGCCGCGATGATTCTCGAGATACGCCACCGGCCCGGCCAGGCCGGCGATGAAATCCAGGTCCGGCGCCGCGCAGGCGAAAAAGCCCGCGGCGACGCGGCGCGGAATCGCGCGCGGCACGGCGCCTGGCGCCATCGCGCGCGCGAGCAGCGCCCCCGAGAGCGCGTGCGTTAAGGTATCCACTACGAAATCGGGGTCAGAGCCCTATTATTAATTGGGCTCTGACCCCGATTTCAGGCGGCGCGCTTCTTGCGCTGCGCGTCCTTGACGTGCATCTGGGCGTAGGCGCCGTGCGCGGCCGCCTCGGCGTCGCCGACGTGCACCGCGAGGCCCATGTCGGAGAGCACCGAGCCGAGGGCCGAGAGGCAGAGCATCACGTTGTCCGGACGGCAGCTATAGCCCATCAGGCCGATGCGCCAGACCTTGCCGGCGAGCGGTCCAAGGCCCGCGCCGATCTCGATGCCGAACTCATTGAGCAGCGTGCGGCGCACCTGGGCCTCATCCACGCCTTGCGGGCAGAGCACGGCGTTCATCTGCGGCAGCTGGTAGTGCTCTTTCACGAGGAACTTGATGCCCATCGCCTCGAGGCCGGCCTTCAGCGCCAAATGATGGCGCATCGCACGCGCCCACGCGTTCTCGAGACCTTCTTCGCGCATGAGAAGCAGCGCCTCGTGCAGCGCGAAGAGCGAGTTCGTCGGCGCGGTGTGGTGATAGGTGCGCGTGCCGGCGTTCCAGTAGTTGAAGAGCAGGTTCATGTCCATGAACCAGCTACGGATCTTGTCCTTGCGCTTCTTCACGTGCTCGACCACACGGTCGCTGAATGACACCGGCGATAGTCCGGGCGTGCACGAGAGGCACTTCTGGCTGGCGGAATAGATCGCGTCGATGTCCCACTCGTCGACCTTCACCGGCGTGCCGCCGAGCGTGGTGACGGCGTCGACGATCACCAGCGCGCCGTGCTTGTGCGCGATTTGTGTGAGGAGCTTCGCGTCCGACTGGCACCCGGTGGACGTCTCGCCGTGCACGAAGGCGACGACCTTCGCATCCTTGTTCTTCTTCAGCGCGTCCTCGAGCTTCTGCGGATCGACCGGCTCGCCCCACTTGTCTTCCACGACCACCGGAGTGCCGCCGACGCGGATCGCGTTCTCGAGCATGCGCCCGCCGAAGACGCCGTTCTGGCAAACGAGCACCTTGTCGCCCGGCGCCACCATGTTGACGAAGCAGTACTCCATGCCGACCGAGCCGGGGCCGGAAAGCGGGAAGGTGAGCGCGTTCTTCGTCTGGTAGACATAGCGCAAGAGCGACTTCAGCTCCTCCATCATCTCGACGAAGATCGGATCGAGGTAGCCGATCGCCGGCTGGCTCATCGTGGTGAGCACGCGCGGATGGATCTCGGTCGGCCCGGGGCCCATCAGCGTGCGCTGCGGCGGATGGAACGACTGGATGCGTTTGGCTGGCGCGTATTGGCTCATGGGCTCGCTCTCGTAAAGACCAAAGGGGGCATGCTCGGGGCGCGACTTCACCCGCACGGGGTTCTTGGCGCTCGCCTCGTGGATCACATCGAGCGCGCTGATACGGCCTTGCGTGACGCGCTCGACCTCGCCCGCCCAGCGCGCCGGCACGTAGCCGGTCTTCACCCAGTTGTGCACGACCGCGCGGTCGAGCTGGAAGGCGCGCGCGACGTCCGCCTGGCTGCCGAAGATCTCGACCAGGCGTTCGGCGCAGTTCATGGAAGGCGAGTCTATGCTGTCAAAATAGGCTTGACAACGCAGGCTTCGAAACGAACGGCAGGCGTAACATCCGGCCGCATGGACGAGCCCACCATTCCTGTCCGGCCTCTTACTGACACGAAACCGGAAGCGCCACAGCCCAAACAGCCCGTAGCGGCGCCGAAGCCGGAACCGGTGGTGGCGTTCAAACCTGACACCGCCGCGGACGCATGGCTGCTGGTGCTCGCCGCGCGCCGCATCGAGTACCTCTTTGCGAACGGCGGCACCGACTTCGCGCCCGTCGTCGAGGCGTACGCCAAGGGACTGAAGCTCGGCTGGCAGCTGCCGCAGATCGTCATCGTGCCGCACGAGAACATGGGCGTGGCAATGGCGCACGGCTACACCATGATCACCGGCCGGCCGCAGGCGATGATGGTGCACGTCGGCGTCGGCACGGCGAACGCGCTGAACGGCCTGATCAACGCCTCGCGCCAGAACGTGCCGATCCTTTTTACCGCCGGGCGCACGCCGCTCACCGAGTCTGGGGCGCTGCCGGCCGCGCGCAACAACTACATCCACTGGGCGCAGGAGCACTTCGACCAGGGCGGCATGCTGCGCGAGTTCATGAAGTGGGACTACGAGCTCAAGCATGCCGAGCAGGTCGAGACGGTGATCGACCGCGCGCTCGCCATCGCGACGAGCGAGCCGCAGGGCCCGGTGTACGTCACGCTGCCGCGCGAGGTGCTGGCATCGCCGTCTTCAGCGGCCGTGAACGCGCGGCCGCAACAGGTGGCGGCGACGCCGCCGGCGGCAGATCCCGAGGCGCTCGCGCGGGCGGCGAAGCTGCTGAGCACCGCGCAGCGTCCATTGCTCATCACCGCGAACGGCGGCCGAACGCTCGACTCGGCGCGCGCCATCGAGCGTTTGGCGCACGCGCTTGCCGTGCCGGTGATCCATTACCGGCCGCGCTATCTCGCCCTCTCGACCGAGCACCCGATGCACTGCGGCTGGGATACGCATGCGCTCCTCAAGGAAGCGGACGTCGTGCTGGTGGTCGATTGCGACGTGCCGTGGATCCCCAAGGAAGGAGGCCCGAAGCCCGACGCCAAGGTGATCCATATCGGGCCGGATCCGCTCTTCGCACGCTATCCGCTGCGCGGCTTTCGCACCGATCTCGCCCTGACGGGCGCCGTGGCGCCGACGCTGGAAGCGCTTTGGCGCGCCGCGCAGAAGGAGGCGCCGTCGGTCAAGGCGATCGAGGCGCGGCGCAAGGCCATCACGGACCTGAGCAACGCGACGCGCAAGAAGGCGCGCGGCGGCGTCGAGCCGATGCCGAACGTCATCACCGGCAAGTGGCTCTCGGCCTGCGTGAACAAGCTCCTCGATGAGCGCACGATCCTCATCAACGAATACCCGACCGTGCTCGAGGAGATGGTCATCACCGAGCCGGGCCGCTACTTCGGCAACGCGTCGGCCGGCGGCCTCGGCTGGGGGCTGGGCGCCGCCCTCGGTGCGAAGCTCGCCACGCCCGATAAGACGGTGATCTGCGCGCTCGGCGACGGCTCGTACATGTTCGGCAATCCCACGGCGGGGCATTACGTCTCCGAGGCGATGCATCTCCCGGTGCTTTTCGTCATCGCCAACAACGCGCGCTGGGCGGCGGTGCACCGCTCGACGCTCTCTACGTATCCGCAGGGCCACGCCGCGGCGACGAAGACACCGCCGTTCGCCACGCTCGAGCCCTCGCCGCGCTTCGAGCACGTGATCCGCGCTTCCGGCGGCCACGGCGAGGCCGTGCGCGAGCCAAAGGAATTGATGCCCGCGCTCGAGCGAGCGCTGAAAGTGGTGAAAGAGGAGAAGCGCCAGGCGCTCGTCAACGTGTGCCTGGAAGCGAGCTACGTGAAGACCAGCTAGCCGGGCGAGCTCGCGGTCGCCGGCGGCGCCTTGGCGACGCGGATCGGGTCGGTAAGCATTTTCGAGTTCGGCACGAGCACGCGCTCGCTCTCCGACTCGAGCTCGGTATAGCGCAGGTTGACGTGCGTGACGCGGCCGCCGAGACCGCCGACATCGATGCGGTCGCCGACCTCGAACGGCCGGTAGAGCAGGATCATCACGCCGGCGAGCAGGTTGGAGATGCTGTCCTTCAGCGCGAAGCCGAGCGCAAAGCCGGTGAGGCCCAGGCCGGCGACGATGCCCATGATGTTGACGCCGAGCGTGCCGAGTGCGGTGATGAGGCCGAGCAAGATGAGCGAGATGCGCGCGATGCTGGCGAGGAGCTCGCCGAGCGGGCCGTGCGCGCGCGTGCGCTCCACGATGCGCAGCACGCCGAAATGCGCGGCGCGCGAAAGGACGAGAAACAGGATCAGCAGGCCGAGCGCGACGAGGAACGTCGGCATCCAGACGATGGCCTGCGACAGGGCCTCGCGCCGCAACTCTTCCACGGACCTAGCGCTTCGCCGAGTCGATGAAGTGCGGCAGGCCGACGCGCCCCACGAACGGCAGCTTGAGGCCGGAGCCGTTGGCGCCGAAGTTGAGGCCGAGGAGGTTCAGCTCGAAGCCGTCGACCGGCCCGGCGGCGACGCCGAGGATGCCGGCCACGGAGAACTGGAAGCCGCTGCCGCTCGGGGCGCTGGAGACGAAGTTGCCGCCGATGTAGTCCTTGCCGATCGCGGTCGCCGGCAGGTCGACCTGCAGCTCGGGCACCGCGCGCGCGATCCAGGCGGTGAAGGTGTTGGAGTTCGGGCCGGGCCAGAGCGTGTAGGTATTGGCGTACGGATAGTCGTGCGCCGCCTTGTCGATGCGCTTGATGAGGTCCTCGACCCCGGGGCCGCGCTTGTCGGCGTAGAGCTCGACCTCGGCGCCGAACCACGGCGCGTCGGGCTGCCGGCTGCGGATGACGAGCGCGCTGTCGGACCAGCGCAGGCGCCAGCCGATGATCTCGTAGACGGTCCACGACGGCGCGTCCGTGCGCTTCACCGCCACCCACGTATGGACGCCGAAGAGGCCTTTCACCCCCATGGTGCGCGCGCCGTAGCCGCGCCGGCCGTGAGGGCGACGAGCAGCGCGGCCCTCAGGTAGCGAACGGCACGACGCGCCCTCATGCGGCGCATTGTAGTGAGCCTCTGTGACGCGACCACCCGACAGCGCCCTATCCGGCATGAGCCGACGGTGTCACGCCAGCCGCGAAAAGTCGTAAAGCTTTCGATCGAGCAGATGCGACGGCCGCACCTCGCTGAGCGCGCGCACGATCGATTCGGTGCGACCGGCGTGACGCTTTTCCCACTCGGCGAGCATCTCGCCGATGCGCCGGCGCTCGAGGTTTTCCTGCGACCCGCAAAGCTTGCACGGGATGATGGGGAAGGCCTTTTCCTCGGCATAGGCGGCGAGGTCGGCCTCGGCGACGTAGGCGAGCGGACGGATCACGACGTGCCGGCCGTCGTCGGAACGCAATTTCGCCGGCATGGCCTTGAGCTGGCCGCCGTGAAAGAGGTTGAGGAAGAAGGTCGCCAGGATGTCATCGCGATGATGGCCGAGCGCGATCTTGGTGGCGCCCAATTCGCTCGCCACGCGGTATAGCGCCCCGCGGCGCAGCCGCGAGCAGAGGGAGCACATCGTCTTGCCTTCGGGGACGACGCGCTTCACCACCGAATAGGTGTCCTGCTCGACGATGCGGAAGCGCACGCCACGGCCCTCGAGATAGCGCGGCAGCACCTCGGCGGGGAACCCGGGCTGCTTCTGGTCGAGGTTCACGGCGATGAGCTCGAACGCGACCGGCGCCTTCGGCTGCAGCGCGAGCAGCACGTCGAGCAGCGCATGGCTGTCCTTGCCGCCCGAGAGGCAGACCATGATGCGGTCGCCCTGGGCAATCATGCCGAAATCGGCGATCGCCTCGCCGACCTGCCGGCGGATGCGCTTCGCGAGCTTGCCCGCTTCGTACTCGCGCTTGCGCGGATCGATGCGGACTGCGTGGACGGCCATGGCTAGATGAAGATGGAGCGCCCGCCGTCCACGGCGATGATCTCGCCGGTGACATAGGAGGCGCAGGCGAGGAAGTGTACCGCCTGCGCGATGTCCTCGGGACTGCCGGTGCGCGCAAGCGGCGTGGTGGCGAGGACGCGCTGCCTTTCGGCGGGGTCGAATTGCCCGTCTTCGGGCCAGGCGATCGTGCCGGGCGCCACCGCATTCACGCGCACAGCGGGCGCAAGCTCGAGCGCAAGCGACCGGGTAAGCGCGGCGAGTCCCGACTTGGCGATGCTGTACACCGGGTAGCCTTTGAGCGGCCGCTCGGCGTGGATATCGACGATGTTCACGATGGCGCCCGAGTTCTTGCGCAGCTCGGGCGCCGCCTGCTGGCAGATGAAAAGCGGCGCGCGTACGTTCGAGCCGATGAGCTCCTCCCAGTGCGAAGCCTCGATGTCGCCGAGCGCCACCGGGAAGAAGCTCGAGGCGTTGTTCACGAGGATGTCGAGCCGGCCGAACGCCTCGAGCGCGGCGCCCACCAGCGCGCGCGGCGCGATCGGGGCGAGGAGCTCCGCCTTCACCTTCGCCGCGCTCTTCGCGCGCGCGGCGTTAAGCTCCGCGACCAGCTTGGCGGCATCGGCTTCCGAGTCGCGGTAGTGGACGAGCACCGCCGCGCCGGCCGCATGCAGCCGCCGCGCGATCGCCGCGCCCACGCGGCGCGCGCCGCCGGTGATGAGCGCGCTTTTGCCTTCCAGCGACTCCATGTTGGCATCGAATTCTAGGGTAGATTTTCTCCATGCCGGCGCAAGATCGCATCCTCGAGGAGCTCGCCGCCGCGGGCGGTTGGATCTCGTTTGCGCGCTACATGCAGCTCGCGCTGCACGAGCCAGGCATCGGCTATTACGCAAGCGGCGCGCGCAAGTTCGGCCCGCAGGGCGACTTCGTCACCGCGCCCGAGCTCGGCAGCCTCTTCGGGCGCACGCTCGCGCGCGAGCTCCGTAGCTTCGATCGCATTCTCGAGCTCGGCGCGGGGAGCGGCGCGCTCGCCGAGGTGTTGACGCGCGAGCTCAACTGCGAGTATTGGATCCTGGAGACGAGCGCCGAGCTGCGCGCGCGCCAGCGCGAGCGGCTGGGCGAGCGCGTGCGGCACATCGAGCGCCTGCCTGAGCGCTACAGCGGGGCGGTGATCGCCAACGAGGTAGTGGACGCCATGCCGGTGCACGTCGTGCACTGGACGAGCCGGGGCATCCTCGAGCGAGGTGTTGACAGCCGGCTCGGCTGGGCAGATCGCCCAGCGACCGGCGAGTTGCTGACAACGGCGCGGCGTATCGACGTGCCGGCGCCTTACGTGAGCGAGATCGGTCTCGCCGGCCGCGCGTGGATGCGCACGCTGGCGCAGCTACTCGAGCGGGGCGCGATCTTCGTCATCGACTACGGCTTCCCGGCGCGCGAGTACTACCATCCGCAGCGCGCGAGCGGCACGCTGATGTGTCATTACCGGCATCGCGCGCACGCAGATCCGTTCGCGCGCCCGGGCGAGGAGGACATCACGGCGCACGTCGATTTCAGCGCCCTCGCCGCTGCCGCCACGGAAGCGGGTGCGCAGGTGCTCGGCTACACGACGCAGGCGCAGTTTCTGATCAATTGCGGCATCACCGACGTGCTGGGCGAAGCCAATGTCCAGAACGCGCTGCACTATGCGCCTCTTGCCGCGGAGGCACAGCGCCTGCTCTCTCCGGCAGAGATGGGCGAGCTCTTCAAGGTGCTAGTGGTGGGCACGCCCGATTGCCCACCGCTGCTTGGTTTCGGCCATGGCGACCGCCGCGCGGCTCTTTAGCGCACTGCTGGCGGCGGGGTTGGCCTTTGCCGCCGCGGCCGATGAGATTGGCGAGGCGCGAAAGCGCTGGGCCGAGAGCCCGCATGGCCCGCTCCTCGAGCGCATCCTGCCGCCGACCTACGATGCCCGCGACCTGCCTGAGCCGGGCTCGCCGGGCGCGGCGCTCACGCAGCGTTATTGCGTGCAGTGCCACAACCTACCGAATCCGGCGATGCACGAGGCGCGGCAATCTGGGATCGCTGATGAGCGAGATGATGGCGGGCGTGAGCGCGCCAACGGATGAGGAGACGCGGACGCTGGTCGCCTATTTGCGCCGCCATGCGCAGCGACCGCTCGACCCGCGCCGCTACCCGGACGTCTATCGCCCTGAAGGCGAAGCGTTTCGCCTCGCCTGCAACCAATGCCATGTGCTGCCCGACCCGCAGCGCCATACCGCGGCCCAATGGCGCGCGGTCATCGCGCGCATGCAGGAGAACATGGCGTGGATGAACCGCGTGGTCGCCTCGAAAGCGCTGCCGGGCGAGCCGCAGCTCCGGGTGGAAGAGATCAACGCCTTTCTCGCAAAGCACGCGCGGCCATGATCCTGCGCCGAGTAACGCTGCGAACGCGGCTCTTCTACCTCGCAGCCGCCGCGTTCTTGCCGGTCGCGCTGATCTCGGGCATCGGGCTGTTCGCGCTCGTGCACCAGCATCGCCAGCAGTACGAGCGCGCCGGCATCGAGCTCGCGCGGGCGCTCGCCACCGCGGTCGATGCGGAGCTGCAACGCTCGATATCGGTGCTGCAGTCGCTGGCGAACGCCACGACGCTCGACCGTGGCGAGATCGAGCGCTTCTACGAGGTGACGCGCCGGGTAATGCAGCAGAACCCGAGCTGGCTCACCGTGATCCTCGCCGACCCGCGGGGCCGGCAGGTCAGCAACGCCCGCTTCGACTTCGGCGATGCGCTGCCGCCGATCGTCGAGCGCGAGAGCTTCGAGCGTGTCGTGCGCACGGCGCAGCCGGTGATCGGCAGTCTCGCCCGCGGCCCGGGCACGCAGCTCGCCGTGCCGCTACGTGTGCCGGTGATCCGCGCCGGCGAGCTGCGCTATGTCCTGACCGCCGCGGTGAAGCCTGATGGCATCCTCGAGATCGTCAACCGCCAGCGCGTACCGAGCGATTGGGTGGTCTCGGTGTTCGACACGAACGGCATGCGCGTCGCGCGCTCGCGCCAGCATCGCGAATACATCGGCACGGGCCCGGCGCCGAGCCTGGAGGCGCTCATGCGCAAGGGCGGCGACGAGGGCGCCGGCATCACGCAGGTGCTCGAAGGCGAATCGGTCTACACGACATACAGCCGGTCGCACGAAAGCGGCTGGACGGTGGCCATCGGCATCCCGCGCTCCTACGTCGAGGTCGCGGCGCTACGCTCCCTCATCGTATACGGCGGCGGCCTGCTGCTTTCCATCGGCCTCGCGGTGCTCGCCGCGCTGATCGTCGGGCGCGGCATCGCGCGTCCCATGGCCGAGCTCGGCGCCGCGGCGCGTGCGCTCGGCCGGCGCGAGCGCCTCGAGCTGCCGCACACGCCGATCGGCGAGATCCGGCAGGTCGCCGATTCGCTCGCGGTCGCGGCGGATGAGCGCGCGCGCGGCGAGGCCGAGCGCGAGCAGCTCCTCGAGCGCGAGCAGCAGGCGCGCGCCATCGCCGAGGCGGCGAACCGCTCGAAGGACGAGTTCCTCGCCATGCTCGGCCACGAGCTGAGGAATCCCTTGGGAGCGATCGCCAACGCCGCGCAGCTCCTCGGCGCTGCGGACGAGGAGACGCGCGCGCATGCGCGCTCGGTGATCGGCCGTCAGGTCCAGCATCTCGCGCGCATGACCGACGATCTCCTCGACGCGGCGCGCGCCATGACCGGCAAGGTCGTGCTGCAGCGCCAGCCGCTCGACCTCGCCGAGGCCACCGCGCGCGTGCTTTCCACGCTGCGCGCGAGCGGCCGCACCGGGCAGCGGCGCATCGTGCAGGCGCTCGCGCCGGCGTGGGTCGATGCCGATCCGACGCGCATCGAGCAGATCGTCGGCAACCTGCTCGGCAACGCGCTCAAGTTCACGCCCGAAGGCGGCACCATCACCGTGTCGGTCGCTCGCGAAGGCGACGAGACGCTGCTCCGTGTCGCCGATACGGGGATCGGCATGACGCCCGAGCTCGCGGCGCGCGTCTTCGAGGCGTTCGTACAGGGCGCGCGGCCGCTCGACCGCTCGCAAGGCGGCTTGGGCATCGGGCTTACGCTGGTGCGGCGCCTCGCGGAGCTGCACGGCGGCTCCGCGGCCGCGCAGAGCGAAGGCGAAGGACGCGGCAGTGTGTTCACTGTGCGGCTGCCCGCGATCGCACCGCCGGCCGCGGCGCGCGGGCGAGCGCTCGCGCCGGGCGCCATGCCGGCTCGCGACGTCCTCGTGGTCGAGGACAACGACGATGCGCGCGAGACGCTCCGGCGCATGCTCGAGCTCGCCGGCCATCGGGTGCGCGTCGCGGTCGATGGCGCCGCCGCGCTCGAAGCCGTGCACGCCGCCGTGCCCGAAATCGCGCTGATCGACATCGGGCTGCCAAAGATGGACGGCTACGAGCTCGCGCGGCGCATCCGCGCCGACATGCAAGACCGGCGGCCGTTCCTGGTCGCCATCACCGGCTACGGGCTGCCGGAGGACCGCAACCGCAGCCGCGAGGCCGGCTTCGACGTGCACCTCGTGAAGCCGGTCGACTCCGCGACGCTCGCCGAGGTGCTCGAGCGCCGTTAGGTTTGCGGACGGCCATTCCCCGCTGCACCGCCGGCCGCGCGCCGACGGCGTCGTACCAGCGCTTCACGTGAGGGAACTCGGCGAGCTCGACGCGATGCCATTCGTGGCGCGCGACCCAGGGATAGATGGCGATGTCGGCGATCGAGTACTCGTCGGCGAAGTGTTCATGCGCGCCGAGATGGGCGTCCATCACACCGTAGAGGCGCTTCGCTTCTTTGCCGTAGCGCTCGCTACCGTAAGGGATCTCGTCCTTCTTCGCGCGCATGAAGTGGTGTGCCTGACCGAACATCGGCCCGACACCGCCCATCTGGAACATGAGCCACTGCAGCGCCACATACTTGCCGCGCACCGAGCGCGGCAGGAATCTGCCGGTCTTGCCGGCGAGATAGATGAGGATGGCGCCCGATTCCATCATCGCCATGGCTTTGCCGTCGGGGCCGTCGGGGTCGACGATCGACGGTATTTTGCCGTTCGGGTTGATGCGCAGATATTCGGGCGCGAACTGCTCGCTGTTCGTGCCGATATTGATCTTGTGCACGCGGTACGGCAGGCCGCACTCCTCGAGCATGATGGAGACTTTGCGGCCGTTCGGCGTGCTCCAGGTATAGAGTTCGATCATGTTGAAGTGGCTCGTGACGTTGTTCCTGGCGCTGGTGATTCTATCGGCCGCCATGCCGTTCTTGCGGCGCTTTCGCCTCGGCCGCCTGCCCGGCGACTTTCAAATCCCGGTGCGCGGGCGGGTGTACTACATCCCGTTCGCGAGCACGGTCGTGCTGTCGCTACTTCTCTGGGCGATCGGCCGGCTGCTCTAGGTGCGCGGCGAGCGCGCGGCCGACCCACATCTGCGGCAGCGACGGCGTGAGCTTCTCCGCGGCCTCGCGCTTCGCCACCGCTGCCTTCGCCAGCTCGAACGCCTGCGTGAACGAGCGCGTGCGCGCCAGCGCGTCGCGGAAGTACGCCTCGCCGAAGTAGGTGAAGTCGCGTCCCGTCTCGCAGCCGAAGGACGTGCGGTCTTCGGCGGAGGCGGTGATGACGATGCTGTTCGCATCCCGCAGCGGCTCGATGTAGCCGCCCGAGTAGCACGCCGAGACCACGATCACGCGCCACTTGATGCCTGCGTCCTGGAGCGAGCGCGCGAGCGCGGTCGGCGTGAGCGAGGCAAGCTCGAGCGGCGGCTGCACCGCGGACAGGCGATGATCCTCGTAGCCATGCGCGCTGAGGTAAAGGAAGAGCACGTCCTCGTCGCCGTTCATCCGCTCGGCGACGCGCCTTAGCGCGCGCTCGAGGTTCGTCATGCTAGCGATCGGGAACTCTTCCAGCGCATCGTAGCTGTTGACGAGCGCGATGGAACGGCCGGCGGTGGCGTAGCGCTCCTCGAAGAGTCGGCGCACGAAACGCATTTCATGCAGGAAAACATCCTGGCTCGCATCCGGCGCGAAGCCGACGAAGTAGAGCTCGCGCACGCCGGGACGGCCACGCTCGATGGCGGCGAGCGCGCGCTCGATGAGCTCGCCCTGCAGGTGGAACAGGCGCTCCTCGGCGAGCGGCGCGGGCTCCTCGTCCTCGGCGGGCTCGAGCCACACGTCGGTGCGCGGAAAGGCGAAGAAGCCGATAACGATCATCGCCGTCACGACCGCCGCGCCTTTGAGGACCTGCGGGCGCTCCCTGCCCGCGCACACGATCACTGCGCGCAGCGAGACGATCCAGAGCCACGCGAGCAGCAGCAGCACGGCCGTGCGCGCATAGCCGGTCCATGCGACGAGCGAGGGCAGGACGAGCGCCACCAGCTCGAAGAGCGCATCGCTTGCCGTCAAGCCGACGGCAATCAGGACGAGCCGCTCGGGGGCGCCGTAGAGATGGGCGATGGCGAGCGCCGTGGCGAGCACGAGCGGCACGCCGGCGAAGTAGATGGCGAGCGCCGCGCTGTCGAAGTCGCCCGCCATGCCGGTGCGCAGCGCCGCGGCGGCGATCCACACCGCGAAATTGAAAGCGACGAGGAGCGCATAATCGAGCGGCGATGCGCGGAAGTCCGCCGCGCGCACCGGCATGAAGAGCGCGAGGCGCGCACCCGCCACCAGGTTGCGGTAGAGCGCCTCCAGGCAAAGCTTCATAGCGCCCGCGTGATCGCCTCGATGCGCCGCTCGTCGATGAGCCGCGGGATGTCCGCGGGCGTTGGCGCCGCGGCAGCGACCGCGCCCGCGTCCACCGCCGCCGCTGCCGTATAGGCGCGCTCGAGGCGCGTGGTGTCGACGAGCGGCACGTCGCGCCGCGCGACTTCCAGGAGCTCGGCGAAGCGCCCCGGTCGCCGGAACGCATCAGCGCGCTTGAGGAGCTCGAGCAGCGCCCCCGGCGTTGCGAGACGCGATGCACGCAGTGCCACGCGGTTACGGCAGGCGAGGAGCGCCAGCTCGCGCACGTCGCTCGGCGCCTTCAGCCGCTCGCACAGCGCTTCGACCTCCGGCTCCTTTAGCGGCCAGCAAAGACGCGCGAAGCGCACCGGCAACGTGGCGCCGGCAAGCCCGGTGCGCTCGCGCAGCTCAGGGAGCAGCTTCCTGCGCAGGCTGCAGGCGTCGAGCACCTCGAACATGCGCTCGGGCTCGCGCTCCATCAGCCCCTTGGCGAACTCCTGCCACACGCGCTCGGGCACGAGATAGTCGGTCTCGCCGCCCTCGACCATCTTTTGCATCAGCGCCATGGTTTCTGGCGCTACACGAAAGCCGAAACGTGCCGCGAAGCGCGCCACGCGCAGGATGCGCACCGGGTCCTCGGCGAACGCCTCGCTCACGTGCCGCAGGATGCCTTGCTCCAGGTCGCGCTTGCCGCCGTATGGATCGATCAGCGCGCCGTCCTCGGCCTTTGCCATCGCATTGATGGTGACGTCGCGGCGGCGCAAATCGTCCTCGAGCGTGACATCCGGAGACGTGTGCACCGCAAATCCCTTGTAGCCGCGCCCGCTCTTTCTCTCGGTGCGCGCGAGCGCATATTCCTCGTGGGTGTTGGGGTGCAGGAACACCGGGAAATCCTTGCCCACCGGCTTGTAGCCGAGACGCTCCATCTCCTCGGGCGTCGCGCCGACCACCACGTAGTCGCGATCCTTTACCGGCAGCCCGAGCAGCTCATCGCGCACCGCGCCGCCGACGGCGTAGACCTTCACTCGTACAGATCGAGCTCGGGTATCGACTCGGGCTCGCGCTCCGCGGCCTCGATCCATTCGCGCATCGCCGGCAGCGCGAGCATCGTGTCCATGTAGCGGCGGTTCGGTCCTTCGACCGCATAGGTGCGAAAGCGAAGCACGACGGGCGCGTACATCGCATCGGCGGCGCTGAACTCGCCGAAGAGGAATGGGCCCTTCGCCTCGCCCCAGATCGCGCTGATGCGTCCGATCTCGGCGAGCACCTCGGGCGTACGGCCCTTGCCCGGATAGCGCTTGCGTATATTCATGCTCATGTGCTCGCGGAGCTTCGCGAACCCGGCGTGCATCTCCGCCGAAATCGCGCGCGCCCTGGCGCGCTCGGCCGCCGCGCGGGGCCATAGCCGCGGCTCCCGCTCGGCGAGATACTCGAGGATCGCGAGCGAATCCCATACCACGGTGCCTTCGTCGTGCAGCACCGGCACCTTGCCCGCGGGCGAGTAGCGCAGGATCTCGGCCTTGGAACTGGGCGCATACAGGTGGATGCGCTTTTCGTCGAACGGCATGCCGTACACCTTCGTCGCGATCCATGGTCGCAGCGACCACGATGAGTAGTTCTTATTACCGATGATCAGAAGCATAGGGCTCGTCGCCGGCCACGAATTCGGTCTCGCGCCGCGCGGCGTCCATCCACTCCCGCACCGCGCGTAGCGCGAGCACCGCGTCGCAGTATGCCTGTGCGGCCGGGGGCAGCGACACCGCGTAGGTCTGGAAGCGCGTCACGACCGGCGCGTAATAGGCATCGGCAATGCTGAAGCGGCCAAAAAGCAGCGGGCCGAGCGCGCCGTGGCGGTCGAGGCACGTCGTCCAGATTTGCACCACGCGCTCGATGTCCCGCTGCGATTCGGGCGAGCGGCCCTTGCCCGGATGACGGCTGCGGATGTTCATCGGCATCTCGCCGCGCAGCGCCTGGAAGCCGGAGTGCATCTCGGCGCAGATCGAGCGCGCCACGCGGCGCGCGCGGGCGTCCGCGGGCCAGAGCTGCTTCTCCGGGTAGCGCTCGGCGACGCTCTCGCAGATCGCAAGCGAGTCCCACACCGGCTCGCCATCGATGACGAGAACGGGCAGCTTGCCGGTGGGCGAGTAGCGCTCGGCGCCTTTCGCGTGGCCGGTGTCGTCGAACTTGAGCTGCACTTCCTCGAACGCAATGCCCGCCTCGCGCAACAGCACCCAGGGGCGCATCGACCAGGACGAGTAATTCTTGTTGCCGATGATGAGCTGCATGCGGGCCAGTTTACTATCGAGCGATGCCGAACGCCGAACGCATCATGCAACGCTGCGACCGCCTCGCCCGGGAGAGCGAGTCGGCGAGCGGCCTGACGCGTGTCTTTCTTTCGCCGCAGCACCGCGCGGCGAGCGACCTCGTGCTCGGCTGGATGCGCGAAGCGGGCATGCGCGCCGAGCGCGACGCCATCGGCAACACGGTGGGCCGCTACGAGGGCGCGCACGCGGGGTCCTCTTGCCTCATGCTCGGCTCGCACCTGGATACGGTGCGCGACGCCGGGCGCTACGACGGCATGCTCGGCGTCGTGACCGCGATCGAATGCGTCGGCGCACTGGCGGAAAAAGGCGAGCGGCTGCCTTTTGCCATCGAAGTGGTCGGTTTCGGCGACGAAGAAGGCGTGCGCTTCGGTACGACGATGCTCGGCAGCCGGGCCATTGCCGGTGGCCTCGATCCCGCGGTGCTCGGTGCGCGCGACGCAGACGGCGTGAGCATCGAACAGGCGCTGCGCCACTTCGGGCTCGATCCCGCGCGCTGTTCCCTCCTGCGGCGCAGAAAAGGCGATGTGCTCGCGTACGTCGAGCTGCATATCGAGCAGGGGCCGGTACTGGAGGCCGAGAGCCTGCCCGTCGGCGTGGTGAGCGCAATCAATGGGTTCTCCCGGCTGCGGGCGCGCATCCGCGGCATGGCCGGGCACGCGGGCACGGTGCCGATGCGGCTGCGGCGCGACGCGCTCGCCGCGGCTGCGGAATGCGTGCTGGCGGTGGAGCGCATTGCGCGGAGCGACCCCGAGCTCGTGGGCACTGTCGGGCGCATCGAGGCCAAGCCAGGCGCCATCAATGTCATTCCGGGCGAGGTGGAGTTCACCATCGATATCCGCGCGCCGCGGGACGATCTGCGCCAGCTCGCGGTGGCCAGCGCCAAGGCGGAGCTGGCGTCGATCGCGGCGCGCCGGTCTCTTGCCTGCGAGGTGGAGCTGATCCAGGAGCTCGGCGTTACGCA
Organism: Betaproteobacteria bacterium; assembly: GCA_005883675.1. GTDB lineage: Bacteria > Pseudomonadota > Gammaproteobacteria > Burkholderiales > SG8-39 > SCGC-AG-212-J23. Next base: position 17,564 of record VBCM01000091.1, read on the forward strand.
TTGTGCGCCGTCGCTCATGGTGCAGCTCGAGCGCGCGGTCGCCGCCGCGGGCGTGCGCGTGAGAAAGCTGCCGTCCGGCGCCGGGCATGACGGCCAAGCGATGAGCGCGCTCACGGATATCGCCATGCTTTTCGTTCGCTGCAAGGGTGGCATCAGCCACAACCCCGCCGAATCCATCACCGCGGCTGACGCTGCCGTCGGCGCGAGGACGCTATTACGCTTCATCGAGCACTTTGAGCCCGCTCTCCGCTAGCGTCGTTGGCCGCTTCGCCGAGCAGGCGGCCGCGGGTGGCGAAGGCGAGGTGCGCGCGGTCTTCCGGCGCAGCTTCTATCTATGCTTCCCAGGTAATCGCTACGCGTGCGTGGGCGACACGTCGCTCGGCTGTGGCCCGCTGAATGCGCTCATCTCCGATTTCCGCCTGCCGGCGCTCGGCGAGCGCATGGCGCTCGACACCGCAGGCGCGCAGCGCTGGATGCCCGCGCCGCTTTCGCCTGGCGCGGAGCCGAACCTGCGAGCGCTGCAAGCCGCAGCGCGCGCCCGCGTGCCGCGAGAAGGGCTCGGTTGCCTGGTCGTCGATGCACACAACTCGCTAAGCGGCCACGCGCAGCCGGCGCTCGATGCGATAGAGCGCTGGCTCGTCGGCAATGCGCTCGACGACGACACGCAGTCACTCATCGGCCTCGGACCCGGGCTGACGCCTTCCGGAGATGACTATCTCGGCGGTGTGCTGATCGCGCTCCACCAGCTCGGGCGCGAAGCGCAGGCGCGCGGCTTGTGGCGCTGGCTCGAGCCGCGCCTTGCGCGCACGAGCGTGATCAGCGGCGCGCATCTCGCCGCCGCCGCAGCGGGCGAAGGCCACGAGGCGCTGCACGCGTGTTTGCACGCGCTGCACAGCGCTGACGCAGATTGGCCTTCGGTGCTAACGCAGCTGGATAAGGTAGGCCACTGCTCCGGCTGGGACAGTCTTGCGGGCGTGGTGGCCGTCGCGAGGCTCAGCTGACGACAGAAGCCGCGAGCACCGCCGCGTGCGCATTGGACGGCGCGACGTGCACGCCGGCGGCGCGCAGCGCCGCGGCCTGGAGCGACCAGCGCTGCGGATCCTGCTCGGTGCCGGTGACCGACGCGATCGCGGGCTTTTGCGCGCCTTTCAGTGCCGCAATGAGCACCCCCGCGGGATCGGCGTGCGCGCCGTAGCCAAGCACGACATCGAATAGCAGCACGCCTACCGCCGCGTCTGCGATAGCGCGCGCGATGTGCTCGTTGCGCAGCTCCGGCTCGATCATCGGGTGGGGCCGGCTGCGCGTATAACGATGGTCGCCGAGATCCACGCACTCGCCCGGCGCGCCGGCGTTGCGCAAGATGAGCGCGGCTTCCGCTGCAAGCGTGCCGCCGCAGTAAAGGCCGCGCACGGCACCGCGCACCTTTGGCAACGCCGGCGGCGTGTAGTCCAGCTTGCGGCCGATGGCCATCTCCGCCGCCTGCGTGAGCGTGCGCGCGATGCCTGCCTCTTCGGCGCCCAAAAAGCACACCACCGTGCGCTTCGCCGATCGCCGTGCGCGCTCGAGCACCTCGCGGGCGACGCGCGGCGCGGGCGGCTTGGAAATGAGCACCAGCGTGCGCGTGAGCCCATCGGCCTCGAGCGCGTCGAGCGCGGCGAGCATGCCGAGGGCGCCGACGCGCTCGTCGAGATCGCGGCCGCCGACGCCGATGCCGTGCGACACGCCGCCGCCCAGCCGCGCAATCAGGCATGACACCTCCTGCAGCCCGGTGCCGGACGCCGACACGATGCCGATATCGCCGCGCGGCACGGCGTTGGCGAACGCGAGCGGCGCGCCGCCGATGAGCGCCGTGCCGCAATCGGGACCCATGACGAGCAGGCCGCGTGCGGCCGCGTAGCGCTTGAGCGCCACCTCGTCCTCGAGCGGCACGTTGTCCGAGAACACCATGGCGTGCAGCCCGCGCTCGAGCGCCTTGCGCGCCTCGGCGGCGGCGAAGTCGCCGGGCACCGAGATGAGCGCCAGATTCGCCTGCGGCTCGAGCGCGAGCCCGGCTTCCAGCGTGCGCGTGCGGCGAAGCCGCTCTGCCTGCTCCACGGCCGGTTCGGCGAGCAGCCGCGATGCGAGCTCGAGCGCTGGGCCCGGATCGGCGGCGCGCACGGCGATGACGAGATCGTTCGGCTCCGAGGCTTCGCCTTCCGCCGAAAGGAGGCGCGCGTCGGCGAGCAGCGCCTTGTTGGACGGCGTGCCGATCATCAGCGCCGCGGCCTCGACGCCGGGCAGCTCGCCCAAGCGCCGCGCGATGCGCATCAGCGCCACCGAATCGAGGTAGCGACCCCGCTCGACGCGGTTAGCGAGCATCGGCAAAGGCAGCGAGCGCCTGCTCGAAGCAGCCGAGCGGCGCGCGCGCGACGCCGGCGCCGACCTGGCCGACGCCGGCACGGCGATGCGCGATGCCGGTATTGATCGCGGGCGTGACGCCGATGTCCACGACCCGGCGGATATCGATGCCGGTAGGCGTGCCGGCGAACTCGAGCGCAGGAATCGGCCATCTCGCATTGCGAGCGACGGTGAGCTCGCTCATCGCGCGGCTGTAGGCGAGCGCTTCCGAGAAGCCGCCGGCGCCGACGAATCCCGCCACCGCTGGCGCGGCGGCCATGGCAAAGGCGCCGAGGCCCGCCGTTTCCAGGATCGCGGAATCGCCGATGTCCGGATTGGCGTCGGCGGGCCCATAGCCGGGGAAATACAGCCCGCGCGGCATCTCCACCGGCGCGGTGAACCAGCGCTCGCCGAGAGCCGAGACGCGGATGCCGAAGTCGGTGCCGTTGCGCGCCATCGCGGTGACCAGGGTGCAGTCGGCGATGGCCTGCGCCGGATCGAGCATGCTCTTCGCCATCGCCATCGCCACGTTGAGGAAGAACTGGTCGTTGGCGGCGATGAATTCCAGCGCGCGCGCCAGCGGGGGCCCTGTCGCTGCGCGCGCGAGGTGCGGCGCCAGCGTGCGCAAAAGGAGCGAGGTGCAGGCGACGTTGCGCTGGTGCATCTCATCGCCCATCGCCAAGCCGCGGGCGATGAGCGGATTGAGGGCGATGCCGCCGCAGGCGCGCAGCGCAGCGTCAAGGAGCGGCGCGAGCCCGTCGCGCAGCCACGCGAGCCGCGCGAGCACCTCGGCGTCGTTGCCGCCGAAGCGCATCACCTTGCCCAGGCCTTCGTTGATGGCGCAGAGCGCGCGGTTCCCCCGGCTGCGGTTCTCGACGACCAGCAGCGGCTGGCTGCGCGTGGTAATCCCGGTCATCGGGCCCACGCAGCCATGGTGATGGTTCGGCGCGAAACGCACGCCGCCGCGCTCGGCGAGCTGCTCGGCTTCGGCGAGGTCCGGCGCCCAGCTCTCGTACACGATCGCACCGCATACGGCACCGCGCAGCGGTCCGCACATGCGCACCCACGCGAGCGGCGGGCCGGCGTGGAGGATCAGCCGCTCGCCCTCGAGCGCTGGAACGAGCTCGCCCGCGCGCCGTACACCGACGAGCCAGGGATCGGCGGCGAGGATGCGCGCGAGCGCCTCGTCGTTCGCGCGCTCGATAGCAGCGACGCGCGGCGCAAGGAGCGATGCGAACTTCGACGGCGGCCGCCAGTCGACCTGCACCACGGGGACGCCGTTCGCGGCGAGATCGCGCGCAAAGCCGGCGAGCCCGATATTCACGACCCGCGGCGGCCCGCCGAGGAGGGAAGGCATCTAACGGCGCGCGCGCCAGCGCAGCTGCGGGTAGCGCTCCCGGGGGCCCGAGGGCCTGAGATAGGCCGGCGCCACCGCCTCGAGCGCCTGCGGCGCGATGCCATATGGAAACCGCGCCGCGGTGACGTTCGGCACTTTCATCGAGAGGTAGTTGTCGCGCGTCATGAGGCGGCCGGGCAGCTTTTCGAGCACTGCCGCCTGCAAGCGCGAAAGCCGGTCCGAGAGGCCGATCACGAGGCGGCGCCGGCCGGTCATCGCGCAGACGAGCTCGACCAGGTGCTTCAGCTCGTATTCGTGCGGACCGCCGAGCTCAAAGGCGCGTCCGTGCGATTCCGTGTCCTCGAGCGCGCTCATCATCACGCGCGCCACGTCGGCGACATAGACCGGCTGGAAACGCGCCTTCGGGCAAGGCACGGCGAGCACCGGCAGCCAGCGCGCCATGGCGGCGAAGCGGTTCAGGAACTGGTCTTCGGGCCCGAACACCACCGAAGGGCGAAACGCCGTGACGTCCAGACCGCGCGCTTCCAGCACGGCGCGCTCGCCGGCGCCCTTGCTGCGCTGATACGCCGACGGGCCGTCGACATCGGCGCCGAGCGCGCTCATGTGCAGCAGGCGCTTGACGCCCGCCGCGCGGCAGGCCGAGACGATGGCGCGTGGCAGCTCTACATGCGCGCGATCGAAGTCGCCGTGCAGGATGCCGATGAGATTGACAACCGCATCCTGGTGGCGCAGCAGGCGCTCGAGCACTTTGGGATCGCCGACGTTGGCTTCCACCACGTCGACGGTGGGCAGCAGGATCAGATGCTTGGCGCGCTCGCGCCGGCGCGACGGGACGGTGACCTTGATCTCCCGGCGGGCGAGCTGGGCAACGAAATGCCGGCCGATGAAGCCTGATCCGCCCAAGACCAGGACCCGCTGGAGGATCAAGGCAGCAGGTCGTCGTCCACCGGTTCGGCCGCGCCGCGCGGCGCGATGGTGCCAAGGCGCGCCTTGAGCGGCGTCACCTGCTTCTCGATCAAGGCGGCGTAGAACACGGAATTCGCCATCACCTTCTTCACGTAGTCCCGCGTCTCGGAGAAGGGAATCGTCTCGATGTAGATCGCGCCTTCCAGCGGCCGGTTCACGTCGCGCCAGCGCCGCGCACGGGAGGGGCCGGCATTGTACGCCGCCGAGGCGAGCACCGGGTGCCCGAGCTGATCGAGCACGAGGCGCATATACCCGGTGCCGAGCGTCACGTTGGTCTCGACCTCGGTAACGCCCTTGTGCAAATAATTGCGCAGGCCGATCTTCTGCGCGACGAAGCGCGCCGTGCGCGGCATCACCTGCATCAGACCTTCGGCCCCGGCGCTCGAGCGCGCATCGCTGATGAAGCGGCTTTCCTGGCGCACGAGGCCGAGCACCCACGCCACATCGAGGCCGTAGGTCTTGGCGTACTCGGTGAAGACGTCGCGGAACGGCAGCGGGTAGCGCAGCGCGAAGTTGTGCGTGCGCACCGTGCGGTCGGCCGACTGGATCGAGCGGTCCCAGATCTCGGCGCGCCGCGCGAGCTCCGCGGCGGCGAGCAGTCTTGTGTCGTCGAAATAGCGCACGCTGAAGAGCCATTCGCGCACGCCCTCGGTGCGCATGCCCAGGCGGATCAGCTCGAGCGCGCGCTGCAGGCCCGGATTCTGGCGCGCCGCATCGACTTCCGCCTCGGTCGGCACGTAGGCGTTCTCCGGCGGCGCGACGACGTGGCCCAGCTCCTCCGACGCGAGGAGCCCGTAGAACTCCGTCTGTCCGGCGATGCGCAGGAAGTAGGCCCGGGCGCCGGTCTGCTCGCCCAGTGCGGCGAGCGCGCGGCCGTACCAGTAGGTCCACGCGGATTCGTGGCGCTCGAGCGGCGGCATGAGATCGATCGTGTCGCGCACCACCGGCCAGTTGCCCGCGCGCAGCGCCGCGCGCACTTTCCACGCCAGCAGCTCTTCGTCGAGGTGCTGGTGGCCGGCGCGCGCGTACCACTTGAGCGCATCCGGATGCTGCTCGCGCGCGCCTTCGTAGCCGATATAGGCCCAGAGATAGCGCACGTCGGCTTCCGGCAGCCGTGACGCGAGCCGGCCTTCGAGCAGCTTCGCCGCCCCCTCGGGTTCCGCGCGCGCATAGCGCAGCAGCGCGAGCACCACGACTTCGCGCACCGCGCGGCGCTCGAGATTGCGCGGCAGCCGCTCGAGCAGGCGCTTGGGCTGGCGCGCCGCGTCGACGAGCATGCGCTCGTCGGGCGCGTCCGCCTTCTCCAGGTAGCCGAGGGTGGTCTTGGCCGCGGTGATCTGGCCGCGCTCGAAGAGCAGGCGCACGCGGCGCCAGACGTCGGTGACGCTGATGCGCTCATCGTCGAGCAGGGCCTGGGCGAGCTCACCGCAGCCGTCGGGCAGCTCGTGCGGCTCGAGCCACATCCACTTCGCGTCGGCGAGCGTCGTCTCTTGTCCGCGGGTCGCGCTCATCAACGCTGCATAGCAGCGCACCTCGAGGTCGTCGCGCGGATAGAGCGCGAGCTGGCGCTCGAACTCCTGCCAGTCGCCGTGCTTGCCCAGGACTTTCAGCCAGTCGCCGCGCAGCAGCTCGGCGACAAAGGATTTGGCGTGCGCGTCGAGGAACGCCTGCACCTCCGCGGTCGGCGTGTCCTCCAGGCGCAAGGCGATGCTCCAGTAGTCGATCCAGGGATCGAGCGGATGGCCCTCGAGCTTGCTTGCGTAGCGCGCGAGCTTGAGCGCGTCCCCCGCGCGGTAGGCGTCGTAGGCGCCGACCACCGCCTCGTCGCCCGGCGCGCCCCAGCCGGCGAGCGGCGCTGCCAGCGCCAGCGCCGCCGCAAGGTTGCGCAACTCCCTGGAAAACATAAGACTCAAATCCCCATGCCCGCTGCTCCGGCCGTACTCAAAGACTGGCGCAAGTCGCAGCGCGAACGGCTGATCGCGGCGCGCATGGCCTTGAGCGCCGGAGAGCTCGAGCGCTTTCGCCGGCGCATCGACGGTCATCTGGAGCTTTCATTCCCCGGACTTGCCCGTTGCCGCCTCGCTTTTTGTTGGCCGATCAAAGGCGAGTACGACGCTCGCCATTTTGCCAGAACGATGCGCGGCCGGGGCGCGTTGACAGCGCTGCCGGTGGTCGTTGCACCGAAGCAGCCGCTCTTATTTCGCGAATGGCATCCCGGCGTGCGCCTTGCGCGCGGTCCGCTGGACATTCCTTATCCCGTCGACTCGCCCGTAGTTCAGCCCGACGCGGTCCTTTTGCCGATGAACGGCTGGGACACGCAGGGCTACCGGCTGGGCTACGGCGCGGGCTTCTTCGATCGCACGCTTGCCAGCCTCGCCAAGCGGCCGGTTGTCATCGGAGTGTCCTACGAGCTCGCGCGGCTCGACACCATCTATCCCCAGCCCTGGGACATCCCAATGGACTATGTGGTCACCGAGCGCGGCGTCTACCGCCGCGATCCGGAAGGCCTCGCCTACCTCGGCGAGCCGCAGGCGGGCACGCCGAGCTCGCTCGCCTCGCCGGTCTGCTACGCCGACGAAATCAAGCGCGACTAAAAATAGGGCTCTGACCCCGATTAGACGAGGAAGAGACGGTAGGCGGGGTTGCGGGTCTCGTCGGCGTAGGGGTAGCCGAGCTCGCGCAGGAACGCCCGGAATTCGCGCATCTCGTTCTTCGGCACCTGGATGCCGACGAGCACGCGGCCGTAGTCGGCGCCATGGTTGCGGTAGTGAAAGAGGCTGATGTTCCAGTCGCTCCTCAAGTGCTGCAGGAACTGCATCAGCGCGCCCGGGCGCTCGGGGAACTCGAAGCGGTAGAGCAGCTCGTGCTTCGCAAACGGCGCACGGCCGCCGACCATGTGCCGCAGATGCAGCTTCGCCATCTCGTTGTCGGACAGGTCGAGCGTCGTGAGCCCATGACGCCGCAGATTGCGCACGATGCGCTCGCTCTGCCCGCGCCCGTCGACCTCGATGCCGACGAAGATGTGCGCCACGCGGGAGTCCGCGATGCGGTAGTTGAACTCCGTGATGTTGCTGCCGCCGAGCGTGGCGCAGAACTTCTTGAAGCTGCCCGGCCGCTCGGGAATGGTCACCGCGAGCACCGCCTCGCGATGCTCGCCGAGCTCGGCCTCCTCGGCGATGAAGCGCAGCCGGTCGAAATTGGTATTCGCCCCCGAGGCGATCGCGACGAGCGTCTTGCCGCGTGCGCCATGGCGCTCGACCCATGCCTTGGCGCCCGCGACGGCCAAGGCGCCGGCGGGCTCGAGCACCACGCGCGTGTCCTCGAACACGTCCTTGATCGCCGCGCACATCTCGTCGGTGTCGACGAGCACCATGTCGTCCACCAGCTCGCGGCACAGGCGAAACGTCTCCCGCCCCACCTCCTTCACCGCCACGCCATCGGCAAAGAGGCCCACATGCTCCAAGCGCACGCGCCTGCCCGCTTTCAGCGACCGGGTCATCGCGTCGGCATCGGCCGGCTCCACGCCGATGACGCGCACCGACGGGCGCACGCGCTTCACGTAGGCCGCGATGCCGGAGATGAGACCGCCGCCACCCACCGGGACGAAGATCGCGTCGAGCGGCCCGGGATGCTGGCGCACGATCTCCATGCCCACCGTGCCCTGCCCGGCGATCACTTCCGGATCGTCGTACGGGTGCACGAAGGCGAGCGCGCGTTTGCGTTTCAGCCGCAGCGCCTCGGCGTACGCCTCGGCGTACGAGTCGCCGTGCAGGCGCACCTGGGCGCCGCGCGCGCGCACCGCATCGACCTTGATGCGCGGCGTGGTGACCGGCATGACGATGGTGGCGCGGCAGCCCAGGCGCTGCGCGGCAAGGGCCACGCCCTGCGCATGGTTGCCCGCACTCGCGGCGATCACGCCGCGCTGTAGGCGCGAGCGCGGCAGCGCCGCCATCTTGTTGTAGGCGCCGCGCAGCTTGAACGAGAATACCGGCTGGAGGTCCTCGCGCTTGATCAGCAGCCGGTTCTGCAGCCGCGCGGAGAGCGCCCGCGCGGGCTCGAGCGGCGTTTCCATCGCCACGTCGTACACCCGCGCCTTGAGGATCCGCTCCAGATAATCGTTACGCGGCATGCGCAAAATCTAACATGAGCGTTTTCGCCACCCTCGCCGAGCGCGCCCGCGCCGTCAAACGCGAGCTCCTGGCGCTCGCGCTCGCGATGCGCCATCCCCGCACGCCCTGGTACGCCAGATTGGTCATCGCCGGTTGCGTCGCCTATGCGCTCACGCCGGTCGATTTCATCCCCGACGCCATCCCGGTGGTCGGCTTCATCGACGATCTCATCTTCATCCCGCTCGCCATCGCGTTCGCGGTGCGCTTCGTTCCCGCGCCGGTGCTCGCCGACTGCCGCGCGCGCTCGCGCAAGATCGAGGCGCGTGCCCCGCGACTCGGCAAAGGCGCCTGGCTCGCGATCGGCGCCGCCTGGGCCACGGCGCTCGTGCTGATCGCGCTCTGGACGGTGCTCTGATGCGCACCCAGGTCGGCATCATGGGGGCGGGGCCGGCGGGCCTGCTTCTTTCGCACCTCCTGCAGCTGGACGGCGTCGACTCGGTGGTGATCGAGACCCGCAGCCGCCAGGAGATCGAAGCGACGATCCGCGCCGGCGTGCTCGAGCAAGGCACGGTCGACCTGCTGAAAGCGAGCGGCGTCGGCGAGCGCATGCAGCGCGAGGGGTTCGTGCACCAGGGGATTTACTTACGCTTCGGCGGGCGCAGCCATCGCATCGATTTCCCCAGCCTGACCGGCGGCCGCGCGATCATGGTCTACGCGCAGCACGAGGTGATCAAGGACCTCGTCGCCGCGCGCCTTGCCGCCGGCGGCAAGATCCTCTTCGAGGTGAAGGACGCGGCGGTCTATGACCTCGACACGCGCGAGCCCAAGATCCGCTA